>SVOD01000007.1 GCA_015066575.1 Oscillospiraceae bacterium
GCGTTTCTTCGGTAAAGAGCAAATCCGGTCGGTCAAGCGGCAGAGAGCCGTAAACTTCATCGGTGGAAACCTGGTGGTAGCGCGTAATACCGTATTTGCGGCAGGCATCCATCAACACCTGTGTGCCCAAGATATTGGTTTTTAAGAAAATGCCCGGGTCCTCAATAGAGCGGTCCACATGGGATTCCGCCGCAAAATTGACCACAATGTCGGGTTTTTCTTCTTCAAAGAGTTTTTCGACTGCCGCCTTATCACAAATATCTGCTTTGACAAAGCGGAAGTTCGGATTGTTCATCACGGATTCCAGTGTGGAAAGATTGCCGGCATAGGTCAACTTATCCAAACATACAATGCAATAATCGGGATATTTTTTTAACATGTGAAAAATGAAATTTGAGCCGATAAACCCGGCGCCGCCGGTTACGATAATAGTCATATTGTTACCTCCGGTTTTTAAAAGTTTTGAGTGTGAAGAGTAGCGTTGCATTCCAATGTACCGCAAGCGGCACCACCGCTCATTTTTAACAAGGCTCTGTCTTGTCAAACCTCTTCGGTTTTAAATGTGTTATATCCTTCATAATGATAGCTTGCATCAATGCCTTTCATATAAACAAGCCTGTCATGAATCCTATCCGTCAAAGCTTCTTTTAATAAAACCTTGATTTCAACATCTTTAATCGGGCTTCGTTCCATTGCGAGCAAATAATCCTCTTTATCGACCTTGCTCCAATCAATCACTTTCCCGATTTCTTTTTTTAAAATACAATCAAGCCAAATTCTGGTGCTTCTTCCGTTCCCTTCTCTAAAAGGGTGAGCAACATTCATTTCAACATATTTCTCAATGATTTCATCGAAATTTGACTGAGGCATATTATCTATATGTTTCAATGCGCTTTCAAGATACATTACAGGGGCAAATCTAAAGCTACCCTTTGCGATGTTTACAGTTCTCGGTTTTCCTGCAAAATCATAAATATCTTCAAACAAAAAGCGATGAATTTCTCGCAGTGCCGAAAACGTACCGGCTTCAAGAGCGTCCAATCTGCTGCTTTCAAAAAGCTCAAGCGCTTTTTTCTTGCTGATTCTTTCTTCTTCCCTTGCAAGCTCTGCTTCATCGGTGATTCCCAGTTTATTATCCAATATCAAATCTGCCCTCCGGTTTTTAAAAGTTTGAAGTGTGGCGTGTGAAGAGCGGCGTTGCATTCCAATGTGCCGCAAGCGCACCACCGCTCATTTCGCACTGCGCATTTGTGAAAGCACAGCGTTCACATTAATCCCTGCAAAACAGGTCTCTCGTGTAGACTTTTTCTTTTACATCATCCAGGCGGGTGTCGTAGCGGTTGGCAATAATCACCGTGCATTTTTCTTTAAATGCCGCCAAATCATTGACAACACGGCTGCCGAAAAATGTGGTACCGTCTTGCAAAGTCGGCTCATATACAATCACCTCTACGCCCTTTGCCTTGATACGCTTCATAATGCCCTGAATGGAACTTTGGCGGAAATTGTCGGAATTGGATTTCATGGTTAAGCGGTAGACGCCGATCGTGATATCCTTTTCCATTTTCAAATCATATTCGCTGCTTTGCACATAGGCGCCGGCTTTTTCGAGCACTCTTTGCGCAATAAAATCTTTTCTGGTGCTATTGCTTTGCACAATGGCACTAATCATATTCTGCGGCACATCATCATAATTGGCAAGCAACTGCTTTGTATCCTTGGGCAGGCAGTAGCCGCCGTAACCAAAACTGGGGTTGTTGTAATGGTCGCCGATACGCGGGTCCAGGCAAATGCCTTGTATGACGGAAGCGGCGTCAATACCCTTCATTTCCGCATATGTATCAAGTTCATTAAAATAAGAAACGCGTAGCGCCAAGTAAGTATTGGCAAAGAGTTTGACTGCCTCCGCTTCGGTAAAGCCCATGGTCAAGACCGGCACATCTTTTTTCTCTGCGCCCTCGACCAGTAAGGCTGCAAACGACTGTGCCGCCGCAAGTTGCGCTTTATCCGCCGGGTCGGTGCCCACAATAATGCGGGAGGGGTATAAATTATCATACAGCGCTTTGGTTTCTCTTAAAAACTCCGGGCTGAAAAGAATTTTATCGGTATGGTATTTTTTCCTGACCGATTCGGTGTACCCTACCGGTATGGTGGATTTAATGACCATATAGGTAGTCGGGTTATACTGCATCACACTTTCAATCACCGACTCAACGGCAGAAGTGTCAAAAAAGTTCTTTTGGCTGTCGTAATTGGTCGGCGCGGCAATGACAACATAGTCGGCATCCTTATAAGCCTTCTCGGCATCTAATGTGGCAACGAGTTTGAGTTCTTTTTCGGCAAAAAACTTTTCGATATATTCATCCTGAATCGGTGAGATTCTTCGGTTAATCATATCGACCTTTTCTTTGACAATATCCACTGCCACCACTTCATGGTTTTGTGCGATTAACGCGGCTATCGACAAGCCGACATAGCCCGTTCCGGCAACAGCAATTTTCATTTTTACAGATTCCTCCTTAGGGTAATATTTTCTGTTTATTTGCTTTGGTAAAAATCGGCATACCACTCTGCAAAGCGGCGCAGCCCTTCTCTGAGCGAAGTTTTCGGTTTAAAGCCGAAGTCACGCTCCAAGCCGGAAGTGTCGGCATAAGTTATCGGCACATCGCCGGGCTGCATGGGCACCAATTCTTTGTGCGCTTCAAAATCATAATCCTCGGGCAAAACGCCGGCGCGAATGAGTTCCTCTTGCAGAATGTCTACAAATTCGAGCAGATTTTCGGGAGAATGATTACCGATGTTATAGAGCGCATACGGCGGGAGCGGCAAACCGTCCTCCCCGGTTTCTTTTGCCGGCGCCTTTTGCATTACGCGGTGAATGCCTTCCACAATATCATCTACAAAAGTAAAATCTCTCTTGCAATTACCGAAGTTAAAAATCTTAATCGTTTCGCCGTTAATGAGCTTGTTGGTAAAACTGAAATACGCCATATCCGGTCTGCCTGCCGGACCGTAAACGGTAAAGAAGCGCAGCCCGGTTGAAGGAATATTATATAACTTGCTGTAGGCATGCGCAAGCAGCTCATTCGACTTTTTGGTGGCGGCATAGAGCGATACCGGATTGTCGACTTTATCCTCTGTGGCATACGGCACTTTTTTGTTGGAACCGTAAACGGAAGAACTTGAGGCATACACCAAATGCTCTACCGGGAAGTTTCTGCACGCTTCCAAAATGTTGTAGAAGCCGATGATGTTAGACTGAATATACACATCCGGGTTCGTAATCGAATAACGCACGCCCGCCTGGGCTGCCAAATTGACCACCACTGCCGGGTGATGCGTTTCAAAAATATGCGTTATGAGCGCATGATCACAAATATCGCCTTTGGTAAATTCAAAGCAGTGCTTTGTGCCTGCCGCCAAGGCTTTTATCTGCTCTAAGCGGTATTCTTTTAAGGATACATCATAATAGTCATTCATATTATCCATGCCGATAATATGAAGTTCTTTGTACTGCCGCAGCAGTTCCATCACCAGGTTCGCGCCGATAAAGCCGGCTGCCCCCGTAACCATAATTGTTTTGTTTTCCAATTGGATATTTTGCTTCATATTCTCACCTGATTATGTATATTTTTCTCTATTAACATAGAGATGTTTGATGATTTTACGGCAACTCTGCGTTTCACTGTCCCGGGCAATTGCATCCGTCAAACTATTCCATGCCCTCCGGGTTAAAGCGTATTCCCATTAACGCTAACGCTTCCGGCAGCGACTTAACAACATAATCCGCCCGCGCATTGAACCGCTCTCTTTCCACATCAGCACCACTCGGAATCAGAATAGTCTTCACTCCGGCATTGGCACCGGTCTGCACATCGCGATAGGTGTCGCCGATAAAGAAAGACCGGCTCAAATCAATATGATATTTTTTCACCAGCACCTCTATCATCCCGGTTTTCGGCTTGCGGCAATCACAGTCAACTTTCAGTTCTTTGACCTCTCCTTCATAACCGCTGTCGGGGTGGTGCGGGCAGTAGATTAAATCATCCACATAACAGCCCGCATTGCCGAGCAGTGTATACAGGCGCTTATGGATTAAAGCCAGCATTTCTTTGCTGCAATCGCCTCTGGCAATCACCGGCTGGTTGGTCACTACCAATGCCAGATAATCGGACGCATTCATTGCCGCCAATGCTTCCGGCACACCGGCAATTAATTCTATTTGCTCGGGTTTGGTTATCAATCCTTTAAAAACATTTAGTGTACCGTCGCGGTCTAAAAAGATTGCCTTTTGTGTGTGCGAAAGGTTTCCGGCGGCAACCCTGCCGCTCTCAAATGCCTTTTGCGCGCTTTCCAGCCTATCCGGCGTGCCGACATCCATAACATACTCCGGAGAAGCATAGGCATACACCGGTTTGCCCTCTGCCAACAATGCGGCAATCACATCTTTTTCCAGCGCCAGTTTTTTCGGCGCGGTAAACCTTTCAAGCACTTCCGGCGCAAATATCACCACACCGGCATTGGTGCAATTTTCATAATCACAATCACGCTTATTTTCTTTAAAATCAAATTGCAACACCCTGTCGTGTTCATCTTTGAGCACAATATCCGAATCATAGGGGTGGGAATTAGGGTGAACAAAGAGTGTGGCAATCGCCTGCTTTTGGCGATGAAAGGCGAGCATACGCTCAAAATCCACATCTGCCACCAAATCGGCATTGAGCAATAAAAAGTCACTGTCGATAAACTCTTTTGCGTAATACAGCGCTCCTGCCGTGCCAAGCGGCGCCTCTTCGCGCACATAGGAAATCTTTGCACCGTAGCGACTGCCGTCACTCAGCAGGTTGACAATTTGTTCCCCTAAATAGCCCACACAAATAACTATTTGCGTAATACGGTTGGCAACCAGGGTTTCCACCAAGCGCTCTATGAGCGTTTTGCCGCAAAACGGCACCAGCGGTTTTGGTATTTTGTTGTCCGTCACAGCCCAAAGCCTTGTGCCTTTGCCGCCCGCCATCAGTACTGCTTGCATTTTAAAAATCTTCCTCCACCAAATCACCTAAGTATTTGCCGTAGGACGATACATTGTACCTTCTTGCTTCTTCAATGAGTTGTTTTGAGCGCTTGAGCATTTGTTCGGAAGTTATCCAACCATTGCGCCAGGCAATTTCCTCGGGTGCGGAAACAATAATGCCCTGCTGCTTTTGCATGGTGCGCACAAAGTTGGAGGCTTCTATGAGGCTGTCCATCGTGCCGGTGTCAAGCCACGAAAAGCCACGCGACATAAAGCTGACATCCAACTCTCCTTTTGCCAAATACACTTTGTTTAAATCGGTAATTTCCAATTCCCCGCGCGGCGAAGGTTTTTGGGCTTTGGCAAACTCTATACAGCGGTTATCATAAAAGTATAACCCCGTTACCGCCCAGTGAGACTTCGGCTTGTCCGGCTTTTCTTCCAAGGAAAGCACACGCTTTTCTTTGTCAAACTCCACAATGCCGAAGCGCTCCGGGTCATCCACATGGTAGCCGAAAATAGTGGCGCGGTGGTTGACTTCGGCATTTATGACTGCTTTTTTAAGAATACCGGTAAAGCCGGCACCGTAAAAGATGTTATCGCCCAATACCATTGCGCAACAATCCTCCCCTATAAACTCTTCGCCGAGAATAAAGGCTTGCGCCAATCCGTCGGGCGAGGGCTGCGCTTTGTAAGATAAAGAGATGCCGAACTGCGAACCGTCGCCGAGCAGTTTTTCAAAGTGCGGTAAATCCTCCGGTGTGGAAATGACCAAAATATCATTGATGCCCGCGAGCATTAAGGTGCTAAGCGGGTAGTACACCATCGGTTTATCATATATTGGCAACAGCTGTTTTGAGGTGACCATTGTCAGCGGATACAGCCTTGTGCCGCTGCCTCCGGCTAAAATAATGCCTTTCATTTTGTATTCCTTTCGGAAAATGCTGAATATTGAATGCTGAATGTCGAGTTGTGATGGCAACGCAAGCGTTGCATTTAAAATCGGGTAAGAGCGAAGCCCTTCAATTCCTCATCCCTCTTTCTTAATTCCTCACTATTTGCGAGATTACTTTTCCAAAATAATCTGGCAAATGCGGTCCACATCTTCCTGTGCCAAATCCGCATAGAGCGGCAAGGTCAACACTTTGAGCGCAACGTCGAGCGCGACCGGTGTGTCGTTGACATCGTATTTATCTCTATAACAATCAAAGTCGTTGCAAAGCGGGTAAAAATATTTTCTGGCGGCAATGCCGTTTTCTTTTAGTTTATCCGCCACTTCATCGCGCGATTTGCCAAATACCGCTTTATCAAAAAGCACCGGGAAATAAGCATAGTTATAATTCACTGTATCTTGCTTGAACGGCAATTTAAGCCCGGCAACCCCTTCTAAATGCTCCCGGTAGCGGTGTGCCGCCGCTTTGCGCTTTGCAATTTCTTCGTCGAGGTGGCGAAGATTACAAATGCCCATCGCTGCCGAAAACTCATTCATTTTGGCATTTGCGCCGACAAAGTCTACTGTTTCGGGACCGAGAATGCCGAAGTTTTTAAGGCGATACAAATCGAGCCCGAAATCTTCATCATGAAAACACACCGCGCCGCCTTCTACAGAATGAAACACTTTGGTCGCATGGAAACTGAACATTGAAGCATCACCGAAAGAGCCGATACCCTTGCCCTTATACTTTTCGCCGAAAGCGTGCGCCGCATCATAAATCACTTTTAAATGGTGCTTCTTTGCAATGCGCTCGATTTCTTCTATATTGCACACATTACCATACACATGCACGGGAATAATCGCGCTCGTTTTGTCGGTAATAAGCGCTTCAATTTTAGTGGTATCTATCGTATATGTATCCGGTTCAATGTCACAAAAAACAGGGGTTAACCCGTTTCGCACAATCGCATGGGTAGTGGAAGCAAAAGTGAAGGGGGTGGTAATGACTTCACCGGTTAATCCCATTGCCTGAATTGCCATTTCCAGCGCCATATGCCCGTTGCAAAACAGGTCGACATTGTCAACCTCCAAATACTCTTTTAACTGCGCCTGAAACTGCTTGTGCTTCGGCCCCATATTGGTCAACCAACGGCTCTGCCAAATATCTTTTATTTCTTCAATATATTCATCCATACTCGGCATAGATGAACGCGTCACATTAATCATTTTGTGTCCCCAATTTATGAATCTATTTTGAAATTCCCTTTATATTTTATATAACTTCTCACTGCAAGCACAATGCCTAAAATTACCCAACCGGCAACAATTACCCACTCCTGCCAAACCAAAGAACAATTTGTGCCGGGAATCAAATACATTGCCGCCATGCCGCCGGACATTAATATGGCAATAACGCCTACTATTTTGAAATGTTTAATTCTATACGGTCTTTCCATTGTCGGCTCTTTCGTGCGAAGTCTAACGAAAGATAATGCTACAATGCAGTATGCAAGGCAACAGGCAAAATTGCCCGCATCCACTATCCACACAAGCATTGTTCTGCCAAAAAACGGTGCCAAAATAGACAATCCGCCAATTAACAACAGCGCTGTTATCGGTGTTTTGAACTTGCCGTGCAATTTCCCGAACACTTCCGGAATCATTCTTGATTCAGACATGGAATATATCGCGCGACTGCCACCGATTAAGAAAGAATTCCAACTGGTAATGATACCGCACAAACCGCCTATAATGAGCACTTTTGCCATTGCGGAAGAACTGAACGCCTTTGCCATGGCATCCGCTGTCACAAGCCCCGTGGTATTCATGGAATTTGCAATTTCACCCGCATTCAGCACATAACCGACCGCAAAAACGACTAACACATAAAAAGTCACTGCCAAGACAATGGAAAGCAACATCAATTTACCGATTTTTTTAAGCGGCACTCTAATCTCTTCCGCTGCTTGCGGTATCACATCGAACCCGAAGAAGAAAAACGGTGTCATAATAGCGACTTTAAAAATATTCATTAATATATCGCCGTTTTTCTCTCCCAAAAACATTTGGCTCTGTACATTCTCAATATCACCGCTGATAGAAGAAGCTACAACCAGTAAAATGCCGACAGCAGCAATAATAATGGTTAACACTTTTTGAAAAATCGCCGCTTTTTTGGTGCCGATGATATTTAACACTACTACAATTACCGACATTACAATAGAAATGGCAACCCAGCTGGCATACACATCAAAACCATTGATAGTATACATATATCCTTTTAACATATTCGGAAATATGTATTGTAAAATGGTGGGGAATGAGACCGCCTCATAACACACTACCCCTATGTAACTGAGAATAATTGCCCACGTGCAGATATACGAACCTATCGGTCCAAATGCTTTAAAGCTGAATACATGTTCCCCGCCACACAAAGGCATTGCTGTGGTTAACTCTGCATAACAAAGCCCCACGAAATAAATCATAATGCCACCGATTAAAAAGCCGAGAATGGTGCCGATAATGCCGCCTTCTTGAATCCACTGACCTGAGGAAACAACCCACCCCCAACCTATCATGGCGCCAAAGGCAACTACCAGCACATCACCGGACCGCAATACCGGATTAAATTTGCTTTTGTTCTCTTTCATTTTTCATATACCCCGTTATTAAGCAAACCTATTTTATTTAATTTCCCCTTCTTGAAGGTAATGCTTAATTTGTTCAACTGTCATATTATCAAGACCGATTTTTTCTAATGTTCTTCCTTTTTTCCAATACGCTTCATTTTTTAGAGCAGATGCAAGATAAACCACAGATTTCATTAATGGTGTTTGCACACCTGCAACTTCTGCCACACTCGCCATACAAACCAAAGTAAACGGTGCGTCCTCTACCAAGTATCTTCCATTCAAATCATTTGGACCCTCAAGAGGGAGAAAAATATCGGTGCTACCTTGAATGCATTCATAAACCGTATCTTTCTTAGGGCAATAACCCATATCATACAATCTGTCTTTAATATCAATTTGCTCATATCCAAAGGCTTTGCATATGTTCTTTCTCTCATCATCAATAAGCTGGATTACATTACCCACAGATGGTGTGATGCCCTCTTTGTAATGATAATGCTTTTTGTAATATTCTATTTTCCCCGCATTGAGTACAACCGGTGCCGGATGCGTTGTGCCATTACCGTTATTCAAACCGGTCTCCAACACATCTGTCATCATTTTCAAATTCGGATAAATAGGGTGAATTAAGTCGTACATTTCTTGATTGTATTTTGCCGGGAACGCCGCAAAATACATCACATCGGTTATTAAGGAAATATTCACACCGTCTGTGCCAACTCTTCTTGCCGTATATGGCAGGGTATGTACTTCGGCAATTTTTACGCCGTCAAGTTTTCCGCAATCTCTAAACACCTTTGCAAAAACAAGAGCGCCGCCGGTACTGCCGGGTGAAAGAAACAACTTATCACCGCTTTTGATATAAGGCGCAATTTTTTTTGCAACATCTTCATGAGCGAAAGAAGGAAGAACAGGAATGATTAGTTCATAATCTTTCATGGCAACTTCAATATTATTCGTAACTTCGTAAATTTTGATGTCTCCCACAGGTCCTACACCTGTTGCTTTAATCGTCTTATTTTCCCTAATTGCATCAAAATTCTTGCTATGTTCTTCTTGAACATATAATGTGATTTCATGTCCTCTTGCAGATAAATCTGCCGCTGTTGCAAAAGCTCCGTTTCCGCAACCAATAACTGTAATTTTCATAATCGTTCTCCTCTAATAAACTATATTTTCAGGGTTAAATCTTTCCATTAACATACTCTGTCCGCTCTTTGCCGTAATATTAAATACATCATTCATATATGAAACAATAGATTTTAATTCTTCAATTGTTTCAGCCACAAAGTGTACCGTTAAAGCCGGTTTATCAATAATCCTATCATTATGATAGTTTTTGTTTTCATATACCCTTTGAATGATTTCAACCACGGATTTCATTTTTCTGATTTTTTCTACCCCAACTACTTTATGCACTACTTCATCCTTGCCGTTTAACAAAAAATTATAAGATGCACCGTATGTTTTATAACAGGCAATATCCTCGGCTAACACGCTCAAATCTGTCATTTTGCCTGAAAAGGCATAACGAATAATCATATCAACCGTATTATCCCCCATTAAAACTTGCTCAATATTATAAAATGAACCACCTAATCTACAACCCATTTCATAAAAAGTGATTTTTCTGCCATCATAATGCCCTTGTAAAAAGATTAAACCGTCAATAATGCCTTCTGAACGGAACATATGAATTACCTTTTCATGAACTTGTGCATAAAACGCCGGTAATGATTTTGAAGGACTAATGCTTAAATTGGCATAATTAATTGCACTACTTCTGTCATCACAAATGTACCGATCAAAACTTTCCAGCAACCTGTATTCGCCGTCGACAGCAATATAATCTAACAGAAACTCTCTACCGGTGATATACTCTTCAACGATTACTGTCTCAGAGGGAGAAAAAGCTTGTGCTGTATTAAATTGTTTTTTAAATTCATCCTCGTTGTAACATACACCTGCACCTCTTGAACCGCTCGCATCTAAAGGCTTAACGAAAACAGGATATTGTGAAATGCTGTTCTTTCCGACTTCCCATTGCTCACCAACATAAAAAGTTTTTGGCACCGGCACATCGTATAGTTGACATGTTTCTTTAAACACCGTTTTATTGGTTGACATTTCAATCATTTTTTTTGTGGCAAAAAAAGGGATGGATAGTTTTTTACACACTTCATAGCAAGGTTCAAGTAACACATCTAAAAAGCCTGTGGTTACTGCTTCTATCTTATTGCTTAAACAATAATCAACAATTGCATCTACATCTGTTGCATCCATTAATAACGCTTCATCTGCATATTTCTTTGCCGGAGAATCTTGGTAGTAATCTGCTACTATCACATAAATCCCCATTTTCTGAGCATGTTTTACTATATCAATAATTAAATCTGTTGCTCCCAGCACTAATAACTTTTTACCTTCAAACTCATATTTCATTTTTATTCCTCAACTTACTTTTACAACTCTACAATTTGTATGTCTTTTTGAAATGTTTTATTTTCCTGATAGTGAAAAAGCGATTTGTCTGTAGGTTTATTTTCAAGCCACTGTATCATTGCTTTTGGTAAATTAACTCCTGCCATATGACTAAACGGATATCCTCCCCCAAATCTTGCATTTATTTCTAACACATACGGCTTGTTACCAACCAAAAACACATCTACATCTAAATTTCCGATATGCTGCAGTTTCTTTGAAATTGATTCTCCAAGCTTTGATATTGCTTCGTTATATACTGTTTGTGCACAATCGGTTTCTCCGGCGCGCATAGCTATTTTTCGTTTAACGATTGTGTTTTGGTAAAAGCCATTAAAATCATTTATTACATCTATTCCATATTCTTGCCCAGTTAGCATTTGTTGAATCAGAACACAATGCTCCTTATCAATTGCCGACTCATACTTTAAATAAGATTGATGTACTTCGCTTCTTATTTTGTGGTAAAACACAACTAATTCTTCTTGATTATTTGCTTTGAAAACCGAAATGGAACCCATTCCCCAACGCGGTTTTACAAATAGAGGGAATTTCAGCCTATGCGCTTCAATCTCTTTCAGTGCGACGTCAATATCAAGAAAAGTCTCCGGTGTACAAAAACCGTTTTCTTTTAGAAACAAATATGTTTTCCACTTATCATTGCAAATATCAATTACTTGGCTGTCTGAAACAATCACTTCAATATTGTTTTCTTTAAAGCGCTGTTTGTTCTTTGCCAAAATCGGGAGATCTATATCAAATAATGAAATAATTGCGTTAATGTGATTCTTTTTACAATACTCAAGTAAAAAAGGAATATATTTTTCATCATAAATTAACGGCGAAACAGTATGGCCATCTGCCACTCGAAAAGCCGGGCTTAATTCGGAACTGTTGGAAACAAAAACCCTACCTCTCCCCTTCAATTCCTCCTTAAAATAGTGAACCAAATAACTTCTTCTACCTACTGATGTCAGTAAAATATTCATTGCTTTTTCGTTAGTCATATTTTTCCATCCATTCATGAATCTTTTTTATGTTTGAACTTTTTAAAAATCGTTTTAGCTGTATTTAAGCAGTATAAAAAAGCCTCCAATTTGAGTAAATAAGATAACCCGATATAAATCACCGCACCAAGCGGCACTTGAATCAATAGCGTAATCACACTATGTAAGTGCAAGAAGTTGATACAGTACACACACCCGCCCATAAACGCTGCCAATAAAATGCCGGGTAAAATATCCTTAAGTTGTTCCAAATAATTGTAATTCATCAATTTTTTGTTCGGCCAGGAATTGATGATTTGGCTTAGTACGCTGGTCACCAGCAAACTGAGTGCCATAGCCATCACGCTGATTCTGAATGTAATAAGTACCGAGATGATTCCAACCACTTTTTTAATAATTTCAAGTTTTAAAAACAAATCCGAACGCCCCATGGCTTTAATGGCGTTGAGATTTGCAGTATGAAGCGGGTAAAATACAAAAGTTGTGCAAAAAATCACCATAAACGGATAGGAGGGTAACCATTTGTCTGTCAACAATAAAGAAATGACCGATTTCCCGCAAGCCGCAAGACCAATCAGTAGCGGTGCTAAAATATAGATACTGGTTTTCATAGCGCGCCGTGTCATGGATTTTACTGCTTTCGGAGAATCTTGTACCTTTGACATGGATGGCAATAAAACAGAATCAATGGAAGTGGTAATGTTCTGCACAATGACGTCCGGAAAATTGCGTGCTTTATTGTAAAATGCCAAATCTGCGGAAGTATAAACTTTGCCGATAATTAAGCTGCGCAAACTATTATAGCCTCTATCAATTAAAGCAGATACCAATAGTTTCCACCCGAAGGAAAACAAGCTTTTTAGGCGTTTAAAAGAGAACATCCATTTTGGTCTCCACTTCACGGTAATCCACAAAATCAAGGTATCTATAGCCGCATTGCTCAAACTCTGCGCTACCAGTGCCCAAGGGCCGAAGCCGAAATATGCCAATGAAATTCCCAACGCTGCCGAGAACAAGGTGCCGCCCAATGTTGCAAAAAAGAAGCGTTTAAACAACATTTGCCTTGAAACATATGCCTGTTGAACACCTTTTACCCCTGCAATGATAAGAGTAAGACTAATGACCCTGACAAGCGCTGTCAACTCGGGTTTATCGTAAAATTTAGCAATAAAAGGTGCCGCTATGAACATGCCGATGTATAAAACTGTGCACATAAACATATTGAAATAAAACACAGAAGAAAAATCCAAATCATCCGCATCTTTTTTTTGCACCAAGGCATTTCCCATACCACTATCTACAAACACCTGCAGTATCGCGGTAAACACGGTCACAAGCGCAACTACTCCATATGCTTCCGGCGCCAACAATCGCGCCAATACGATGGATACCACAAAGCTGACACCCTGCGCCCCCATTCTTTCGGCTAATCGCCAAAGGAAGCCTGTCACCGTTTGCTTTTTTAAACTTTCTTTTTCCATTTTATTGATACTTTCTTTCAAAATGCTTCTTAACAAGTTTTGGCGTGATTAGCCCCGCGCAAAACAATACTCTTTTTTTAAAACCGGCAGTCTTAAAATATTGTTGTCTGTATTCTGTATTCGAATTAATCTTTCCAAACTCAAATGCATTTGCCAATAATTCCGTCTCTCTTCGAATAAACAATTCATGGTGTTTAAATTCAGAATATTCATCAATTTTAATCAAAAGTTCACATGCTTTTATACGGTGGTCATATTCGCGTTGTACATTCTTTTTGTTGGCACTACTCCATGAACCGACCGACATTTGTCTGTAAACACTCATGATATCGCTTAAATACCTGACCTTACCGCTTAATGCCAAATATATTGCTCGTTGGTAGTCGCCAAAGTTGTAATTTGGAAACGCATCCGGTAGTTCTAAATACTCTCTCCTTAAAAAATGTGACGATGTTTGAAAAAATCCCCCCATACGCATCACTATGTCTTCCAAGGTGATGTCGTTATCTTCTTTAAGTTTGCATATTTCGGTTTTGGTGCCATCTGTGCAATTTAACTTATAGGAATTATGAACACAGAAAGAATACTCGGGATGACCCTCTAAAAAATCGAACTGCTTTTGTAACTTATTATTATCACACCAGTAGTCATCCCCTTCACAAAAAGCAACATATTTGCCCCTCATTTTAGGATAAATATATTTTTTTCCGAATTTTATGCCTTGAGAATATTGATTTTCAGTTTGATAAATCGGCTTGATAATATCCGGATATTTTGCTTCATATTCCCTAATAATATCTGCTGTTTTGTCGGTCGATGCATCATCATGAATCAAGACTTCAAATTTAAAATTAGTCTTTTGATTCACAAATCCTTCTAAGCAATCTCGAATATACGGTTCGTGATTATATGCCAAGCAATATATGCTTACCATTATTTCATCCATTTTTTCTCTACGCCTTTCTGTTTTTTATATGCCCTTTTATATAGTGCAATTTTGCTCTCAAATCAACATCATGCGGCTTAATCAAAGCCATCAGATTTTTTACACTTCTGTCGGCATAATACTTGCGGTATCGCTTTCTGATATGCATTGCTTTTTCGAGTTTCCGATATTTTTGAGCCCTCTGCTCATCGGTAATTAACCCCAACTCGATTGCTTTGAGCATGTCATCATTTTGTTGTTTTAATATTTTTTCAAGCGGAAATCGGTCAAAAAATTCGGGATTAGAATTACTGCCTTTATGTTTGCGGTAATACACGCCCACCTGCGGCAATAATGCATTTTTGCCAAGCATAAGGGCTCTGAATGTAATGAGTTCATCTTCTGTCGGGCAATCGTCATTGAGCGGACCGAATGTGGTCATCACTTTTTTATAAAACGCTCTGGAAGGCGCCGGTATATTGCCGCCGGTTGTGAAATCACAATGCTTCTCTTCTGCCACAACGGCATCATGCAGATTGGTTGTTAAGCGCTTTCCGTTTTCATCCACTGCTTCCAAACTCATAGAAACAGCGGTATAGTCGGGATGTTCCAGCAGAAAATTTACACAAATATCCGTTCTTTCCGGTATGGAAATATCATCCCCATGTGCGGCAATAATAATATCGCCCTGCGCCATCTCTAAATAGCATTTGTTCATGTGTTTTGTGATGCCGAGGTTTTGCTCATTTCGGTTCAACACCACTTTGTGCGAACCTTGATACTCTGCTGCCATTTGTTTCATAATATCAAAAGTTTTATCGGTAGAGTGGTCATCGGAAAGAATGATTTCTAAATTCTCATAGGTTTGCGCAAAAGCACATTTCACACTTTCTTCGATAAAAGCTTCAATATTATAGGCTGTTAAAACATATGAAACTAACGGTTTTCCCATTGGCTGTTCTCCTAAATAACGGCAAAAGCCGCTTCGACATTTTTATTTAACAGCGCAAAAAAGAGTTTTATTCTCATTTTTCCGGCTGCCGAAGCATTTTCACATTGCAAGAAATTATGAATCGCTTTTTGAAATGCTTTTTTATTAAATGCGTAACTATCCAATTGGCTTTGCACAAAAGAATATGTTTCCCCATTTTTTAAATCTGCCTTATTAGATTGATTGATTCCGGAAATTAAATGCATAATAAAAAGTTGTGCAAGAGTTTTTTCGTTCAAATCATTTTTATAGAATGCATATATTTTTGAATACACTCTTAATTGTTTTTCAAGCCTTTTGGGGTCTTTCTCTCCCATCGCGGAATTTTCTCTAATGGTGTAATGATAAAGCTTCAAGTCCGTAAACACATATTTTTGGGAATATTTATAATAAACAATATTAAACAATAAGTCTTCACCAATTGTTTCCCGTGTGTCAAAAAACAACTCATTCTCGCGGATAATGTTTAATTTATACATCTTATTCCACGGTTCAAACCCGAAGCGATATTTGAAATAGTATTCATCAAAAAAACGATTATCTTTTTGATAAACTTCATTTTTTTCTTTATTGAAAATAATCAAATCCGGATTTTCTGATGTTTTCGCGCTTAATTCTTCAAGTGCGTTTTGTGTAATTGTATCGTCGGAATCAATAAACCAAACCCACTCACCCGAAGCAAGCTTTATACCTTCATTTCGCGCAGAGCCCACGCCGCCGTTTTTTTTATGAATTACTTTGATGCGAGTATCCTTCTCTGCCCATGCATCACACATTGCGGGGCACCGGTCGGGCGAGCCGTCATCCACCAAAATCAGTTCAAAATCTGTAAAACTCTGACCGACTATGCTTTTTATGCAATCGTCCAAATAATCTTCTACCTTGTAAACAGGCACAATCACTGATACTAACGGATTCATCTTACCCCTCTAATGCATTCTTTAAATAGCGATAGGAAAATTCTCTAAATTCCTGCATTTTTTCATTTGCCGCCCCATAGTCAACATGCATCAACATATCTTTATCGGGCAAATCATTCTGCACAAGCCTTGATTCCAGACCGATTTTGGTTAAATAGTCAATTTTTCTGGAATCGTTATTATTTGCGGCGTTTTTCTGGTCCGGTGCAATCACTGTGATAAACGGTTTATTAAATATTGTGGCAAATGCCGTGCCGTGAAAAGAATTGGTATATACAAAGCTTGCGTTTTGAAAAAGACCGACAAATTCTTCCGGCGAAGCGTCGTATTTTTTAATATATGGTTTTGCCATATCCCGCAAATATTCGGTCAACACCACAACTTTTAACCCCAGTGTTTTGGAAAGTTCATCGATAAAATCTTTTCTGCCGTGGTTATTTTCGAGAAAATAAACAAGCATATACGGCTCTTTGATATTCGGCTCTGCTGCAAATTCGTCCCAATACATTTTATCGAGAAGCACGACCGGGTCACAAACCACACTGATTTTTTCGGGGGCAATCTCATTTAAAACAGCTTTGCCTTTTAATTCTCTAACCGAAATACTGTCAAAATCTTTTGCCCATGCGTTGATCTGCTTTGTGGTTGCTTCATCAAACTCGTGTTTGCCGAAACTCGGCGCGTAAGCGATTTTTTTTGCTCTCGCAGTGTCACTTAAAAACTGCAAATAATATGCCGGCTCAAAATCGGGGCAGACAGGGTTCCAAATTTGGTCGCTGCCGCAAATATAGGCATCATATGCATTTCCATGTTTTTTTAACTGCTCGGTGGTTTGAAACTCTTCATCGGTAACGGGCAATACAGAAGCAATAAACCTTTCAAACTCGCTGTATCGTTTTTTTCTTTTACCGCTCATAAGTATATCAAAACACTTATGCATGATATCTCCCGCCGGCTTTTTAAGTGTATACATCTGCTTTTGTGTTTCAGGGCGCAAATTCAAAATATTGACTTCGTTTCCCATAAGTTCCAACTGCTTTGCAAGTGCATATGCCTGCAAAACCGAGCCGTAATTATGAGAAGCGTGAAAGGTTAAGGTTGCAATTTTCAATTAAACACCCACTCTCTTTTTGCGGAATTTATACAGCGCATCATACCTATTAAAATAGTAAAAAAGAAAACTCAATTTTTGCGAACGGTTTAAATATTTGATATTGGAAAGTTGAAAACAGCCGGTTTCGCAAACGGTTTGTTTAAAATACCTGCATTTACTTTTAAATTCAGCTTCGTCTTTTTTTATCACTTCATTATCTGCTCCGACTATGAGCGAAACCAAATGCAAAGTGATAAGTCGGTCGGCAGCCGCCTCTAACCACCCGTTTTGTTGAAAATACTTTTCAAACCAAGCGGTGCGCTTGTTCCACATTTCAAACTTATTTTCTCTGTATTTAAAAGTCAATGAATCCTTGTTTTCACAATAGTGATACAAGGGTTTGTTGACAAGTGCTATGCCATTAATATGTAACGCAATTTGTGTGTTAAACAAAACATCTTCGGTATAATACTCTCTTTCGGAAACAAAGTATTCTCTGCGAATTTTTGCAGTTTTAAACAATTTAGTGACCATAAATGCATTAGTCGCAGGGTCGCCCTTCATCGGTCTGATAATGGGAAGTATGAACTGCATCGGCAATTCTTCTCGCTCTATGACGCCCTTCCCGTAACCCATAAAAACGGGAATCATTGCATCTGCCGTATCGCGGTAGTAGGAACACATGGTAATATCTTTATCGGTGGAAAGCGCTTTATTAACAAGTTCTTCAATCATATTTTCTTCCACATAATCATCACTGTCAAAGAAAATAATATATTCCCCTTTTGCGATTTCAAAACCGGCATATCTGGCGCTTGTTAATCCTCCGTTTTGCTTGTGAATCACTTTCATGCGCTTATCTTTGTTTGCCCACGCATCGCACATCGCGGGGCAATGGTCGGGCGAGCCGTCATCCACCAAAATGATTTGAAGATAGGGGTATGTTTGTGCGATAACACTTTTTACACATCTATCTAAATACTCTTCTGTCCCGTAAACCGGGATTACCACGCTCACTAACGGATTCATATTGCCTCTTTTTTATTAAATTTTTTTTATTTTATTGAAAACTTATAAATTATTTTTATACCACTCAATTGCGGCTTGAATACCTCTTTCAAAACTCCAATCGGGTTGGTAGCCGAGCATTTCTTTTGCCTTGCTGATGTCGGCATTCGAGTGTTTAATGTCGCCTTTTCGGTCGGGTCCGAAGTTGGGTTCAACATCCACGCCGAGCGCTTCGGTTAAACCGTAGTAAATATCAATGAGATACTCTCTGCCGCCGTAAGCGATGTTAAAGGCTTGCCCTGCCGCTTCATGCGGTGCGAGGCAGGCTTTTAAGTTTGCCTCAATCACATTTTCAATGTAAGTAAAGTCACGACTTTGCTTACCGTCGCCGTTAATGGTCGGCACCTCACCGTCAAGCAACTGTTTAATAAATTTCGGAATGACCGCGGCATACGCGCCGTTGGGGTCCTGCCGCCTGCCGAATACATTGAAGTAGCGGAGACCGTATGTATCTAACCCGTAGTGCATGGTGTACTGCTTTGCCCACTCTTCATCACAGCGCTTGGTGAGCGCATAGGGCGAAAGTAGGTTGCCCTCTACGCCTTCTTTTTTCGGCAGCTTCGGTTCATCGCCGTAAACGGAAGAGGAAGAAGCGTACACAAATTTTTTTACACCCTGCTGCCTTGCCGCCTCCATCATATTTAAAGTGCCTTGAATATTGTTGAGGCTATAGAACAGCGGCATTTCCAAACTACGCGGCACACTGCCCCAAGCGGCTTGGTTGAGCACATAGTCCACGCCCTCGCAGGCTTTCATACAGGTATCAAGGTCTTTGATATCACCTTTCATAAATTCATAATTCGGATTGTCTAAAAACAAATCCACATTTGCCTGCTTGCCGGTGGAAAGATCATCCAGCGCCCTCACCTTATAGCCCAAGTTTAAAATAGCTTCGCACAGGTTCGAGCCGATAAAGCCCGCCGCACCTGTGACTAAAAATAAACTGTCTTTTTCAAATTTTACATTTTCGTAGCCCATAATTTACTTCCTTAATAATTTTGAAATATGAATGTTGAGTGTTGAATTGCGGGCGGGACACCCGCACCCGTTTGTAAAAAGTTGAGTTTTAAGTGTTAATGTATGTGGTTTGCTTATTGTGTTGCTTGTCTGTCTCGAATTGTTTTGATGGAAGAAGTTAAAATTCTTTTGATTTCAGAGCAATCATTAGCCAGCAAAGAATAACGCTCTTCATTAATGTAATCTGTTTTGTATAGCAGCCTTAACCAATACAATGATTCGTTACACTCTTTTAATGCGATGTAAAGCTTATTTACAAAATCATTTTCACTGCTGGCGCATTCGCTCTCTGCAATGTTTGCACCGATACTTGTGCCACTCCTTAGTAACTGTTTGGACAAAATGAATTCGTTTTTTGTTAGCGTTAAATCCTTGTAAGCGTTAACAACTGCAATCGCAAAGTTTTCACTTTTCATTTGTACAACATTATCTGACGTTCCCATACTTTTCACATCAATACAAATCTTAAAACTATTCAATGCAAAGCTTTGCCTTGCCACCTTAATTCATAATTCAACTTTCAAATTTCTTAAATATTCAAATCGGGTGAGGGCAGAGCCCTCCCTCAATTCAAAATTCTAAATTCATAATTCATCATTTATTGGAGATTATAATCTCCAATATTCATACCCCGCCTCTTCATACTCTTTCCTGTCAAGTAAACCCTTCACATCAACAAGTATCTTCTTGCCGGAGGCATACATTGCGCCGAGCTGCTGCATAGTCAGGTTCTTAAATTCTTCGTGTGCTACCGCCAGCACCAATGCATCTAAATCACAGATACTTTCCATATCCGCAAACTCCACACCGTAAAGCACCTTTGCCTCTGCCTTGTCGGCAATCGGGTCGGCAATCACAGGTTCAATGCCGTATTCTTTCAGTTCGTTTACAATATCGATAATCTTAGTGTTTCTGGTATCGGGGCAATCTTCTTTAAATGTAAAGCCCAAAATTGCCACTTTGGCGCCTTTTACCGCTTTATCGGTAGCAATGAGTTTTTTCACAATATTTTCGGCAACATATTTGCCCATATCATCATTAATTCTTCTGCCGGAAAGGATAATTTGGCTGTGGTAACCCAACATTTCCGCCTTATAGGTCAGGTAATAGGGGTCCACACCGATGCAGTGACCGCCCACAAGACCGGGGAAAAATTTTAAGAAATTCCATTTGGTGCCTGCCGCTTCCAAAACCGCCTTGGTATCAATGCCCATTTTGTTAAAGATGATGGAGAGCTCATTCATAAAAGCGATGTTAATATCTCTCTGGCTGTTTTCAATGACCTTTGCGGCTTCCGCAACCTTAATGGATTCTGCCCTGTGCACACCGGCATCTACCACAATTTCATACACCTTGGCAATCACATCGAGGCTTTCATTATCCATACCCGAAACAATCTTGGTAATGGTATTGAGCCTGTGCACCTTGTCGCCGGGATTAATTCTCTCGGGAGAATAACCGACCTTGAAATCCACACCGCACTTTAAGCCGGATTCTTTTTCCATAATCGGCACACAAATCTCTTCGGTCACACCGGGGTAAACCGTGGATTCAAACACCACGATGCTGCCTTTTGTCAGATTTCTGCCCACTATGGTGCTTGCGCCCTCCACGGGCGTTAAGTCCGGGGTGTGGTCGTCGTTGACCGGTGTCGGCACTGCGACAATGTGAAATTTTGCGCGCTTTAAATCTGCTTCATCTGCTGTAAATTCCACTGTTGTGGCTTTAATCGCTTCATCGCCCACTTCGTTGGTGGGGTCAATACCGCTCTTGTAAGTTTCAATCTTTTTGGCATTTAAGTCAAAACCGATAACATTCACGCCGCGCTTGGCAAATTCAATGGCAATCGGCATGCCGACATAGCCGAGACCGACTAAAGAGATGTTTTCTTCATTATTCTTGATTTGTTCATATGTAACCATTTTTTACCTCTATTTATTCTTAAGAACATTATTTTCCAAAATCGTGGTAACCACTTCGTGATGTGCTTCACAACGAATTAAATTCATGGTAATCATTTGTTTTTTGCCTTTGTAGAAAGTGTTCATCAGCGCATTGTGCATAATACGGTTGAGTTTGTTATACACTCTGTTTTTACCGTAAACCAATGCCAAATCCAATGCCTCTTGTGCGGCGCAGTATGCATCCCACTGTTCTTTTATAAACTCTGCATCGCCAATCCGTTCCGAATCACTTTTCAGTCGGGTGATGCGGTTTTTGTTGGCTTCTTCCGATGCTAAAACAATACCGCCCGGGGTTGCCTGCATTAAATACAGTGAAATGCTTTTTGTATCTAAATGTATTGCCACGGCAAACCCTTCATTCCATGCGGCGTTACCCTCACGGTAGCCGAAAGCTGTATTGCCCTGACCGTAAAGAATGGTTGCATCTCCCCATTTTTCTACCGTACCGATACAGTGCGAATGCTGGCACAATACCAAATCCGCACCTGCTTTCGCCATTGCCCGACACTTTTTTTGCAACAGCGGTGAAGGGTTTTTGTAATGTTCAATCCCGCCGTGATACAGTACTGCCACATAATCACACGATTGTTTTAATGCGGCAATATCATCGAGCGAAATATACACATCATAATGATTTGCGCCGGGTGTATGCGCGCCGGCGAGGTTAAACTCTGCCTCGGCAAAACTGAGAAAACCGATTTTCTTGCCGCTAATCTCCGTAACCAGCGGTTTTGCCGCCTCTTCCGTGTTTTTACCGGCGCCAAAATACAGCAAGCCGTTTTTTTGACAACACGCCACGGTATCATTGACTGCGGTTTCGCCGTAATCTAAAATATGGTTGTTGGCAAGCGAAAATGCGTCAAAACCCGTTTTCTTTAAAAATGCAACATCCTCCGGTTCCGCTTTTAGCGTTGGACCGCATTTTGTGATGGGTGCCGTTTCGTTCGTTGCCGGGCATTCCAAATTCCCGACAACAAATGTTGCTTCATCCATCATTTGCCGTATCTTTTCATCAAAAACCGGTGTGCCGCTTTTTCCGTATAGCGCCTTATAATCGTTATCGGGGCATATATCGCCAAAAATCAAAATGTCTGCTTTTTTCATGTTTTCCACCTTATTCGGTTTTTAATTCCCACATATCGCCTACAATTTTATCATACTCACTTGGCACAAAATCCGGTGCGCCGCCGGCAGGGAAAAAGGTTAGTTCGCCAAAATACACTTTTTCTTTTACCTCGTACAAATCCACACGCACAAATTGAAACGGTTTACACAAGTCGGTTGCAATTTGCTTCATCTGCTCAAAACGAACCGGCTTTGGAATATCAATATCGGGGTTGTGCGGCAACTCTTTGCCGAAAGGCAAAAGATTCCATTCCATATCATAAAAATTTCTGGTATTTTGATTGGTATATCTGCCGACTTCCAATTGCATAATGGAAGGCTTTCCGTTAAAACAAAAAAATTTAAAATCTTTTAATCCGCCGCTGTCATCTTCCAAATACTTTTCAATGACTATACGCCGCGGCATCTCTTTATAAACCCACTCTCTGCCGGACCATGAAATGTCTTGGCGCAGCCACGATTTTAGCATCTTTTTGGTTTGCGCTATGTTCAGTTGAGATTTATCTTTTACAATAATATTAAACCCGCTCCCGTGCGCCGCTTTCATAACAAAGCGATTCGGCAAAGCATCAAAATCAATATCATCCGGGTTTTCATATACCCCTAATAAATCGTTTAACAGTTCCTCGTGCCCGCACGCTTTAATATACGCTCTCACGGCATATTTATCTGCCGCTTGCTGCATGAGCGGGTCTTTGGCATTCAACTTATACCACTGTTGTTTTTGCGAAAAAGTTTGCGGGTTGCTTAAATCCAACTCTTTGCCGGAACGCTGTTTATAATACTTTTTAACTGCTTTTTCATCGGAAATCAGTTTCGGCATCAACTTGCTCAACAAAACATGGTATTCACTGACCAAATATTTGCCTATAAAACTCGATTTGAGTGCGCTTTTAAACCCCATTATGCATCCTCTTTCGCCATAGCAATATATTTTTGCTCGATTTGCTTTGCCATGGTCTTTGAATTGAAGCCGCTTTTATCAAAACATTCCACTATGGTTTGGTTGCTGACCGGCGGGCAATGTTCCGCGGCTTCCACCGCATTTACCCAGGCAGTCATATCCGCAACATCTGCGAACTGAACAAGTCCCGCTTTTACATCTACTATCTGCGGCACCCCGGTTGAAACAATCGTGGGGATGCCGGCGGCTTGCGCCTCAATTGCCGCCATACCAAAGCCCTCGCTGTGAGATGGCATTACGGCAATATCAAAACAGTGAATATCTTCTGCCACTGCGGTAGAGTTGCCTAAAAATTTCACTTGCTTTTCTACTTGCATTTCTTTGGCAAGCGCTAACAGAGAGTTATAATAGGCTTCATCCACCACTCTACCAAAACAAACAAAGGTATACTCTTTGCCGCTGTCTTTTAATTGCTTTAACAAGCGAATAATACACTCGTAATTTTTAATCGGTGCGATTCTGCCGACAGCGCCGATAATGTTTTTATTATCCAATGAAAACTTTTGTTTTGCTTTTGCGGCACTCTCGGGTGTCCCCAAGTATTTTTCCACATCAATCACATTGGGAATAATGACCGCCTTGCTTAATCGTTTCTGATAAAACAGGCGTTTCGCCGCTGCCGGTGAACATGCCCAATAGTGATTGGCATATGTATCAATATATTTTCTCATCAACTGCAAAAGGGCTTCGTTTTTTGCACGGTTCACGGCATTCCCTTTAAAAGCAATATCGGCATGGCAGTGAGCGATGCGCGAGTGGATTCCGGCTTCTTTTGCCGCTTTCATTATCGCGCCGCCGATACCGTTTAAATGAGAATGAATTACATCAAAAGGTCCGTACTGCTGATTTATGTCGCTTAACAGGCGCGTATATTCTTTTTGACCGGCAGAGCCCACGGAAGGGATATACAGCATTTGTACCCCAAGGGCATGAATTTCATCATCAAAAACGCCCGGCTCTTTTTTGTCGGCATAGTGAATTAACAGTGTATATTCCACTGCGCCGGTTTGTTGGCGCAACAGTTCCATAATGAGTGTTTCCGCCCCGCCGGCATTCATTACTCCGGTGCATAAAAGCACTTTTAATTTTTCTTTCATTTCTTACTCTTTCTTGCTCTTTGCGTCTGTTTTAATGTGATATTCCTGCAGCAGTTTCACGGGTATCATTGCCGTTAAAACAGGTTTGAATGCATGTATATATTTTTGCGGCGGGTAATGTAACATTTTATACCCTTTCAGTTTTGTTTGCACTTCATAACAACGCGTTTTAAAGGTTCTTCTTTTCAGTGCCTTATCGTCCTCGAGCACTAAATATAACGGCTCTTGCATATTGTAGCCTTTCAGCCCCAAGGCAAAAAAGCGAAACCACATATCATAATCCTGCCCTCTGGTCGTGCGTTTTGAAACGGTATATCCGCCAACGGCATCATACGCCTCGCGGCGCATCATAATGGTAGCATGAGCAAAGGGGGAACGGCTAACCAAATCATCCTTTGTCGGTTCCGGCTTCATAAAGCGGGACGGTCGTGTTCCGTTTTCATCAAAAGGTGTCATGGCGGTGGAAACAACGGCATACTCGGGGTGTTCATCCAAAAACCGAACCTGTTTTTCCAATCGTTCGGGTACGGAAATATCATCCCCATCCATTCTCGCAATATATTCGCCTTTTGCCACCTCTAAACAATGGTTAAGGGAAAAAGACAGTTTTGAGTTCACTTCGTTTTGAATTACAATTATTTTTTCGGGGTATTGTTTTTCATATTCTTTTAATATTTGCAGTGTGCCGTCTGTGGAACAGTCATCGCAAATCACAAACTCCCAATCCGTATAAGTCTGTGCAAGGATAGAGTCAATACTCTTTTTTAAAGTGTCCTCACAGTTGTATGTTGCCATAATAACCGAAACTCTAACCATTCTACCCCTCTAAACTGTTTAATAAATTTAAAACTTCCGTTTTTGTGTTTTCTATGCAATACGGCACCACAATTTGTTTATTTTTTTCTGCCGCTGTTTTTCTAAAATTAACATCTTCTTTAATCACTCGAATACCGGTAGCAAATGCATTCACATCATCGGGCTCACACATATATCCCGTCACACCGTTTTCCATAATATCCGAAAGACCGCGAATGTTGGATGTTACAAGCGGCAAGCCGCAATACATTGCCTCCAGCGAGGCAACGGGCAAGCCCTCACGCTTGGAGGGCATCACATACACATCTGCCTGTGAACAAATGTCTACCACATCGGTGCGATACCCTAAAAAATGCACATTGTTTTCAATCCCCAATTCCCGCGTTAAGGTTTGCAGGTTCTCCAATTGGTCGCCCTTGCCGCAAAGAATATAGTGGATGCTTACATCGTTCAGTTTATTGACTGCCTTTAAAATCACCTTTTGGTTTTTGTTTTCATTTAACTCCCCGACAGATAGAACCAAAAAAGCATCCTCACTTAACCCGAGTTCTACGCGAATATTGTTTTGGTTTTCACCCGGGGTTAATCTGTCGGTATTAATACCTATACCGTGAATGTATTCCACTCTTTTTGTCTTAAAGCCCTGTGCTCTTTTGTAATCTTCGGTATTTATGGTGCAAATGCAATCTGCCCTCGGTGCCATCAACTTCTCAATCGGGTAATAAATAAGCCAGTTCACCTTCGGTGCGCCGTTAAAAAAGTGGAAACCGTGGCACATATACAAAACCGTTGTGCCGTTTTTTCTTGCCTTTTTTGCGGCAAGACGGGTCGCAACCCCCATGACCGGTTCATTTGTCCACACGATATCGTACCGATGTTCCGAAAAGATTTGTTTTAACTGCTTATAGCCCTTTGCATTTTGTGGCGAAAGCGGGCTCCTTTGCAAATCAAGCACAAAGATGTTTTCGGTGTATGCTTTTGTTTTTCCTTTAATTTCTTCTACCCTGCCACCAACATCCGAGCAGGCAATGTCTACCGCATACCCGTTTTCGGCAAGGTTTTGTATATGCGGTAGCAAAAACTGCACCATCATCAAATCGGTTGAGGTGATTAATAATCTTTTTTTCATAACTATCCTCTATCGGCTTATAATTGGGCGCCGCCAAGGTCCATGCTGTTGTGGAACCAGTTTGTCGTGTAATAAACACCGTTTTCCATTTTTGCCTGTAAATAAAAGTATAGAAAATAAAACAGCAATGCAGCTACCCAAATCGGACCTTTCGTTTGTTTCGGCAATACCCTTTTTAGTATGAACGGTAACAAAATCATGCCCCACAAATCGGTATATAGCGGCAATCTGCCCATATACACACCGCTCGTTACCACACCTACGGCATAAAGCCCTGCCGTAATCAGCGACATATTGACCATTACATTCACATAAGGATTTTCATATTCCGCAATTTTATCTTTATAAATAAATGCAAGTGTCGGTGTTACCATAGATACTAAAAAGCGCAATACATTTACACCGTCATCCTGTGAAAATTTTTCTGCCACGTTGTAATCACTAAAGGAATCATCCAACAGTGCTACAAATTGGTTGGGGAACAGAATAACCACTGCCATTGTGGTAAGAATACAAGCATAAATACCGTAACTCCAGTTTCTCATGTTGGCGATGAAGTAAACCGGTATGAGTATCCACGCTGTTTGGTGAATAAAATAAAGCACCGCAACGAGCAGAATAAACCTCAACAACTTCTTTTCAACAATCAACCGCAAACCGGCAAAGATGATGGATGCCACCAAAAACTGGCGCACACCGTTAAACAGCCAGAAGAATTGCATACTGGTAATAAAAAGGTAATAACTGAATGGCACATCGTCCGAATACTTGCCGATGCCGTAAAAAATAAAGAAACCGGAAATAATGGCAATCGTTGCCAAATATCCCTGCCAAGAAAACCCTAATCGTTTTAAAACAACCTGGAAAAAGATAAATAAGGGCGCATCCACATTTTCATCATTAAATAATTCCCTTAAACTTACATTTGTTCGCCTCAATTGATAAGATTGAATATACTCTGCAGTATCTACAATACCGTTACGGATGGCTGCCCAAAACACAATGTACCCGACTAACACAAACGCCACAAGGTACACCTGCGCCGGGCGCTTGGTTTTGGACCCGTTTGTTGCATCAATCAAGCTATATTGCGCTTTTCCCGCATTCAGCAACAAAGCAGCTGCTCCGCTAAGCACAATCGCCAAATAGTAAACCCATATATTTTGTTCAAACATTAGCCGATTTCTTCCTTAATTTTCACTAAAAATATTTCTAAAAACTTATTGAATTTCTTCTTTAACCCTCTCGGCAATTTGCGCTGCCTGCATGCCGTAAAGCCCGCGCAGGTAGTTTTGGTTGCCGACTGCCGTGCAGTATTCATCGGGAATGCCGATTTTAATCAGTTTCACTTTTTCGCCGCAGTCGGTAATGACTTCGGATACCGCACTTGCAAAACCGCCTAAAATGTTATGCTCTTCCACCGTAACGATATAGTCATACTTCGCGGCGCAGGCTTCTATCACTTCTTTATCTATGGGCTTGACCGTATGGAAGGAATACTGCTCCACACCGATACCGGCTTGCTCCAGCAACTCTGCCGCCGCCGTTGCCTCTTCTAAGATGGCACCGGTAGAGAAAACGGCAATTTTCTTTTTTGCCTCTGCCTTCGGCTCTCTGATTTTAAGCGCTTTGCCGATTTGGAAGTTCTCAATTTTGTCGTGAATCTTCTTTTCGCCGCCTCTGCCAAGCCTTAAATACACGGTGCCGGGAGTATGGATAATCGCCTTGACCGCCTCTGCCGCTTCGGTCGGGTCGCCGGGGCACACCACGGTAACGCCGGGGAGGGCACGGATAATCGCAATATCGTCCGTCGCCTGGTGGCTCATACCGAGAGAACCGTAAACAAAGCCGCCGCCCACGCAAATGATTTTGACATTCGCTTTCATATAAGCGCAGTCGTTGCGGATTTGCTCCACGCAACGCAGTGTCGGGAAGTTACCGATAGAGTAGGTAAACACAGTTTTGCCGCACAGCGCCATACCTGCCGCAATGCCGGTCATGCTCTGCTCGGCAATGCCGGCGTTGGTAAATTGGTTTGGCAACTGCTCGTAAAAGGGCTTGAGCACCCCGAACCCGAGGTCGCCGGTCACCAACTCGATATCTTTATTCTTTTTCGCTTCTTCAATCAGTGTTCTAATAACTGTATCGCGCATAATGTTTCTCTCTCACTAAATAAAATCGGGTGCGGGTGCCCCGCCCTCAATTATTCATTCTTCACTCTTCACTATTCATTATTGGAGAAGGTATCACTTTCTCCAATCCGGGTGCCAAGTCGCACTCGTGGTATGGTCGTTATAAATATCCGCCCCTTCGGGAACCGGTGTGGGGTTCTCAATGCCATTCGGTGTATACGGGTCTTCCACCCCTGCGGGTTTGATTTTGTGCAGTTCATTGACCGCCAGGTCATATTCCCACCCGTCGTGCGGGAAGCGGTAGTGCCACAAAATATCAAACTCCATAAACTCAATGCCAAAGCCTTTTTTGGTATTGGCAATAATCACTTTCGGTTTTTCATTATCAAACTCTTTTTTGAAAGCCATATCCAGCTCTTTGTGGTCGTTGCCGTTGATGCTGACCACATTCCAGCCGAAAGCTTCCCACTTCTTTTCAAAGTCGCCGAGTGCCACCGTCTTTTCGCAAAAGTCCATGCTCTGCATCATATTGTGGTCAACAATCGCAGTGAGGTTCTTCAAGTCATTGTGTGCGGCAAACATCGCTGCTTCCCACACCGAACCTTCATCGCACTCGCCGTCACCCAGCACCACATAGACTTTGTAATCTTTATGGTCTTTGAGCCCGGCATACGCCATGCCTGCCGCCACAGGAAGTCCGTGACCGAGTGAACCGGTCGACAAATCTACACCCGGCACATGGTGCGAAACATGCCCCGAAAGACGCGAACCGTTTTGGTAATGAGTTTTGAGTTCCTCGGTTGCAAAGAATCCGCTCTCGGCAAGCGCTGCATACACACTGGCGCCGGCATGCCCTTTTGAGAGAATAAACCTGTCGCGGTTTTCATCTTTTGGGTTTTTGGGGTCTACGCGCAACACCTCGGCATAGAGTTTACCCATAATATCTGCCACACTTAAAATAGATGCCAAATGGGAACCGCCGGAGAGGTGCGTCATCTCCACACCGTGTCTTCTGATTTTCCACGCTAATTGTTCACCGGTCATATGTTATCCTCCAATAATAGGTGATAGAAATCGTTTGTTGGTTTTCTTCTCTATAAAATCCAAAATCAAGATGGTAATAATCGGTCCTATAATGCCTGCCGCAAAAGCTATCGGCATTGTTATGTAATACGGAAGTCCCATCGCCTTTTCAAAAACCATACTGATAATGCTTTGAAACGGCCAGGATAAAATGAATATTGAATAGGTTTTATTACACAAGAAGTTGCCGACTTTGGTTTTGGTGATATCGGCTAATTGCGATACTGCCAACACAAAGGTAAGCATCATAATGCCGATGACTTGTTTTAAGGCTGTTTGCGCCGTTTCATTTTGAACGGGAATCAAGAATAATCCAACTGACACCGGCAGCAACAACAGGAACACAAATTTCATTTTGTCGCCGGTGATAACCAATTCCGCTTTGCTGTCGGCAAACAAAAGTCCCAACGCATAAAAACAGGTGTATTTTAAAATATCATTTACCGCAAACCAATCGGTAATCTTCGGCACCAGTGTTAACCCGAATAACAGAACCGTTACAATGCCGTATGCCGCAAGCGATTTGTTTTTCAGTTTTGCAAATGCAAATGAAAACAAAGAGATGAGCAACAGTGTGGGTAAAAACCAAAAATGTCCCCACACATTTTCACGCGGCACCAAAAAGGCTTTCACAAAGTACATCACGCTCAGCTCTGCACCGTCACCGAAAAATTTGTTTGTAAGAACTTTCGGTATGAACCCGATAATGGTAAGCGCCACATAGGGAATCATAAGACGAAAGCTGCGCTTTTTGATATAGGCACCGAATGTGTAGCGCTCAAAGGACTTTGTTTTGTAAAACAAATATCCACTCACAAAAAAGAACAACGGCATATGGAAGGTGTACAAAAACACATCTGCCCGATAGATGGCGTTCGGTATTTCCCAATCCAACGGAATAGAATGTCCCAAAATAACCAACAAACAACCTATCAGTTGTGCTTGGGCAATATATGCAATTCTCTTTTGTTTTGCTTCACTCACTTTTCTCGGGAAACCTCGTCTAATACTTTCATTTCCTCCGCACTCAAGTTCCACCCGAAAGCTTCGAGGTTGGAGCTTAACTGCGCCGGGCGCTTAATGCCTGCCAGCACCACGCTCTCTTCGATGTTATCTAAAATAAACCTGACTGCCACACTTGCGACCGAAGTGCCATGGGCGGCGGCGATGTCGCGCATCACTTCCACAATTTCCAAATTCTTTTTGAGTTTCTCGCCGTGGAAGTTGACATAAATATCTCTTGAGCGCCGGTCATCCGGTCCGAAGTTTGTGTTTTGCAAATTGTATTTGCCGGTTAAAATGCCCTGCCCGAGCGAACCCCAAGTTAACGGCGACAAATCATACTCTTTTGAAAGCCTCTTGATGACCGCTTCATTTTTGCGACAAGCAAGCGAGTATTCATCTTGAAACGAAACAAACTTGCCTTTTAGTGCTTTTAGTTCGTTTTCATCCGCTTCGCCGATATTTGAGAGAGCTGCATAACGAATCTTGCCCTGCTTTTTGAGTTCTTCTAAAGTGTCCGCCACTTCGGCAAGTGAAGTCTTACCGTCTCTGTAATGCACGGTGTAAAGGTCAATGTAGTCTGTGCCGAGCCGCTGTAACGAGCCTTCGCAGGCTTCAAAAATATATTCACGGCTGTTATCATAAAATGTTGGTTGTCCTTTTTTTGCATGCACACCGAACTTATCGGAAATGACCACATCTTTTCTTCTCGCGCCGAGCGCTTTGCCGAGTGTCAACTCCGACTGCCCGAGCCCGTAAGTTTCCGCAGTGTCAAAAAAGGTAACGCCGCTCTCGAGCGCCGCGTGTACGGCGTCAATCAATTCCTGCTCCAGCACATCGCCCCAGCCGTAACCGCCCATCGGGCAGCCGCCCATACAAAAGCGGGAAACGGTTAAATCTGAATTTTTAAGTTTAATATATTCCATTCTATTTTATCGGGTGCGGGTATCCCGCCCTCAATTCCTCATTTCTCTTTTCTCATTCCTATTTTTTAAAAACAACGCCTACTGCTTTTTTGACAACATCAAACACTGTTTTAAAGAAAAGTTTAAAATCGGTTGTGAAAGAAACTTCTGCTGCATACTTTACGCGCAGCGCATTTTTATTTTTAAGCACATAGGTTTCATACATCTCATCGGCATTTTGGTCGCCGACAATTTCATCAAGATTAATGAAGATGTCGGAGCTGAAATCCGTTATACCCGGGCGCACCTCAAATATGTAGCGCTCAACCCCTTCGTATTGCTCGGTATACCGCAGCAGTTCGGGGCGCGGACCGATAAAACTCATTTCACCGCGGATGATGTTAAAGAGATTGGCAAATTCATCCAATTTTGTTTTGCGAATAAAGCGCCCGATTTTGGTAATGCGGTTATCGTTAAGCGCTGTGGTCCCGCCGCCGATTTTGTCGGCGTTCTTGACCATGCTTCTAAATTTGAAAATTTTAAAACTTTTATTTTTATAACCGCCCCGGTATGCTCTGTAGAATACCGGGAACCCATCGTCAATTACAATCAGAATGCTAATTACCAAAAGCAGCGGCGAAAGCAAGATGGTCGCAAACAGTGCCAGCACAAAATCTATCACGCGCTTAATGACTCTGTTATAAAAACTTTTACAGCCTTTGATTTCTTCTTCTAAGGGATATTCAATTTTAAGCGCCTTTAATTCTTCAACACTTGTCATACTTTCACCATTCCCTGTTTTCTGCAAAAGGGCAGACTACCCCTTATGCTGTTACATTTATTATATTATTTTATTATATATATGTCAATAGACCAGATTCTGCTAAAAGTGTATAAATGCAAGATTATTCGCTTTTTTGCTGCTTTTTGTTTACAGAAAAAACAGAGCAATTTGCCGCACTGCAAATCGCTCTCCTCAAATATCATATCTAAATTATTTACATAATTGCCAAATAACTGCTGCTAATTTATTTAATGTTGGCGTGCCTATCCCCCATAAAAGCAGCAACTCATTTCATAATTATTTTATTGGCTATGTTATTTAGTTTTTCTTGCAAACTGTTTGTTGCTTTATAAATATATACATAAAGCTTCCTAAACAGCTTTTTCTCTAATCCGTACTGCCGGATAAATTCTATGAAAGTACAAATCAAATACACGCTTATTACACATAAACACATATGCGTAACTAATCTAAGCGGTGCCGCATAGGAACTGTTATTACAAAAGTTTCCCCATATCCACTGTCTCATATAATTATTCTCATGAATCAAATAAACTCCAAAAGCACAACTGCCGCAAATATTAATCACTTTGTTGCTTCTTGGTTTCATCTGCGTAAATAACAAAAGCAATCCGATCGCCAGAGTTAAAATCAGAACGGAATAGACCGTATAGAATTTGCCGGATTTTCCCGCCAAAAATGTGAATCTCTCTGCCAAAAAATCAATTGCCACGACGGACAAAACCAACAAAACGGCAGAAATGCAGACCAGTAATACCGCCGGCGTTTTTGATGGCTTTTTTGGGGGATATTTTCGAATAAATGCACCTACACAATAAAACATTATCATATAGAACAAATGCCCTCCGTAAGCAAAGGCATCATAATTCAAAAAAGTGGGGGCAACACTATTATAAAATATCAAAACACCCAATAATGCAATAAATTGCTTTTGTGTAATCCCGTTGAGCACTTTATTGATAAAAGGCATCAGCAGACTTAAGATAACATATGCACTCACAAACCAATATTGACATGTAATAATCGGAAACAGACTTTCTATCATACCTTTGAGACTGAACGCGCCGCCGGTAATGAGAAAAACCGCATAAATGCTTATTGTATAAAACAAGGTCT
>SVOD01000105.1 GCA_015066575.1 Oscillospiraceae bacterium
AACCTTTGATATTGTAGGTACCACTGTGCGCTGCGCGGTAGCGAGCGGCCTTGGCAATGCGAGAAAACTCATTCAAGCCATCCGTGCAGGCGAAGTGGAATATGACTTTGTTGAAGTGATGGCTTGCCCCGGCGGTTGTGTCGGCGGCGGCGGTCAGCCGATTCACTTGCACCACAACAAAATGTTTGATGTAAGGGCACCGCGCTTGTACAAACTCGATGCCGAAAACCCGATTCGTTTCTCCCACGAGAACCCGCAAGTGCAGGCACTGTATAGTGAGTATCTCGGTGAACCGCTTGGCGAAAAAGCGCACCATTTACTGCACACAGACCATAACGGCTGGAAAATGTAAAAAAATGCGTCTCTCCGCTTTGCGGAGGGGCGCATTTTTTAAAAGGCATTAGGCACAGTGGAAAAGTGCTTACTGCCTAATGGATTATTTAGCAACATCGGAAAAGAATTATCCAATCATTTGTGTTAAACTATATATGTAATCGAGGTGAAACTTTTGGGCTATCAAGAGCAGTTTAAAAATTGCGAAGACTATATTGCCGCGCACTTGAGTGAACCGATAACGGCGGCTGAACTGGCATATTTGGCAGGATATTCGCTGTACCATTTTTGCCGCGTGTTTAAAGCGCTGTATGGCGTCAGCCCGGGTGAATACGTGCGCCGGATGCGCTTGCGTGCCGCAGCACAAGAGTTGGCAGACGGCGGTGCGGTGCTGGAAACCGCGCTCAAGTTCGGCTATGATACCCACGCAGGTTTCACCAAAGCATTTGAAAAAGAGTTTGGCATTGCGCCGAATATTTACCGCAAATTGAAAGGAGACAGAATGATGAATGTATCGATTAAGAATGAGCCCGAATTTAAGGTGTTCGGTTATGTGATAGAAACCCCGGACAGTAACGAAGGCGGCTATTGGGGCAAGGTGGATTTTAGCAAATACCCACAGTATCCTGCCGGCTGCGATGACCAAGGGGAAGTGGCTATGTGGATTCATCCGGCAGAAGTCAGCGGTGAACTCAAATATTTCTTCGGATATAAAACAAGTGATGAAAAGCCTGCAGAGGGGTTTGAAGAAATTGTTATTCCTGCCGCGCAGTATGCAGTGTTTGAGGTGCCGGCGGCGCAGAGCGCCGAAGCGCTTGCACAACAGGTAAATGCTGCTTGGAAAGAAATCTTCGCTACATGGTTTGATACCGTGGATTATAAATACGACGAATCCAAAATGTGCTTTGAATTTTATAAAGATGATAAATCATTTATCTATGTGCCTGTAAAATAAGTAGTGCTTTGTGCACACTTTGCCTCGCAAAAACAAAACGCGTTCTATCGAACGCGTTTTGTTTTACTGTATACTATGCTCTAAACACATCTTTTGATGAAATATCTGCAAAGCCTTTGGCAACAAGTAAGTCATTCGCGGCTTTGACATCATCGGTCTTGGCAACCATAATCGCTTTGCCGGTAATTTTGGTATCAAATGCATACATATATTCTACACTGATATCGTTTTGGGAGAGCGCTTCAATGATTTTTGCGGCACCGCCCGGCTTATCATCGAGAACCACGGCGAGCACATCGGTGATTTTTACAATCACGCCAATATCATTTAAAAGTGCCTTCGCTTTTTCGGGGTTATTGACAATCAGTCTTAATACACCGAATTCACTTGTGTCGGCAAGCGAAAGGGCAGAGAGATCAATGCCGTTTTCGGCAAGACAGTTTAAGATGGCAGATAATCTGCCTTTTTTATTTTCCACAAAAACAGATAATTGCTTCGTAATCATAACTATTACCTCCAAATTAAATGAGAGAAAAATTAGTGTAAATTTCTCTTGTCTATCACGCGCTTCGCTTTGCCTTCGCTGCGTTCGATGGATTTCGGGTTAACCAAGTGTACCTTGGCACCGATACCGAGGGTGGAACGAAGTTCACCGGTGATACGCTTTTCAATTTGTTCAATACTTCTGACTTCATCGGCAAAGAGTGCTTCACTCATTTCAACATTCACATCAAATGTATCGCTGTTATTGACTCTATCCACGACAATCTGGTAGTTAGGTGTTAAATCACCGCCGCTGGTTTTGAGCAGTACCTCTTCAATTTGAGAGGGGAATACATTTACGCCGCGGATAATGAGCATATCATCACTTCTGCCTTGCGGTTTGCACATTCTCAAATGCGTTCTGCCGCAGGCGCAGGGGGTATATTCCAAGCGACAAATATCGCGTGTTCTATAGCGAATAACAGGGAAAGCCTGCTTGGTAAGAGATGTGAAAACCAATTCGCCGGTAGAACCCTCGGGCAGCACTTCTCCGGTATCCGGGTCAATAATCTCTGCCAGAAAATGGTCTTCCCAAATATGCATGCCCGCTTTTTCGGAGCATTCGCACGCCACACCGGGACCGATTACCTCGGTTAATCCGTAGATGTCGAACGCTTTAATGCCGAGGCTTTTTTCAATTTCTTTACGCATGCTTTCCGTCCAAGGCTCGGCACCGAAAATGCCGTATTTAAGCTTGAGCTTATCTTTGAGCCCGGCTCTGTTGACTTCTTCACCTAAATGCATCGCATAAGAAGGGGTACAGCATAGTACGGTTGCGCCAAAGTCGACCATATTCTGAATCTGCAATTTTGTGTTGCCGGAAGACATCGGAATTATGGCACAGCCGATTTTTTCGGCGGCAGAGTGCACGCCGAAGCCGCCGGTAAATAACCCGTAACCATAGGAAACCTGCACGATATCTTCATCGGTAATGCCTAAGGACACCATCATTCGCGCCGCACATTCCGCCCACACTTCTAAATCTTCTCTGGTGTAACCAACCACAATACGTTTGCCGGTTGTACCGCTGGATGCGTGGAAACGCACCACATTTTTGAGTGGCTCCGCAAAAAGACCAAAGGGATAATAATCGCGCAAATCCTTTTTGTAGGAAAAGGGTACTTTTGCCAAATCCTCTAAAGACTGAATGTCTTGCGGCTTTAAGCCTTTTTCATCCATGCGCTTTCTAAAGCATTCCACTCTTTCATAACAATGCGCAATCTGCTTTTGAAGGCGCTCGAGTTGTAATGCTTTGAGTTGTTCCCGCGGCATGGTTTCAACGGGTTTGTTTAAATAGCTCATTTTTTCACCTGCTTTCATTGTGTTTTTTCATAACTAAATCATTATTATTTAATGATTATACCCTAATTCAAATGCTTTTAAGTTGACTTCCAAAAACTTCGGCGGTACCGTTGTTTTGATGGTTTGAAGCCAACTTTCTTTTTTTATTTCGCTGCTTTTTGCAAGCATACCGATGAGCACCACATTCACGGCTTTAATATTACCGGCTTCTTTGGCAAGGCTCAATGCATCGACCGCAATGAGGTCGGCGCTTGCGCCAATTTTCTTTTCAATCTCTACCGGATAATCGGCAGCGCCGGTTATCACCGGCATCGGGTTAATCTGCTGAGAATTGACAATGATTTTGCCGCCTTTTTTTAAGTAAGGCAGTGCTCTATAGGCTTCGAGCAGTTCAAATGCAAGAATGATATCGGCTTCGCCCTTGCCGATAATCGGAGAGTATACCTTTTGACCGTATTTTACATAGGTAACAACACTGCCGCCGCGTTGGCTCATACCGTGCACTTCGGAGAGTTTAACATCATAACCCTCATTAATGACGGTATTGCCTAAAATGCGGCTTGCGAGGAGAGTGCCTTGACCGCCTACGCCGACAATCATAATTTTCTTGGTATCTGTCATGTTACTTCTCCTCCTTCTTAATGGCTTTAAACGGGCAAACATTCATACAAAGCCCGCAGCCGTTACACTGGGTAGCATCAATTTCCACAGTGTCACCTTTAAGCGAAATGGCGGGGCAACCGAGCTTCATGCACAACTTACATTTGCGGCATTCCTCGGAAATGCGGCATTTACCCTCATATTTTACACCTTTTAACAGGGCGCAGGGTCTTTGCGCAATAATTACGCTTGGCTCGTCTCTCTCCACTTCTGTTTTGACAACCGCTTCAAAGTTTTTCACATCAAAGGGGTCGGCTACCACAATATGCTCAATGCCGACGGACTGCGCCAATTTGATTAAATCTACCTGTTTGGTTGCTTCGCCGCGAATGGTTTTGCCGGTGGTGGGATTGTCCTGATGGCCGGTCATACCGGTAATGGAATTATCTAAAATTATAACAGTATTGGCGCCTTTATTGTAAACAATATCAATCAGTCCGGTGATGCCGGAGTGGATGAATGTGGAGTCGCCGATAACGGAAACCAATTTTTTGTTAAATTCTTTCCCCTTTACTTTTGCCATACCGAGCGCAGCGGAAACCGATGCTCCCATGCAAATAGTGGTATCTACACTTGCAAGCGGTGCAACAGCACCGAGAGTGTAGCAACCGATATCACCCGATACGGTTAAGCCTAACTTTTTAAGCACATAGAAAGTACCTCTGTGCGGGCAACCGGGGCACATCACGGGAGGTCTAGCCGGAATGGCTTCCTCAATCGTTGCGCAAGCCGGTGCGTCTTCGCCAAGCACTGCTTTGGCAATCATGGCGGGGGTATATTCGCCGAGAAGTGTGAATGCATCTTTACCGATGACTTCAATGCCGATGGATTTGCAGTAGTTTTCGAGCACCGGGTCAAGTTCTTCAATCACAAACACTTTGTCGCACTTTTCGGCAAAATCCAAAATTCGCTTTTCTGGCAGGGGATAAACCAAACCGAGTTTTAAATAGTTTGCCTTATCGCCCAAAGCCTCTTTGGCGTACATGTAGGCAATGCCGGCGGTGATAATGCCGATTTTTGCACCGTTATCTTCCATAACATTCAAATCGGTGGTTTCGGCAAGTGCTTTTAAATCTTGCGTGCGCTTCTCAACGACAACATGTTTTTTTATGGCATTGCCGGGCATCATAACATTTTTGGCAATATCTTTTTGATACTCTTTGACCGGTACATCTTCTCTCTTACAGAGTTCCACAAGACTTTGAGAGTGGGATACTCTTGTGGAAAGGCGCAGAAAAACGGGGGTATCAAATTGCTCGGAAAGTGCAAATGCCTGCTTTGTGAATTCCTTACACTCCGCGGAATCGGCAGGTTCAAGCATCGGGATTTTTGCCGCTTCGGCATAATGGCGCGAATCCTGCTCGTTTTGGGAAGAGTGCATACCCGGGTCATCTGCCACGCAGAAAACCAATCCGCCGTTCACACCGATATAACTGACTGTAAAGACAGGGTCAGCCATCACATTTAAGCCGACATGCTTGCAGCAACTCATTGCTCTGCCGCCGGCAATTGCGGCACCGATAGCCACTTCGGCAGCCACCTTTTCATTAGGTGCCCATTCGGCATAAACTTCTTCATATTTCGCAATTTCTTCAGTAATTTCGGTACTGGGAGTGCCGGGGTAAGAGGAAACAACATTAACGCCTGCTTCATATGCGCCTCTTGCCACTGCGGCATTACCGAGTAATAACTTTTTCATATTAACTCCTTTAGTATTAATGTGCTTTTATCAGTTTTTTATCTCTTGCGCGACCAAACTTTCGCCGCAGTACATTTCTCTAAGCTTCGGCTTTTCAATTTTTCCGGTCGGGTTGCGCGGTACATCGGCAAAAATGATTTTGCGCGGGCGCTTATAGCGCGGCATACCCATGCAGAATTGATTGACTTCATCTTCCGTTAAACTGTAGCCTTCTTTAACTTGGATAACGGCAGCGGCTATTTCACCGAGCCTTGCATCGGGAAGACCGATAACGGCGACATCTTTTATCGCATCATTTTTTCTGAGGAAGTCCTCAATTTGCACCGGATAAAGGTTTTCACCGCCGGTGATAATAACATCTTTTTTGCGGTCAACCAGGTAAATAAATCCGTCTTCATCCTCCATTGCCATATCGCCGGTAAAGAGCCAGCCGTTTTTAATCATATCGGCTGTTGCCTGTTCATCTTTATAGTAACAGGTCATCACACCGGGACCTTTAACACACAGTTCGCCCACCTCACCTTTGGCAACAGGTTGTCCGTTTTCATCAACAATGGCAGTTTGCCAGCCGTAGCCGGCTTTGCCGATGGCACCTACTTTGTGCGTGTTCTCAACACCCAAATGCACACAGCCGGGGCCGATGGATTCGCTTAAACCGTAGTTGGTGTCGTATTGATGGTGAGGGAATATTTTAAGCCAGCGCTTAATCAGCGAAGGCGGCACGGGTTGCGCGCCGATATGCATTAAGCGCCACTGTGAGAGTTCGTAGTTTTCCAAATGGATTTTTCCGGAGTCAATCGCATCTAAAATATCCTGAGCCCACGGAACAAGTAACCATACAATGGTACATTTTTCATCCGAAACGGCTTTGATAATCCACTGCGGATTGACACCTTTAAGCAGTACGGCTTTACCGCCGACAAGAAAAGAACCGAACCAGTGCATTTTTGCGCCGGTATGATAAAGCGGGGGAATGCACAGAAATACATCTTCATGAGTCTGCGAATGGTGGTTTTGCTCTACCATAGCAGCGTGCACCAAAGAGCGATGCTTATGTAGAATTGCTTTCGGAAAACCGGTTGTGCCTGAAGAAAAGTAAATAGCGGCATAATCGCTCTCGGTCAGTTGAATGGAGGGCGATTGGTCACAACAGTAAGAAGTCATTTTTTCAAAGCTGTCGGCAAATGACGGACAATCTTCACCCACATAGAAAATGTCTTTGACTTGGGGGATTTGGTTGCAGATTTGTTCAATTCTGCCAACAAATTCAGGACCAAAAACGAGCCTTGTGCTGTCGCTCTTTTCCAGGCAATACTTGATTTCTTCGGCTGTGTATCGGTAATTGAGCGGTACTGCGATAGCGCCGGTTTTTAAGATGCCGAAATAAATCGGCAACCACTCAATAGAGTTCATCAGCAAAATGGCGACTTTTTCATTCTTTTTGCAACCTCTGGCTAAAAGCAAATTGGCAAAGCGATTGGCTTTGGATTCAAACTCTTTCCAGGTGATTTCTCTTCTGAAAGGTTTGCCGGGTTCCGGCTGAATCAGTGAATACTCGCGCCAAGTGGTTTTGCTCTCGGGTTGAAATTCCGGATTAATTTCGACAAGCGCGGTTTCATCCGGATAGGTGCATGCGTTCTGTGTTAAAATGTCAATTAGGGTCATTCTTCTTACATCCTTACTTTTACATTATAATTGTAATAAAATTTACAAATAATTATTATAGCACTCTTAAATATATTATTCAACAATAATTTGAGTCATTTATTAAAAGCGGTTGAATAATATTTGCAAAACGATATAATAGAATATAGATAAACGGAAAGGGGCGTTGATTTTGAAACGCAGCGAAGTAGAACAGAAATACACTTGGAATACGGAGTTGATTTATCCCTCATTAGAAGCGTTTGAGGCGGATTTTGTAAAGGCAAAAAGCATGATTGCCTTACTTGCCGATAAGAAAGAAGAAATGCTTGTCGGTGCAAAAGGGCTTTATGGCACACTGGAATTATATACACAGTGTGAATTACTCATTTCCAAACTATATGAATATGCCCATTTAAATTCCGACACCGACACAGCCGATAATGATTTTTTGGCTTTAAGCGGAAAGTGTGAAGACCTTTTTAGTCAGTTAGTTGCCGCCGCTTACTACTTTACGCCGCAGTTGATTGCGTTGGATGAAAAAACATTGCAAGGGTGGTTTTCCGAGTACCCGGCGCTGGAAGAATACCGCAGAAATATTGAAGTTGAGCGGCGCTATCAGCCTCATATGCTTGATGATAGCGGTGAAAAACTGATGGCGCAGATGCAGATGTGCTTGGGAGCACAAGAGGG
>SVOD01000106.1 GCA_015066575.1 Oscillospiraceae bacterium
GCAGAAACGAAGTCATTGAAACCAATAAAATGATAGAGCACGAAAACCTCGATGTGCGCACCATCACCATGGGCATCAGCCTGTTGGATTGCTGTGAGAACGAGGTGGACAGGCTCTGCGAAAACATTTACAACAAAATCACCCGCTGTGCGGGCAATCTCGTTGCCACCGGCAAAGCGATTGAGCGCGATTTCGGGGTGCCGATTGTCAATAAGCGCATTTCCGTTACCCCGATTGCATTGGTGGGCGGCGCAGCTTGCCGCAACCCCGAGGATTTTGTGAAAATTGCCAAAACCCTCGATAACGCGGCGAAAGAAGTCGGCGTCAATTTTTTGGGCGGCTACTCGGCGCTGGTATCCAAGGGCATGACACAGGCGGATAAAAACCTCATTTTATCCATTCCCGAAGCACTGGCATCTACCGAGCGCATTTGCGCGAGCGTCAATGTCGGCTCCACCAAAACCGGCATGGATATGGACGCCATTCGCCTGATGGGGCAGGTGATTAAGAAAACGGCAGAGTTGACCAAGCAGCAGGACAGTATCGGCTGCGCCAAACTGGTGGTGCTGTGTAATGCGCCGGACGATAACCCCTTTATGGCAGGTGCTTTTCACGGTGTAACCGAGGCGGACACGATTATCAATGTCGGCGTCAGCGGACCGGGCGTGGTGAAAACTGCTATAGAAAAAGTGCGCGGCGCAAGCTTTGAAGTGCTGTGTGAAACGATTAAGAAAACCGCATTTAAGATTACAAGAGTCGGGCAGTTGGTCGCGCAAGAAGCGTCACGGCGTTTGGGCGTGCCGTTCGGCATTATTGACCTTTCCTTGGCGCCTACGCCGGCAGTCGGCGATTCGGTTGCCGAAATTTTGGAAGAAATCGGTTTGGAAAGCGTGGGCGCTCCCGGCACGACCGCGGCGCTGGCGATGCTCAACGACCAGGTCAAAAAGGGCGGTGTGATGGCGTCCAGTTATGTGGGCGGGCTTTCGGGCGCGTTTATCCCCGTCAGCGAAGACCAAGGGATGATTGATGCAGTCAATGCCGGTGCTTTGAGTATAGAAAAATTAGAGGCGATGACCTGCGTTTGCTCGGTGGGCTTGGATATGATTGCCGTTGCGGGCGATACGCCTGCCGCGACCATTTCTGGCATTATTGCCGATGAAGCGGCAATCGGTATGGTCAATCAAAAGACCACGGCAGTCAGGATTATTCCCGTTTGCGGCAAGGCGGTCGGTGAAAGTGTGGAATTCGGCGGCTTACTCGGTAAAGCGCCGATTATGCCGGTCAACGGCTATTCCCCCGCGGCGTTTATCGGCAGAAAAGGCAGAATTCCCGCACCTATCCACAGTTTTAAGAATTAGAAGAGGAACATTTATGAAAAAATATGATGTGATTATTGTCGGCGGCGGCATCGGCGGTTTGATGACTGCCAAGCGCTTAATCGAAGGTGAAAATACCCCCTCGGTTGCTATTTTTGAGCAGGGAGCAAGCCTCGAAAACAGAAAGTGCCCCATTGTTGAGGGCAAGGCGGATAAGTGCATTCACTGCAAGAGCTGTGCCATTATGAGCGGTATTGCCGGCGCAGGCGCGTTTTCGGACGGAAAGTTTAACATCACCACCGAATACGGCGGCTGGCTGCAGGAATACATCGGGCATGATATGGCGCTCGCTTACCAGTACCAGGTCTATGACATTTTAAAACCGCTTGATGATAAGCATAAAGTCTATGCACCCAATGATGCTTTGAAGACGGAAGCGATTAAATACGATTTACATATGCTGCAGGGCGAAGTGGTGCACTTCGGTACCGACGGTAACCTGCGCATTATGACAAAATTGGTGGATATCCTCAAGGAAAAGGTGGATATTCACACCAATGCAAAAGTCGAAGCGATTGATATTCAAAACAAGACCATTCAGGTGCAGGGAGAAAGCTATGCCTACGGGAAATTAGTGCTTGCTGTGGGCAGAGTCGGTTCTTCGTGGCTGGCGCAGTTTTGTCAGGAAAATGGGATTGAGCTTTCCAACTCGCAGGTGGATATCGGCGTGCGCGTGGAATTGCCGCGCGTGATTTGGGAAGACATTTCCCGGCAGATTTACGAGCCGAAAATTATTTACCGCACCAAGACCTACGGCGACAGAACCAGAATGTTCTGCTTCAATTCCGGCGGCGAAGTGGTGATGGAAAACTCCAACGGAATTTTGACCGTCAACGGTCACGCCAATTCCGATGAAAAGCTCAAAACCAAAAATTCCAACTTTGCCATTTTATCCACCCAAAACTTTACCGAGCCGTTCAATCAGCCGATTGCCTACGCCAAGCAAATTGCGCGCCTGGCGAATATGGTCAGCGGCGGCAGTGTGATTGTGCAGCGCTTCGGTGATTTGGTGGAGGGCAAGCGCACCAATGCGCACCGCTTAAGTCAGTCCACCACGATTCCTACCCTGAATGCCACACCCGGCGATTTGAGTTTGTGCATGCCCAAGCGGCAGCTGGATAATATTATCGAAACCATTTATGCGCTCGATAAAATTGCGCCCGGCACTGCCAATAGAGATACGCTTTTATACGGTGCGGAGTGTAAGTATTACTCGGCAAGGCCGAAGTTTTTGAATACCGAATTTGAAATCGCGCAAGATATTTATTGTATCGGCGACGGCGCTTCCGTCACCCGCTCGCTTTCGCAGGCAGGTGCACAGGGGCTGTATGTGGCGGATAAGATATTAGACAAATAAGGATTTGTCCTCGACAAATCCTTATTTGTCAGTTGCTCATTTCATTCGCAGTTGCAAACTGCGTTTGCAGTTGTTCACTACGTTCACAGTTGCACTGCGTGCAGTTGCAATTACCATAACTGCGAGCAACGCGAGCAACTGCCGCTCAAGCGGCAACAATGAGCGAAGCGAATTACTGTGAGCAAGGCGAACAACCGGATTTGGAGCGCTCGGAGAGTGCGACAAATCCTTATTTACGGAGGAGATATGATTTGTAAAAAATGCGGCAGTGAAATGCCGGATAACGCGTATTATTGCGGTGTTTGCAGCGCCCCGGTGCGGGAAAAACACAGCGAAAAATTGTGTCACCCCACGGTGCACGGCGGCGTGGCGAGCGAAGTGTTCTTTTTTGATAAAGAGCATCTTCCCTGCGTGAAAGAAAACGCGTGGTTTATGGAAATTCGCGAGTATGATGCGGCGGGTAAAGAAATCTACAAATTTACCGCTCACCGCAAAGGTGCGCTCGACACAGAGTAGCGTAAACGGTATATGTAACAGAAAAGAGGTTGACCACACCAAAGGTGAGTCAACCTCTTTTTCTATACACAATATGGGTTACAAGGAAAAGTTTTTATCAATGTATGCTTTCATATGGGCATCTAAATCAATGAGCAGTTGGAGAATAAACTCTTTGGAGTGCGCGAAGTCAGACTCTACCCATTTTTCAATCACGGCAATGCAGCCGCTTGACCAGTAGGCGGAGATGTAGTCGAGCCGACTGTCATCGAGCGCAACAAGGTTTTTTTCACTTTGCACCAGGCGAAAGATGCCCTCTATCATCGTGGTGAAAGAGTGCTTTAATTCGGCGGTGTTGTAGGGGCTGAACATCATTTTAAAAATGCTCGGGTTATCCTGAATATACGCAATCAATTCCTCGCCGAATTCTTTGGCGGGCTCTTCGTGAAACTTTAAAGTGCGCAGCCCGATTTCCGCAAGCGCCTCCTGCTTTAATTGGTCATATAAATCATAGATATCGTAGTAGTGCTTGTAAAAAGTCACGCGGTGCACATCCGCCAAATCCGCCACTTCCTGCACCGTGATATGCCGCAACTCTTTTTTCGTGAGCATGTCGGCAAGCGCTATTTTGAGTTGTTTTTGTGTTTTGAGCGCCCTGCGGTCTGTCCTTTTTTCTGCCATGTTGCACACTCCTTAGGAATCGTCTCTATAAAATAGTAGCATATTCTTTGCGCGGTTGCAATCTTTTTTGCATAGCCCTCGTGGTATCCTTAACAGCACGTGGGTATTTTTACCCTACAATTTTTGCGTTGGATGTCACTTTTGCTACACTACACCGCCGCGCTGTAAATTAGGCTACAAATCGGGTGCAACTTGCATATAGGCAAAGCACACTTTTTATGCTATAGTAAGGATGCAATCAGAAAGAAGCCGATCAATACCGGCGACAATGACTTAAATAATATAGAAAGAAGTGTGAGCATTATGAAAAGAACTTCTGTTAAAACAAAGGTTATTGCATTGGTATTAAGTGTTCTCATTGTGTTTTCCGCAGGTTCCGGCACCCTCATTTGCCGGGCAGCCGCACCGAATGCTTCGCCCATTCCCGAGGCTGCCTATGAAGCGGCGTTAGCGCTGATTCGGCAATATGTACCCGCCGGCGGCGCCATCTCGGCTGTGATTGATAAGATTGTTTCTTCCTATACGGATACGGGCCCCACACTGGCGGATATCAGTGCCGAAATCGCTCAACTGCGCGATGACCTTCACGAACAGTTTGATGAAGTGAAAGAGCAGATGAAAGAGTACACCCAAGAGATCGAGGATATGATTACTGACCAAACCGTAATTGCCGGCAAAGGCATCGGCTTTGATAAGTTAATGACCGCTTTGCAGGCAACCAATCGCCAAATCGATGCCATTAACAATGACAGCACACTCAACGATAATGAGAAGGCAGTGGAGATTGCCGCACTCATTGGCAAGAATGACGAATGGGTTGAGCAGGACAATCTGTATTTTCAGTATCAGGACTTCATCAATACGATGGCTTCCTCCAGCTTTGCAGAGCAGCAAGACCGTGACCTGTATCAAGTGGTGTATGATCAGTTTGTTCCCAAGGTAATGTTCAGCGGCGAGGCGATGGATTTCTCAATGCCCTATATTGAAAGAGTCATCTTTTTGGGCTTATATGCTTACAGCATTAATGCACAGTGTCTCAAAGCGGCACAAACCATTTCCAAGTTTACCGATGAAGATGTTGCAACTCTCAATGAGGATGAACTCAACACCTACCGCAATGTTAAATCTCTGACCAGCATTGTGGAAGCCGAGATTTACGATATGCACGAGCGTATGTTTGATATGAATATTGCGGACAGCGTGATGACCCACTTCCAAAACTACTGCCAGACAAACAGAAATATCTATCTCGAGTATGGTAAACAAAATAGGATTTTTGCCCGCAGAATGTTGGCAGGGTGCTTTAACACCGTCGGTGATGAAAGCAAGTTTGCAGATATCTATGCTATTATGAATAACGGCAATCTCTCCCATGACCAAATGGCGGAACTTGCTTCTTATGTGGCAGCGGTGTATCCGGGAACGAGCCTGCGTACCTTCTTGACCAATATGGGATTTGACCTTTCCAACATTCCGCAGGGGGCACTGGTCAGCACAGGTGATGAGAGCGTGTATTATTCGGAAGGCTACATTGACCAAGGCGGCATCGGTTTCAAATTCTGGTACAACTTCCCGAGCGTCTCGATTGATGACACCGATCTTCGCGTGCAAGACCACGATTGCTTCATTCGGGTGACCACACCTGCCGGTGGTGCTTACTGCGAAGTGCTCACCGATGCAACCGTTCTCAACTTCAGAAATCCTCTTACTTGAGCAGTATATATAAGAGGCAATACCTATTAAGGGGGCGTTTTTTAAAACGCAAAGCACATATGACAGAGTCAGTTGAAAGTATTGCCTCACCTCCCATGGTTCCGCACACTGTGTGCGTTAAAATCAGCCCGAAAGGCGCAAGCCTTCCGGGCTGATTTTCGCTTGCCGCCTTACTCTCTCCACATTCTTGGCATAACAATAAAAGCATCGCTGCTGCGATGCTTTTGCTTTTTGAAAAGTTATCTCTTGGAGAACTGCGGTGCACGACGAGCGCCTTTGAGACCGTATTTCTTTCTCTCCTTCATACGAGGGTCTCTGGTCAAGAAGCCTGCCTTTTTGAGGGCGGGTCTGAGGTTCTCATCTGCCTGCAATAACGCTCTGGAAAGGCCGTGGCGAATCGCGCCTGCCTGACCGGTTACGCCGCCGCCGTTAACGCGGCAAACGATATCGTACTTGCCTTCGGTGCCGGTAACGGCAAAGGGCTGATTAACGATTAATTTGAGAGTTTCAAGTCCGAAATAATCGTCAATATCTCTATCGTTGATAGTGATTTTGCCGGTGCCCGGGTATACGCGCACGCGAGCAACGGAACTCTTTCTGCGGCCTGTGCCGTAAAAATAATTACTTTCGTACATAGTTGTAACTCCCTTCCTTAAAATTCAAGCACTTCGGGTTTCTGAGCCGCATTGTTGTGCTCTGCGCCTCTGTAAACTCTGAGTCTTGTCATGGATTTTCTGCCGATGGTGTTGGAAGGAAGCATACCCTTAATGGCTAAGGTCATTGCCTTTTCGGGGTTCTTCTTCATCAAATCGCCTGCAGAAATTTGCTTTAAATTACCGATATAACCGGTGTGGTGATAATAAATCTTTTTGTCTGCTTTTGCGCCTGTGAGCACTGCTTTTTCAGCGTTGATAATGATAACAAAATCGCCGCAGTCAACATGGGGTGCAAAATCAACCTTATGCTTGCCGTTGAGAATTTCTGCTGCTTTAGCGGCAGTTTTACCGAGCGGTTTGCCTTGGGCATCAATTACATACCATTTACGCTCAATTTCATTTGCCTTGGGCATAGTAGTTGACATAATTCTACCTCCGTTATTTTTTAATGCCCGATTATCTTACCACAACAAAAAAGTGAAGTCAACACAAAATTTAAAATATATTTTAAATACTCTCTTTTTCTTTGTTTTTCTCTTCTTTTTATGCAATTTGCTCACTTATCATTTTTCAAAATTGACAACCCCTATTTAATTGTATATAATTCTTTTATGGAAAATGAAGGCGTAAGAAAAGTAAAAATCCTGCGTCTGTGCGCGCTGCTTGCCGTGCCTGCCGCCATAGCGGCGGCAGTGTGGCTGCTGTTACACATCGCGCCGTACCGTTGCCCGTTTCGCACGCATCTTGGCGTGCTGTGCTTCGGCTGCGGCTTAACGCGGGCGTTCGGGGCACTTTTTAGCGGGCAAGTGCTGAAAAGTGTCAGGTATAACCCGCTGGCAATCGTGCTGCTTATAACCGGTATTTTATATTATATCGAGCAGTGGCTGCACCTTTTCGGCAAAAAAGTAACACTGCTGCCGAAAAATAAGTGGTTGTGGATTTCGGTAGCAGCGCTCTATGTTATATATTGTATTATAAGAAACATTCCGGCATTTGCGTTTTTAAGCATTGCCTGACAAATAAGGATTTGGCGAGGTCTATGACCTCGCAAATTCTTATTTGAAGCCTATTAGCAGTTAGCCTATTGGCATATTAGCGAGTGGGCGGGACACCCGCACCCGATTATATTGTATCTGTGCCGCTTGCGGCTTATAATGGGTAAGGGCGGAGCCCTTCCTTTCGCTAACGGCTAATTTGCTAATTTGCTAACCGCTGAGTGATTTGTCAAACTAAGTGCAACATTTTTGAAGTTCAAGCTCCCATAAATGCTGTGCAGAATTGAAATTTAATAC
>SVOD01000008.1 GCA_015066575.1 Oscillospiraceae bacterium
AACGGCTAATTTGCTAATTTGCTAACCGCTGACAAATAAGGTTTGTCGAGCGAACAGCTCGACAAATCCTTATTTGTTAACAAATAATTCACAGTTTTTCTATTGACTTTTTCTTGCCGGGGGAGTATAGTATATGACAGTGGTTAGCACTCGAACAGCAAGAGTGCTAACACAACCGAAAAAAGAGTGCTAAATCAAGCTTAAAGTCAAATAGATTTGTGATAGAGTGGCTGTATCGGTGAATTTGGGGAGAGAGCGATGAAACTTTCGGCAAGAAAAGAAAAAATACTTGCAACTGTCGTAGAGCACTATATCCCGACAGGGGAGCCGGTCGGCTCCAAGGCGCTCAGCGAAGAGTTGGGCTATTCTTCCGCCACCATTCGCAACGAAATGAGCGAGCTGTGCGAGCTCGGCTATTTGGAGAAGAACCACGCTTCTTCCGGCAGAATCCCCACCACCGCAGGCTACCGCTACTATATCGACAACCTGATGAACACCAGCCCGCTTGAAGATATCGAGTGCGCCAAGTTGGAGGCAATGCTCAGAAGCGGTGCCAAAACCCCCGAAAAGATTTTGGAAAACGCGGGTGGCATTTTGGCAAGGCTGACCAACTGTGCAACGCTCATCACCACACCCGATGCAAGTTCGGCAACCATCAGCAAGGTGGAACTGATTCCGGCAAGCAGTAAAACGGCAATTCTGGTGCTCTTAACCTCGAGCGGTATTATTAAAAACTGCGTGTGCAGAATTGATATTGATATCAGCGAGTCGCTTAAAGAGCGCTTCAAGCAGATTGTCGATACCTACTTTGTGAGCGCCAATGTCGGCGCACTCAGCGAAGAAATGCTTGCCGATATTATTGATGCCCTCGGCACGGAGGACTATGCGATTAAACCGCTGCTCTCGGCACTGTATGAACTGGGCAGGGAAGCGGGCGAAAGCAAAACCTTTGTGGAAGGCGAAAGCAATTTGCTCGCCTACCGCGACACCTACGGCGATATTTCCGAGCTCATCTCCTTTTTGCAGCAGCAGGAGCAGCTCTCGCGCCTGGTTTCCTTCAGCCAAACGAAGGATAACAGCCGCATGAGCATCTTAATCGGCAGCGAAAATGTGTTTGATGAGTTAGGTGATTCGAGTATGATACTTTCGCGCTATGCTTTCGGCAATAATGCGATGGGCACCATCGGCATTATCGGGCCGACAAGAATTGATTATGCGCGGCTCATCCCCGATGTGCAGTACCTGACCGATATGGTCGGCAGGCTACTGAGCGAGCATTTGGGTGATGAGGAAGAATAGGAGAAAACCATGGCAAAAAAAGAAGAGAAAAAAGAAACCAAAAAGAAAGTAAGCGCAGAGCCCGAAGAGGTGAAGGAAGAAGCGGCGCCGGAAAGCAGCGCGGCTGAAGAAAGCACCGCGGCGCCGGAAAGCAGCGATGTTGAGGCGAAACTCTGCGAGCAGTTAAAGAAAAAAGACGAGCAGTATTTGCGCCTGGCAGCGGAATATGATAATTACCGCAAGCGCACCGCCAAGGAAAAAGAGGATACTTTTGTCAACGCCAAAGTCAGCGTTCTCGAAAAGTTCCTGGAAGTGGCGGACAATTTCGAAAGAGCCAAAGATGCCACCGGCACCCTGGAAGATTACCAAAAGGGTATTGAGCTGATTTTCACACAGTTTTTAGAGAAGCTCAAGGCCCTCGGCGCAGAACCTTTCGGCGAAGCGGGGGAAAGTTTTGACCCCGAACTGCACATGGCAGTGATGCATGTGGAGGATGAAGAGAAGGGCGAAGGCGAAATTGTGGAAGTATTCCAAAAAGGCTACAAGCTCGGCGATAAAGTCATTCGCCACGCGGCAGTCAAAGTTGCGAATTAATGCACAATTCGGAATTCGGAATGCGGAATTCGGAATTCGGAATTAAAGGGCGGGACACCCGCACCCGATTATAATAGTTCGGTTTGCGGTAGCAAACAAAACGCAGAGAGTGAATTTAGCGTTTTCATCTTAACCACTTCTCGTCGCCCCTTTCAGGGGAGATGTCACGAAGTGACAGAGGGGTAGTTCGGTTTGCGGCAGCAAACAAAACAATCACATTCGGTTCAATCAATAACCACCAACATAGTAAAAAATATCTTAACATAGATTCGGAGGAATGAATTATGGCAAAAATCATCGGTATCGACTTAGGTACAACCAATTCTTGTGTAGCAGTTATCGAGGGCGGCGAGCCCACGGTTATTGCAAATGCGGAAGGTGCAAGAACCACCCCTTCCGTAGTCGGATTTAAAAAGGACGGCGAGCGCCTTGTGGGCAACATCGCAAAGCGCCAGGCAGTCACCAATCCGGAAGGAACCGTTTCTTCTATCAAGAGACATATGGGTTCCGATTACAAAGTGAATATCGGCGGCAAATCCTATACGCCGCAAGAGATTTCGGCAATGATTTTGCAGAAATTAAAGGCAGATGCCGAGAGTTATCTCGGTGAGACAGTGACCGAAGCCGTTATCACGGTTCCCGCTTACTTCTCCGACTCTCAGCGCCAGGCAACCAAGGATGCCGGTAAAATTGCGGGCTTGGAAGTCAAGAGAATTATCAACGAGCCTACCGCGGCGGCACTCGCCTACGGTATCGACAAAGAGCAGGACCAAAAGGTGATGGTTTACGACCTGGGCGGCGGCACCTTTGATGTTTCCATCATCGAAATGGGTGACGGTGTGCAGGAAGTGCTTGCCACCAACGGTAACACCATGCTCGGCGGCGACGATTTTGATAACAAGATTATCGACTGGTTAGTTGCAGAGTTCAAAAAAGAGCAGGGCATTGACCTTTCCAACGACAGAATGGCAATGCAGCGCTTGAAGGACGCTGCGGAGAAGGCGAAGATTGACCTTTCCGGCACCACCACCGCCAACATCAACCTGCCCTTTATTACCCAGGGTGAAGACGGTCCCAAGCACTTGGATTTAACCTTGAGCAGAGCGAAGTTTAACGAAATGACCGCAGACCTTGTCGAAAAGACCATGGACCCGGTCAGAAAGGCGCTTGCAGACAGCGGCTTGAGTGTCGGCGAAATCGACAAAGTGCTCATGGTCGGCGGTTCTTCGAGAATCCCCGCCGTGCAGGAAGCGATTAAGAAATTCACCGGCAAAGAGCCCTTTAAGGGAATCAACCCCGATGAGTGCGTGGCAGTCGGTGCGGCGATTCAGGCAGGCGTTCTCAATAACGATGTGGAAGGTTTACTGCTTCTTGATGTTACCCCGCTTTCGCTCGGTATTGAAACGATGGGCGGCGTGAGCACCAAGATTATTGAGAGAAACACCACCATCCCGACCAAGAAGAGCCAAATCTTCTCCACCGCGGCAGATAACCAAACGAGCGTAGAAGTGCATGTGCTGCAGGGCGAAAGAGAGTTTGCAAGAGACAATAAAACACTCGGTATGTTCCACCTTGACGGTATTCTTCCCGCGCGCCGCGGTGTGCCGCAGATTGAAGTAACCTTTGATATTGATGCCAACGGTATTGTGCATGTATCTGCCAAGGACCTCGGCACCGGCAAAGAGCAGCAAATCAGCATCACCGCCTCCACCAATATGAGCAAAGAAGATATTGATAAGGCAGTGCGCGAGGCAGAGCAGTTTGCCGCTGAGGATAAGAAGAGAAAAGAAGATGTGGATACCCGCAATCAGGCAGACCAAATGGTCTACGAGTGCGAGAAACTCTTAAGCGAGTCCGGCGACAAGTTTGATGCAGCCGACAAGTCCGACTTGGAGAGCAAGTTAAATGCCCTCAAAGAAGCGCTTAAGGGTGACGACAGCGCTGCGATTAAATCCGCGCAGGAAACCTTGACACAGAAGTTCTATGAGGTTTCTCAAAAACTCTATCAGGCAGCCAACCCGCAGGGCGCACAACCCGGTGCGCAGCCCGGCGCGGATGCCGGCGCACAGGCAGGCCCGAATGCGGACGGCACGTATGATGCGGATTTCCGCGATGTGACAGAAGAATAAGCCGGAGGCTTATCTTTCCGAACGCGGAATGCGGAATGCGGAATTAGAGGGCGAGGCACTCGCGCTCGTTCCGCTTCGCTCTATTTCCGGTTGGGTTTGCGTCAGCAAACAAAACGCAGAAAGTAAATTAAGCGTTTCCATCTTAACCGCTTCTTGCCCTCCCTTGTCAGGGAGGGGGGGACCGCTTGCGGTGGAAGGGTAGTAAAACAATTCTACTGTTTCCACAAAAAGATTGCAATCAATTCATTGCTTATAGGAGGAATGATTCCTGCATTGCACAAAAAGCAAGATACACGCGGTACAACTGTGAACGCAGTGAACAACTGTCAGCTTGCTGACCACTATTCGCGGTAGCGAATCACTTAACAAACATAGCGCTAATGCTTCTTCAAGAAGCATTAGCGCGTTGGAGTATACAATGGCAGAAAAAAGAGATTATTATGAAGTCTTGGGCGTCGGCAAGGGCGCAAGCGAGGATGAGATTAAAAAGGCTTTCCGCAAGAAAGCCAAAGAGTATCACCCCGATTTGCATCCGGACGATGCTTCCGCAAAGGAAAAGTTCCAAGAGGTAAATGAAGCATATGAAGTGCTCTCCGACAGCGAGAAAAAAGCGCGGTATGACCAATTCGGGCATGCCGGCGTTGACCCGAACTTCGGTGCGGGCGGCGGCAACCCGTTTAACGGGGCTGCCGGTTTCGATTTCGGCGATATTGATTTAGGCGATATCTTCGGCTCCTTCTTCGGCGGCTTCGGCGGAGGCGGCGCGCGCCGCAACCCGAATGCACCCCGACCGGGGGATGATATCACTGTCAGCCTTGTCATATCGTTTGAAGAGGCGGCAAAGGGCGCGACCAAGCGCGTGGAGTTAGACCATATCGAAACCTGCTCGGATTGCGGCGGCTCGGGTGCGGCGAAAGGCACCACCCCCGAAACCTGTTCGGAATGCGGCGGTAAAGGCTATGTGAGCGTGCAACAGCGCACGGCGTTCGGCGTGATGAGTTCGCAGCGCCCCTGCTCCAAGTGCGGCGGTAAAGGCAAAATTAATAAGAACCCCTGCAAGACCTGTAACGGGCAGGGCAGGGTGAAGAAGAGAAAGACCATTGAGGTTAAAATCCCCGCCGGCATTGATGACGGGCAAATTTTGCCGGTCAGAGGCATGGGCAACGCCGGTATCAACGGCGGCAGAGCGGGCGATTTAAAAATTCTCATTCGCGTCAGACCGCACCCCTTCTTTGAAAGAGAGGGCTTCAATGTGTGGTACGAGCAGGAAATCAATATTGCGCAGGCTTCGCTCGGCGCCACGGTGACCGTGCCGACTTTGGACGGGAAGGTGCAGCTTGACATTAAGCCCGGCACCCAATCCGGCGACATTCTCAAACTCGGCGGCAAAGGGATACCGCGCCCCTATGAGAGAGGCAAGGGCGACCAGCTTGTGCGCATTAAAGTGGTTGTTCCCAAGAATTTAACCGCACAGCAAAAAGACCTGCTTTCGCAACTGGCGGCAAGCTTCGGCACCCCCGACACCGGGAATAAGAAGAGCGGTTTCTTTAACAAAAAACGATAAAAAAATGAGCAGCATTGCTGCTCGTTTTTTTATCGACAAATCAGGATTTGGCGATGCCAAATCCTGATTTGAGTGTTCAGTGTTCAGTAGCAAGGCTACGCCTTGCTTTTTTTGAAACCGCCCTATCAAGGGCGGTGCGTGCATAGCACGCGGTGGGTGAAACTGAAAACTGAACCCTGAAAACTGAAAACTGACAAATAAGGTTTGTCGAGCTGTCAGCTCGACAAATCCTTATTTGTCGAGATATTCTTCTAACCTTTGTGCATGCGAAGCGTTATGGATGAGTCTGCCGTCGGAGCGGGCGCGCAAAAAGCGCACGGCCTCCGAGCGCGCTACCGCCATGCGGTAAAGCGGGTTTGCGGCGATTTTTTCTTCGGGCAGGTAAATGATTTCGCGGTGAATGCCCATCGCCTCCGTTGCCTCGCGCAGATTTAAGAGAAACTGCTCTGCCGGCTCCGAAAAGCGGTAGAGGTAGGTTGCCGTATCTTCCTCGGTAAACAACTCCAGCGCACAGCTGCCTGCGCGCATGGCGGCATTCCAATACTGCTCGCCCTGCGCGGTGCGAAAGAGCCCTTTGTGCGTAAAGGGGGCTCTCAGCGGAGCTTGCTCCAACAGCTTTTGGCGCGTTTGCTTGACTTTGGCGGCAGCCTTGGTCAGTCTTTCGTAAAACGGCTTGGTATCGTAGCCCATTTTGCCGAAGGAATATTGTACACCGGAGAGCATCGTAATCGTGATTGTGTAGCCGTTCAGGTCGATGGCTTCGGTAAAGCACAGCGCAATGCGCACGGCGTGGCGGTTTTGCGGCAAAATGCACACGCTGTCCGTATAGAGTGCAATGATGCCGCGCGCACTGTCTTGCGGCAGAGCATATTCGCCCTCACAGAGCATCAGCTGTTCTTCTTCCACAAACAACGCTTCCAGGCTGCGCGTGGCAAAACAGCGGGTAAGCTCTTCCCAAAAGCCGTCATAGGAAAAGCCGAGCATCGAAATTTCAATGCTTTCGCCGGCGAGCGTGTCAATATAGACTCTGTGGTTGTGTTCGCGCAGTGCCGCAACATTCGCATAGTCCAAAAAGAGGGTGCCCAAGTGTACACCCTCTTTGTCAATACTTACCTGTGTGTCGCGCCCGGCGACACAAGCTTGGTACTTCATGATAGCTTTGCACCGCACTCGCCGCAGAATTTCATACCGGGCTCATTTTCAAAGCCGCAGCTCGGGCAAGTGGTGTTTTTCTTCATCGGGGAACCGCATTCGCCGCAGAATTTTAAGCCGAGCGCCACGTTCGCACCGCAGTTGGGGCAGCGCTGTGTGCCGAGCGGTGCGCCGCATTCGTTGCAGAATTTGCCGTTGCCTGCGGGTTTGCCGCATTGAGGGCAAATGGTGGTGCGGGTTTCGATTTTGCCTTGCCAGACGGTTGCGCTGTCTGCCGCTTCATCAATATTGCGCTGCATGGCGCGGCTTCTTGCCTGCGCTACATAGCTTGCTTCGCGCGGCGCACAGTCGGTGCAAAGGCCTTCCTCTTCATTCCAGCAATCAGCACATACCCACTTGTTGCAGCCGGGGCATTTTTTAAATTCCGGCTTTACTTCTGCCTGGGCGGCATCAAATGCCTGCTCCTGCTCCTTGCGCCATTCGGGACTTTCGCCGCTGAAGCGGCTGCCGATAGCATCACTGCCGCGCTCAAGTGCCCACCCGAGGTCGCCTGCCTTGCCGCCTAAAAAGCCGCCGAGGGTAGATGCCATTCTGCCGAATTTGTCGGACTTTTGGCGCTGCCCGTAGGTAGAGGAGCGCACAAAACTGCTTTTAAAGCCGTTGCCGCAGCAATCGCAGTAAAACTCAAACTGGAAGCCTGCTTCCGTGGATAAGTCGTTATAATTTCTGGTAAAAGAATGTAACATAGTCACCACTCCTTGTATGAATTTTCTCAATATTATTATGACAAATTTAAAAAAGAAAGTCAATAGATTTGCTTTTTTTGCGCTTTCGGCTATAATAAAGGAGAAAGGGAGTGAGTGCTTGAGCAATTTTAATCTTTTTTTCCTGCTTTTCATCGGGCTGTTTTTGGCAATAGCCATCGTATTTATCGTTTTGTACTTTTTTAAAAACAAAGCGGCGCCCGCTAATACCGCAGCCGCGCAGAGCGGCGCGAAGGAGCAGGAGGTCTACCGCTTTGCCGATGCGTTTGAAACAGTAAACCTTTTGGGCAAAACCCCGTCGCAAACCGATGTAAATGAAAACTACTTTACAGAAAAAGGGATGTGGCAGGTGCTGGCATTTGATACGCTTCTGTTTCAAAAAGAGGCATATGGCTGGATTTACTTTTCCGGTGAAGGGCAACTTGCCGATACGGTCTATGTCAATTCAAAGCAGATGAATTTCAAGCAGTGCCGCGAGGCGCTCACCGCGCGCTATGGAGAGCCCGCAAGCGAGTGGGAAACACCCTATGTGGAGGTAAACGGCGGCGCGCAAAGCGGCTGTCGTTTCCAAAGCGAAGAATTGCTCATCGAACTCACGCACGGCAGCGAGAGGGAGTATATAGAGTTGCAAATTCAAAATTCTAAATGCTAAATTGAAAGATAACAATTCAGAGTAAGAAAGGAAATAACTATGCAAAATTTTCAGTATTGTACCCCGACAAAATTGATTTTCGGGAAAGGGGTTATCGACCAACTGCCCGCAGTCATGGAGCAGTTCGGCAAAAGGGTGCTGATGACCTACGGTTGCGGCAGTATTAAAAAGAGCGGGCTTTATGACAAAGTGAAGGCGCTGCTGCCACAAAAAGAAATATTTGATTTGGCTGGCATTGAGCCCAACCCCAAGTATAACCCGAGTGTGCTCGAGGGTGTTAAAATTTGTAAAGAGGAAGCGATAGATGTCATTCTCAGCGTGGGCGGCGGCAGTGTGCTCGACTGTTCAAAAGCCATCGCCGCCGGCGCAAAGTATGCCGGAGACCCCTGGGACCTCATCAGCTACAAGGTGAAGGCAAAGGATGCGCTCCCGATTGTCGACATTCTCACCCTTGCCGCCACGGGCAGCGAGTTTGACGCGGGCGGTGTGATTTCGCGCACCGAAACCAACGATAAAATCGGTTATATTGACCCGCTTCTTTACCCGCGCGTTTCCCTGTTGGACCCGACCTATACCTTTACCGTTTCCAAAAAGCAGACGGCGGCAGGCTGTGCTGACGCCATGAACCACATTATCGAGCAGTATTTCTGCGCGGATTCCACATTGCTTAACGACGGCTTTATGGAGGCGGCGCTGAAAAGCTTGATGATTCAAACAAGAAAGTGCCTCGAAAACCCGGAGGACTATACTGCCAGAGCCGAAATGATGCTTTGCTGCACCTATGGCTGCAACCGCATTTATTCGCTCGGTAACAGCCAGTCCGGCTGGCCGTGCCACGGGATTGAGCACGCCTTGAGCGCGTATTATGACATTACACACGGCGAGGGGCTTGCCATTATCACCCCGCGCTGGATGGAACACATTTTAAATGAAAATTCGGTGGCGCGCTTTGTTAAATACGGTGTCAATGTTTTCGGCATTGATGAGAATCAGGAAAAGTTTGCGATTGCTCATCAGGCGATTGAAGCCACTTACAAATTCTTCGAGTCCATCGGCATTCCGATGCACTTGCGCGAAGTGGGGATTGATGAGAGCCGTATCGGCGAAATGGCGCACCATATCGCGGTCAATGAAGGGCTCGAAAACGCCTGGGTACCGCTAAGCGAAGAAGATTTAACAGAAATTTTGACCGCTTCACTCTAAGCAATTAAAACTTGAAAGGCAACGGAAAATGTTCCGTTGCCTTTGCTTTTGTACAGCCTCTGTTTGTCGTTTATTTCTCTCGGTGGAGCCGGAAAGCAACCGAATCTTTTAAGTACTTGAGATAGTCCGGGTCCTTACACATCGCTTTACCCGGTGTGTCCGAGAGCTTTGCAACCGGTCTGCCGTTGACATATTGCAGTTTAATAACAATGTTCAGCGGCGTAATGCCCGTATCATTCGAGCAGAAGGTGCCGATGCCGAAGGAAACCTTTGTCTTATCTTTAAAGTAGTCATAGAGCTCTTGCGCTCTGTCAAAATCCAAGCTGTCGCTAAAGAGCAGCAGTTTGGTTTTGGGGTCAACCCCGTATTTTTGATAGTGTGCAATGATTTTTTCGCCCCATTCGTACGGGTCGCCGCTGTCGTGGCGCACACCGTTATAGTTATTGACCATGGAGCGGTCAAAATCGAGCAAGAACAGGTCGGTGGTAATCGTATCGGTCAGCGCCGTACCGTTATCACCCTTATATTCGGCATACCAGTCCTGCATCGCGTAGTGGTTGGTGTAGGCGAGGGGAATGGAATCAATGCCTTGGTACATCTGCACAAATTCGTGCGCAAAGGTGCCGATGGGGGTGAGGTGGTATTTCATCGCCAGGTAGACATTGGAGGTGCCCACGCAGTTGTCGGTTTCGCTTGCCAAGCGGCGCACCACTTCATCCTGCCACGCGCGCGAGAGCCTGCGGCGGCAGCCGAACTCGGCGTATTTGAAGGTGTATTTACCGCTTTGAAAGGCGGCAATTTTTTCCTCTAAGCGGCGCTGCGCTTCTTCTAAAAGCAGCGCGTAGTCATATTGCATTCTAAAGTAGACTTCGTTGACTATTTCGAGCAGGAAGATTTCAAACTGCATCGCGCTGAAGAGCGGACCGTTGACCACAATCTCCAACTTGCCGTTTTCATCCAGTGAGGTGGTGACATACTCGCGAATCGGGCGCCACAGGCGCAGGAATTCCACATAGTCGTTTTTAATAAAGCGAATGGAGCGCAGGTAGTCAAGCTCTTCTTTGGTAAAGCGCAGGGAGCACAGGTGGTCGATTTGGGCATTGATTTCGGCGAGCATTTCGGGTGTGAACACAATGCCTTCGTTGCGGCATTTGAAGTAATATTCGCCGATTAAATCGGTATGCTTGTGAAAAATCACCTGGTCCATATTAAATTTATACAGGTCGGTGTCTAACAGAGAAGTAATAATCGGTTCTAATTTCATGCTATGTACCTCGGTATAAGATTACTTATATTGTGGGTATGTGCGGGTCAAATGCCGGCATTAACTGCAATTTAAACAGATTCAGGCGATGGCGGCGGTCAATATTGGCTTTCTTTTCGCTGTCGGCAATGCTGCCTGTGCGAATGTAGGTATCCAACTCGGCATAGGTAAAGCCGAGGTTGTCCTCATCGGTCTTGCCGCTCAAGCCGTCAATCGGCGGCTTTTCAATAAGCACCTCTGGTAAGCCCAATTCTCTGCCGATGGCTTTCATCTCCTGCACGGTCAGGTTTGAACAGGGGCTGAAGTCGCCCGCGGCATCACCGTAGCGCGTGGAGTAGCCCACCCAGTCCTCGGAAAGGTTGCAGGTGTTTGCCACCCTGCCGTTGTGGCTTTGTGCGACCGCATAGAGCGTGCTCATGCGCAGGCGCGGCGGCAGGTTGATAATGCTTTGCTCGGAGAGCGTAAAGGGCATACTCTCTTTGAGCGACTCAAATGCGGCGCCGATATTGACCGTGTAGTGGCGAATACCCAAGTGCTCAACAAGCAACTGCGCCATATCGATATCGCTCTGCGCGCCGTTGGGCATCAGCACCCCGATAACGCGCTCTTTCCCCAGCGCCTCGGCGCACAGCGCCGCGACAATCGAACTGTCCTTGCCGCCGGAGATACCGACAATCGCATTGCAGCCTTTTCCGTTTTCTTCAAAGAAGGCGCGAATCCACGCCACACAATCGTCTTTTATGCGTTTGGCATCAAACATAGTGTTCTCCTTTTTAATAGGTAAAAGGTATTTCTTTTATTATATGCTTATTGCGTGCGTTTTTCAAGTAGCGCGACAAATAAGGATTTGCGGAGCCCCTTGCGGGCTCCCAAATCCTTATTTGAATTCGGAATTCGGAATGCGGAATTAGTGGTGGCAAGGCTACGCCTTGCATTTTAAAGATTTCTCGCAATCTCGAAATAATAAATCATTAGCTGTTACAAGGTTTTTTTACTTGTGAGTAAAGACTACATTTTCACAATAGAGCGAAGCGGAACAAGTGCGAATGTGTCGCCCTTTAATTCCGAATTCCGAACTCCGAATTCCGCATTGCTGTTCATAGAACAGCTCGACAAATCCTTATTTGTCGAACAAAAAAGAAAAACGAGTGCTTGCGCACTCGTTGCTCTTTTTTGATAATTATTCAGCTTTTTCTTCTTCTGCAACTTCTTCAGCTGCTTCTTCAGCCGGTTCTTCAGCTGCTTCGTTGAGTTCACAACCTTCGCAGTCTTCGCATTCGCACTCGAAGCAATCGAATTCATCCCAATCTTCGTCATCGTCATCACCGACGAACTTGTTGATGATGAAATATGCGCCTGCAGCGATAGCGGCTACGATAATGATAGCACCAACTACTTTAAGAATCACTTTTAAAAGACCCATGGTAATACCTCCGAAATTTATTTGATTTAATTATAATATATCTTTGGCATATTGTCAAATCATTTTGTCTTTTTTAGCACAAAGTTTATTATTCCTGCCGCCCGCATAAAATATACTTGAAGAAAAACTTATTATTCGCTATAATAAATTAAATAGAAAGAAATTTGAAAAACAGATACATTATGGAGATATAACATTGAGTGCAGACAAATATACCTTACAGAGACTCTGTATGAACTGCTTTGAAGAAAAAGGCGATGTCCGTACCTGCCCCTACTGCGGCTATGCTGACGGCGCGGCGCAGGGCACGTGGCATTTGCCGCTCAGAGCGATTATTGCCAACCGCTATGCTGTCGGCAGATTTCTCGGCGCGAACGGTGACGGCGCAACGTACCTGGGCTACGATGTCAGAAGCGAGTCGCCGATTATCATCAGAGAATTCTTACCTGTCAATCTCATTGACAGGGCGCCGGATTACAGCATTCGCCCGCAAGTACAGTATGCGCAGAGCTTTGCCGCTTGCAAAGAAGAATTTTTGAACCTGTGGCGCGGTATTGCGCGCATGCGTGAGCTGACCGGTGTGATGACCATTTATGACATCACCGAGGATTTCGGGACAGTCTATGTCATCAGCGAATATATCGAAACCATCACGTTCCGCGACTATTTGGATGCACAGCCCTCCGGCAGGCTGCCGTGGGAAGAAGTTAAGCGCTTGTTTATGCCCTTGCTTTCCACGCTCTCGGAGCTGCATAAGGCGGGGATTGTGCACGGCTGTATTTCTCCGAATTCGCTGCGCATTTGTAAGGATGGCAGAGTCAGGCTCTTCCAATTCAGTATTCCCGAAGTGCGCACGGTCGGCGAAGTGCTGCCTACCGCGATTTCGCCCGGTTTTGCGGCACTGGAGCAGTATTCCGCGAGCGAGACCATTGGTCCGTGGAGCGATGTGTACTCCTTCTCGGCGCTTATCTACCGCTCGCTGACGGGCAATACACTGCCCGAGGCACCCCAGCGCATTAACGATGAAACCATCGCCATTCCCGACGAGGTCAGGCAGAACACGCCGGAGTACGTGTTTGAAGCCCTGTGGCGCGGTTTGCGTGTCAATTCCAAGCTCAGAACAAGGAGCCTGGAAAGCCTGCAAAATCAGCTCAACGGTGTGCGCGAAAAAATTGCCGAAGCGGTGGATACCGAAGAGGAAGAAGCGTTACCGCCCCCCGAACCGCCAAAGAAAAGCCACGGCGGCTTGATAGCGTTTCTTATCATCCTTGTGATTTTGGCGGCTGCCGCTGCCTTGGCACTGACTGTTTTCAGGGAGCAGACCTTCTCGTTGCTCGGCATTACCTCCTCCACACCGGCGGCAGAGCACACCACGAGCGAGGAAATGGTAACCGTGCCGAACTTTGTGACTTCCAACATGACCAAAGAGCAGATTAAAAACAATGTGATTTGGAATGAAGATTTCTACATCGTCTTTGAAGAAAAAACCGATTTGAATGCGGATATCAACCATATCTGTTCGCAGTCGGTTCCGGCGGGAGAGAGTGTCAACAAGGGCACACAGATTATTTTAGATGTCTGCATCGGCAGGCCGGATGTGGAATTGCCGAATGTGACCGAGATGAGGGAAGCCGATGCGGTTAAAACGCTGGAAAAATTAGGCTTTACGGTCAGTGTGGTCTATGTCGATAACGACGGCACAAAGCCCAAGGGCGTTGTCAGCCAAATGTCCAAGGATGCGGGCGTGACCTATACCTACGGCACGGAAGTGGTGCTTTCGGTCTATGCCGAAGTGAAACCGACAACCACGCAGCCGGAAACGACCACGCTTAAACAATAAAAAACAGCTCCCGACAGAATAAAACGGGCTGAAAATGTCATATACTATTAGGGCACAAGGGAATGACCTTGTGCCCGTTTTTAATGCAGAATTCGGAATGCGGAATTCGGAATTAAATGGCGACACATTCGCGCTTGTTAATAATGTGAGTGCATGTAGCAAGAGAAAGGCTAATAAGTATGATGTTTTCGTTTGACAACTTTACTGCCGGTGCGAACAAAGCACTGAATTTGGCGGTAGAAAACGCCCAAAAAATGGGGCATACCTATATCGGCAGTGAGCATATTTTGCTGGGGCTTGTGTGTGAAGGCTCCGGGGTAGCGGCGGCGGAATTGGGTACCAGAGGCATCAGTGCGGCGGTGCTCAAAAAGGCAATCAAAAGCCATGTGGGCATAGGAAGTGCCACGCACTTGAGCGAAAGAGACCTCACGCCGCGCGCGGCAAGCATTGTCAAAAGCGCGCGCTCCGGGTCGATGGGCACCTACCGCAACACGGTGGGCACGGAGCACCTGTTGCTTGCCATTTTACACGAAAGCGACTGCATGGCGCTACGCATTTTGCAGCAGCTGCAGGTTTCGCCTGCCGCGATTGTCGGCGATTTGCTGGGAGCTACCGCCGGCACTGCGCCGAAGAAAAAAACCGCCGGCAAGTCGAGCTCACTGCTGCTCAAATACGGCAGAGATTTAACCGACCTTGCCGCCCGCGGTGAAATTGAACCGGTCATCGGCAGAGAAAAGGAAATTCGCAGAACCCTGCGCGTGCTGGCGCGAAAGACGAAAAACAATCCCTGCCTAATCGGGGAGCCGGGTGTCGGCAAAACCGCAATAGCAGAGGGCTTGGCGGTACTCATCGCCACGGCGCAGGTGCCCGAAATATTGGCATCGAAAAGGATTGTTTCCATTGACTTGAGCGGCGTGGTGGCAGGCACCAAATACCGCGGTGACTTTGAGGAACGCATCAAAGCCATCATTGCCGAAACCAAGCGCCTTGGAGATGTGATTTTATTTATCGATGAAGTGCACAACCTCATCGGCACCGGTGCGGCGGAAGGGGCTGTGGATGCCGCCAATATCCTCAAGCCTGCCCTTGCCAGAGGGGAAGTGCAGCTCATCGGCGCGACCACGATTGAGGAATATACCAAAAATATAGAAAAAGACAGTGCGCTTGAGCGCCGCTTTCAGCCGATTCTGGTCGAGGAACCGACTGCCGCACAGACGCTGCGCATTCTGGAAGGTGTCAAGCGGTATTACGAGCTGCACCACGGGGTAGAATATACCCGCCGCGCCCTTGAAAGCGCCGTGGAGCTCTCACAGCGCTACATTACCGACCGCTATTTGCCCGACAAAGCCATTGATTTAATCGATGAGGCGGCGAGCGAAACAAAAATGACACGCCCGCACGGCGGCGACAAAGCGGTGGTCGATACGCAGGATATTGCTAAAATTGTTGCGCAGTGGACAGGCGTGCCGGTGAGCAAAATGGATGAAGATGAGTCTCGCCGCCTGAGCCGACTGGAAGAAGAACTTTCCGCCTGCGTCATCGGGCAGGAGGAGGCGGTGCAGGCGGTTGCCAAAGCCATCCGTCGCGCAAGGCTGGGCATTTCCCAAGCCGAAAGACCGATTGGCTCGTTTTTATTTATCGGCTCCAGCGGAGTGGGGAAAACAGCTCTTTCCAAAGCGATTGCCAAGTGCGTTTTCGGGCGCGAGGATGCCTTGATTACGGTGGATATGAGCGAATATATGGAGAAGCACGCCCTCTCTGCTCTCATCGGCGCACCGCCCGGGTATGTCGGTTTTGAGGAGGGCGGACAGCTGACCGAAAAGGTGCGCAAAAAACCTTATTGTGTGGTGCTTTTTGATGAGATTGAAAAGGCACACCCCGACATTTTTAATCTGCTTCTGGGCATCATGGAAGAGGGCGAAATCAAAGATGCCATGGGCAGAAAAATCAATTTCAGAAACACGATTATTATCATGACCGGCAATATCTGTGCCGATATTTTGAATAAAGACTTTTCTCTCGGCTTCGGGCAAGGCGGCGCACAGCGCAAAGCCGAAGTGCAGGCGGCGCTCAAGAAGCGCTTTAAACCGGAGTTTTTGAACCGTATTGATGAGATTATTATTTTTAACAAATTGGGTGAGGCACAGCTGCGGCGCATTGTTCAAAGAGAGCTGGCACACTTCGCCCGACACCTGGAAAATCGCTTCTGCTGCACGGTGGAAACGGATGAGAGCCTGGTTAATTTCATCTGCCGCAGGGCAATGGAAGAAAATGCGGGTGCCAGACCGGTGCGGCGCGCGATTCAAACGCTGCTGGAGGATAAAATATCGGATATGATGATGGCGGGTACGTTCAAAAGTAACAAAAAATACGTAATTTTTTGTGAAAATAATATAGTAAAAATACTTGACAGTCGAAAAGTTTTGTTATAATATAAAACTATGAAAAAGTTTCTGTGTATTATTTTAGCAATTATGATGCTCGTTCCGGTCGGAACGGCAGCCCTTGCCATGAATGCGGGCGCTGAAGATGTTCTTAAGGCTGAGCTTGTCTCAAATACCGCCTCTGCCGAGAATTCGGCTAAGAACGCTGAGGGCGCTACCATTTCCGGTAAGGTTAATGTCAGTTTCATTTTTAACAACGACGGCAAGGCAACTTTATTACAGGGCGGTCACCCCGTAAAAGTTGTCAACATTGCTGCGAATGGTTCTTATTTGTTCGACAAACTGGCAGAAGGCACATATGATTTGCGCATTTCTATCCCCGGCTGGACAGAGAACAACGTGACTTCCATCAGCGTAAGCGAAAATGAAGATGTTGAAATTTGCGAGAATGTTGTCTTCGGCGGCGATGTCGACCAAAGCGGTGTCATCGATGTGCTCGATGTGGCAGCAGCACTGGCAAACCTCGGCGAAAATGTGACAAGTACCAATATCAATTCCGATGTAGACCACAACAAGGAAGTTTGCTTAGGCGATATTTCCGTGATTTTGGCAACTAAGAACTATGGTCAAAGTGCTTTCACTTCTTCGTATTTCAACGATGGTTGGACCAATCCGTATTAATAGCAATTCACTTCTAAACAGAGTAGGGTAACACCTGCTCTGTTTTTTTTGCACACCTTGTGCCTCTCTTTCATAGTATGAATTGAAATTGATGAAAGGGGGAAACGAGAATGTGCTGTGGTAACTCCAACAATAATTCCATCTGCTGGATTATTCTCATCGTCATCGTTTTACTTGCTATCGGCAATGGTTTTGACGACTGATTGATACGCTGACATAATCAATTTGATTGTTGTTTCTTGAATATCTCTGCGCTTTCGGGTATAATGACAGTAATCGAAACGCAGAGATATTTTTTTAATGCGGAATGCGGAATGCGGAATTCGGAATTAAAGGGCGACACATTCGCACTTGTTCCGCTGCGCTCTATGTTATTGTTGCGAGTTCATAAAAACGAACTTGTGTTAAAATGCAACGCTTTGCGTTGCCACTACTCGCCAATAGGCTAATAGGCTAATTTGCTAATAGGCTATACATTATCCGCGCAAGCGAAGTGTCGGCTGTGAAAAAGGAAGGAAAGGAAACGATGGAGCAGAATTGGATTGATATTGCTTTATGTGTGGCAGTGGAGGATGCCGAGCAGGCGGCGTGGCTGATTGGCGAGTGTACGCCCTACGGCTTGTATATTGAAGACTACAGCCGCTTGGAGGAGGAAACGCGCGAGATTGCACACATTGATTTAATCGACCGCGATTTGCTGCAAAAAGACAGAGAGCATGCGATTATCCACATATATATCGGCGAGAATGAAAACCCGCAGGAGTGCATTGCCATGCTCGGTGAGCGCTTAAAGAGCGCGGGCATTGCGTATGAATATCACTTTACCGCCATCAAACAGGAGGATTGGGCAAACAATTGGAAGCAGTATTTTCATCAGCTGCCCATCGGCGAAAAGCTGCTCATTTGCCCGAGCTGGGAGCAGGCACAAAACCCGCAGGGGAGAGCCGTGCTCTATTTGGAACCCGGTATGGCATTCGGCACGGGAACGCACGCCACGACCTGCCTTTGCATGGAAGTAATGGAAAAATACATTACACCCCAAACGCGCATGCTCGATGTCGGCTGCGGCAGCGGGATTTTGGCGCTCAGCGCCGTGCTGCTCGGGGCTCAGAGCGCTATCGGTGCGGATATAGATGAAAAGGCAGTCAAAACCGCAGCGGAAAACGCAGCGCGCAACGGATTTGCACCGCCGCGCATTCGCTTTGAGCAAGGCGATTTAACCGAGAGAATCAGCGGGCAGTTCAACCTGATTGTCGCCAACATTGTTGCGGATGTTATTGTGGTGCTCTGTGAGCAAATCACCCGCTTTATGAGCGAGGATGCTTTCTTTATTGTCAGCGGCATTATTCTGGAGAGTGAAGCGCAGGTGCGCGCTGCTTTCGAGAAGCAGGCGCTACGCATTATTGAGCGGCGCGAAAAAGCGGGCTGGGTTGCCTTTGTGCTGCAAAAAGCATAAAAACATCTGTAAATGAATAGTGCTTTACAGCGATTTTTCAGCCTCGATTTCCCCGAAAAAACAGGGTAATCGAGGCGCTTTTTTGTGAAAAAACAGCGCAGACTGCTTTAACTGTTTTGTAATAAAATCGACACATTGCGGCGAAAAGCGACTGCCAAGCAGAGGCGCAATACGCGCAAAAGCGTGTGTTTTTACCGGCAAAACGGCTCAACGGATGCGTACTGCCACTTCCTGTTTTCCTCGTAGCGATGCGTTTTTTTAAAAAACACAGTGGCATGTCGGTGAAAAAAGCGCCGCTTGTACGCAGCAGGGGCAGATTGCATTAAATTGTAATAAATTTGTTATTGACATTTATGCTTACATTTAGTATAATATCACACTGTAAAGAAAAATGGCTTTACAGCTATGGGAGGGATTCAAATGGCAAAAAATTTGAATATTACCGTGTATCTCGATTTCTACGGCGAAATGCTTACCGATAAGCAAAGGGAGTATTTGGAGTACTATTATAATGACGATTTATCCCTTTCCGAAATTGCCAGCAATATCCCTTACGGTGAAAAGGGCAGGTCTCGCCAGGCTGTCAGAGATGTGATTAAGCGCGCGGAAGGTCAGCTCATTGAAATGGAAACAAAACTTGGCTTGGTCAAGCGCTTTATGACCGTGCAGGAAGGGTTAAATGAAATCATTGAGTGCGCGGAGATTATCAACAAAACCAATCTCAATTTCGGGCTTTCCCGCGAAATTAATGATGCGGTTATCAAAATCAAAGCAATCGCCGGCAATCTTGCCGATTAGGAGTTAACATGGCATTTGAAGGTTTAAGTGAAAAACTATCGGCTGCTTTTAAGCGCTTGCGCTCAAAGGGTAAGTTGACCGAAGCCGATGTGAAAGCCGCCATGAGAGAAGTTCGCCTGGCGCTGCTGGAAGCGGATGTTAACTATAAAGTAGCAAAAGATTTTACCAATAAAGTCACCGAGAGAGCCATCGGGCAGGATGTGATGGAAAGCCTGACGCCGGCGCAAATGGTTATCAAAATTGTCGATGAGGAGCTGTGCGAGCTGATGGGCGGCACCGAAACCCGCCTGGCAACCTCCTCGCGCCTGCCGACCATCGTGATGATGTGCGGCTTGCAGGGCTCCGGTAAAACCACCCACTCCGGCAAGCTGGCGCTCATGCTCAAAAATCAGGGGCACCGCCCGCTGCTGGTCGCTTGTGACGTATACCGACCGGCTGCGATTAAGCAGCTGCAGGTTGTGGGCGAAAAAATCGGCGTTCCCGTTTTTGAAAAAGGGCAGTCAGACCCGGTGCAAATTGCCCTGGAGGCAGTCAAATACGCAAGGGACTACGGCTACGACTATATGTTTTTAGATACCGCAGGTCGCTTGCATATTGATGAAGTGCTCATGGATGAGCTGCGCAACATTAAAGCGCAGGTGCATCCGCACGAAATTTTGCTTGTCGTCGATGCCATGACCGGTCAGGATGCGGTCAATGTGGCAGCGGCATTTGATGAAGCCCTGGGGATAGACGGTTTGGTGATTACCAAGCTCGACGGTGACACCAGAGGCGGTGCGGCACTTTCCGCAAAGGCGGTAACCGGCAAGCCAATCAAATTTGCAGGTATCGGCGAGAAACTCGAGGATTTGGAAGTATTCCACCCCGACAGAATGGCAAAGCGCATTCTCGGCATGGGCGATGTACTCACCCTTATTGAGAAAGCCGAACAGCAGATTGATGAAAAATCGGCGGCAAAATTAGAGCAAAAGCTCAGAAAAAATAAATTTGATTTAGATGATTTGCTTGAGCAATTGGAGCAAATCCGCAATATGGGTTCGATTAAGGACCTGCTGGGCATGATTCCCGGGATGAGCAAGAAAATCGGCGATGCGGATATCGACGAGCGCCAGTTCGACCGCTTACAGGCAATCATTCGCTCGATGACGGCGAAGGAGCGCAAGAATCCCGATATTATCAACCCGTCTCGCAAGCGTAGAATTGCTGCGGGTAGCGGTACGCAGGTGGAAGATGTCAACCGTGTGCTCAAGCAGCATCGCGATATGCAAAAGATGTTTAAGCAGATGAACTCCAAGTCCATGAAGCGCAAAATGTCCCGCATGGGCGGCATGGGCGGTATGGGCCCCGGCGGTATGAGCGGATTTGGGTTTTAATTCGGAATGCGGAGTTCGGAATGCGGAATGAGCGGTGGTGCCGCTTGCGGCACATTAGAATGCGAAACGCAGTTTCGCCACCACAACTCCACACTCCACACTCCACACTTTTTTCGTAAACCGGCAGGGTAACCTGCTTGAATAAATTATGGAAACAATACCAATATATTTGGGAGGTAAATTAAAATGGCAGTAAAAATCAGACTTCGTAGAATGGGCGCTAAGAAAGCACCCTACTATCGTATCGTGGTGGCAGATTCCAGATATCCTCGTGACGGTCGTTTCATCGAGGAAATCGGTGTATACAATCCTTTGAAGGAGCCTGCGGAAATCAAGGTGGATGCGGAAAAGGCAAAGCAATGGATTAGCAATGGCGCACAGCCGACCGATACCGTCAAAGCCCTTTTGAAGAAAAACGGCGTTCTTTAATTGCGGGCAGGGTTTTCAAAACGGAGGAAAAATAAGTGAAAGATTTACTTGTGTCCATCGCACAGGGTTTAGTTGACGCACCTTCAGAAGTCACCGTAGAGGTTGATGAACCGAACGCGGAAGGGGTAACGGTATACCATTTGCACGTTGCACCCGATGATATGGGGCGCGTTATCGGTAAGCAGGGCAGAATTGCCAAGGCAATTCGCGTTGTGATGCGCGCTGCCTCCAACCGGCAGGATGCGAAAATTGCGGTGGAAATTGACTAAAATGACAAAAACCCCCGAAGTCCTTTTGCGGATGCGGGGTTTTTTGTTTGTTGCAGGGAGAAAGCATGGCAAAAGAGTACCTGGAAGCGGGAAAGATTGTGTCAACCCACGGTGTGCGCGGTGAAATGCGCGTCAAGCCGCTGAGTGACGATGCATCCTTTTTGAGCGGATTTGATACGGTTTTTTTTGACAGCGGCGGGCAGGAGCCCGTGCGCGTGATTGCCGCGCGCCCTCACGGGAATGTGACACTGCTCAGCTTAGAGGGTGTCGATACCGTGGAAAAAGCGGAGCGCCTGCGCGGCAAGTCGCTGTTTATTCAAAAAAGTCAGGCAGTATTGCCGCAGGGCAGCTATTTTATTGAAGATATTATCGGTCTGCAGGCAGTTGATGAAGTCGGCGGCGAAGTGCTCGGCACTGTCAGCGATGTGCAGGCGTACCCTGCCAACGATGTGTGGTTTATCCGCAACGGGGAAAGGGAAGTGCTCATTCCCAATATTCCGGACGTAGTCAAAAAAGTGTGTATAGAAGAGGGCAAAGTGTATATTCATAAAATGAAAGGGCTGTTTGAAGATGCGCATTGATATATTAACTCTGTTTCCCGAGATGTGCTATGCGTACTTAAATGAGAGCATTATCGGCAGAGCCAGGAAAAAAGGCGCAATTACCATTGAGTGCGAAAATATTCGCGATTACACGCTCGACAAGCACAATCGGGTGGATGATGCGCCCTATGCCGGCACCACCGGGATGGTGATGCAGGCACAGCCGATTTATGATTGTTATATGTCGCTGTGCGAAGCGTTGGAAAAAAAGCCGCATTTGATTTATATGTCGCCACAGGGCAAAACCCTCACCCAACAGCGCGCGCTGGAGCTGAGCAAGCTCGATAACATCGCCCTGTTATGCGGGCATTACGAGGGTGTGGACGAGCGCGTGATTGAAGAAATTGTCGATGAAGAAATCTCCTGCGGTGACTATGTGCTCACCGGCGGCGAGCTGCCGGCGCTGCTGCTCGCGGACTGCATTGCGCGCATGGTGCCGGGGGTGCTGCCAAATGAGGAGGCCTACACCAATGAAAGCCATTTTGCCTCTCTTTTGGAAGCGCCGCAGTATACAAGACCTTATGAATGGCGCGGCAAAACCGTGCCGGATATTTTGCTTTCGGGACATCACAAGGCGGTTGCCGCATGGAAGCGGCAGCAGGCAATCAGGCGTACCCTTTTGCGCCGCCCCGACCTTCTGGAGCGCGCCGATTTGAGCGAAAAAGAGCGCGCGTATGTGCAGCAATTAAAAGGTGAATTTGAGTCAAATTAAACATTTTCACGGGCAATTGTTTATAAATTCTGCTCTAAACGTAAAAAAACAGCTGATTTTTTGTAAATTTGCACAAAAAACTTAACACCGTTAAATAAATATTCGGGAAGAAAGCTGAAAATGTAAAAAAGCGGTGCGAAAATATTGACCTATTGCTAAAAAAAGGTATAATATATATTGTATTTTAAGAAATAAACCAATCTAAAACTGCGATTGCGTTTGGGGGTATTAATATGTTTATTAAAAGTGTTGAAGTCAGTAATAAAGTCGGTTTACATGCGCGTCCTGCGACATTCTTTATTCAAAAAGCCAATGAATTCAAATCTACCATCTGGGTGGAGAAGGACGGCAGAAGAGTCAATGCAAAGAGCCTTTTAGGTGTGCTCTCGCTCGGTATTGCACAAGATACTTCTATCAACATTATTGCCGACGGCGCCGATGAAGAGCTTGCTGTCAACAGCTTGGTAGAGCTTGTCGAGGAAGGCTTAAACGGCTAAAAAAGATGACAGATAACCCGGCACTGTGAATGCTTCACAGTGCCTTTATGTTTATGACAATTACAATGCGGAATGCGGAATTCGGAATGCGGAATTAAAGGTGGCGAAGCTATGCTTCGCATTTTAAAAGCAGTTCGCACCAACGAACAGGCGCACAAGTGTGCAAACAAGAAAGAAGGTGAAGAAGCTTGCAAAGAATAGAGAGATTGCTCAAAAAAGCCAATGCACTGCCGCTGCAAAGCGGTGTCTACATTATGAAAGACAAGAGCAAAAAGGTTATTTATGTCGGCAAGGCAAAGAAGCTCAAAAACCGCGTCACTTCTTACTTTCGCAAGAATTCTTCCCACAATACCAAGACCGTGATGATGGTCTCAAATGTCGAAGACTTCGATTACATTTTGACCGACAGCGAGTTTGAAGCGCTGGTGCTCGAGTGCAGTCTGATTAAGCAGTATCAGCCCAAGTACAATATCTTACTCAAGGATGACAAAGGCTACAGCTATATTCGCGTTACCCGGGAGGCATATCCGCGCATCAGCGAGGTCAAGCAAAAGGCGGATGACGGCGCTAAATATATGGGACCCTTCACTTCCTCGTGGGCAATTTCCGCCTCGGTCAGGGAGGCCAACAGCATTTTTATGCTGCCCGATTGCAACAAGTCTTTTCCGCGCGATTTCGGCAAAACGCGCCCCTGCTTAAACTACCATATCGGGAAGTGTATGGGCGTTTGCACCGGTAAAATCTCGCAAGAGGAATATGCCGAGACCATCGAGCAGGCGCTGGCGTTTTTGCAGGGAAACAGCAAGCAGGTGCTGAAGCTTATGCAGCAAAAAATGCTCGATTACAGCGAAAAAATGCAGTTTGAAAAAGCGGCGCGCCTGCGCGACCGCATAGCCGCGATTGAGCGCTTGAATGACAGGCAAAAGGTTGTGGCGGGCACCTACCGCAGCGAAGATGTATTTGCCCTTGTCAGAGGCAATAAGAAGATGTGCTTGAGTGTGCTGCGCTTTCGCGACAATCGCCTGCAGGAAAGTGAAAACTTTATTGTGGACAATACACCCGACACCGGGGAGGCTGTCAGGGAATTGCTGCTGCGTTTTTACGCGATGAGGGATGATATACCACCGCGCATCCTTTTTGAGGATGAAATTGAGGATGCCGCACTTCTCGAAGCTTATTTTACTTCGCAAGCGGGCAAAAACGTGAAGCTGATTGTGCCCAAAAAGGGAGAACAGGTTAAGCTCTGCGAGCTTTGCCGCCAAAATGCCGCACAGCATTTGGCTCTGTATGAGGGCATGAGTATGAGGCAGACCGCGGCGCTCGATGAGCTGGCGCGTCTGTTGGGATTGAGCGCACCGCCGAGCTGGATTGAAAGCTACGATATTTCTCATACCGGCGGGCAGGACAATGTCGCGGGTATGGTCGTTTTTAAAGACGGAAAGCCCTATAAAAAAGCCTATAAGCGCTTTACCATCAAGGGCTTTAGCGGGCAGGATGACTATGCTTCGATGGCGGAGGTGCTCGGGAGAAGATTTCGGCACTACTATGAGGATGAGGCGGACAGCAGCTTTAAGCAGCTGCCGGATTTGATTTTGCTTGACGGCGGCAAAGGGCAGGTCAGTGCGGTGCAGCCCGTGCTTGCGCAGATGGGAATCGATGTGCCGCTGTTCGGTATGGTCAAGGATTCCAAGCACAAGACAAGAGCGATTGCCACCTCCGGCGGGGAGATACAAATTAACAGCGTGCGCACGGCGTTTGCGCTGGTCACTCAAATCCAGGATGAAGTGCACCGTTTTGCCATCACTTACCACCGCAAAAAGCATAAAAAAAGCACGATTTCTACCGGTTTGACCGCGATTGAAGGCGTGGGGCAGGCAAGGGCAAAGCAGCTGCTCAGGCACTTCGGCTCTCTGCGCAAAATCAGGGAGGCAACGACCGAGGAAATCGCGCTTCTCAAAGGGTTTTCGCCGGAGCTGGCGCAAAGAATCAAGGAGGCTTTGCAGGCACCGGAAGGGAAATAGCTTGACATTATTTTAATAATATAGTATATTATTTGAGATTGGGATTTTGTTTTGATTCCCACTACCGAAATCTCCGAGCCGAGGTGTGAACGATTGCGAGTCATTGCAGGCAAGTGCGGCGGCAGAAGGTTGCTGACACCGGCAGACAATGCTGTCAGACCGACTACCGATAAAGTCAAGGAAGCACTGTTTTCTTCCTTGCAATTTGAGCTGCAGGATGCCTGTGTGTTGGATTTGTTTTCCGGTTCGGGACAGCTCGGGATTGAGGCGCTCAGCCGCGGCGCAAGGCAGGCTGTGTTTGTCGACAGCAGCAGGCAGTCCGTAGCGCTGACCAAGCAAAACCTGGCGCTGTGCCGGCTCGAAGGGCAGGTTGTTTGCAGCGACAGTTTGGCTTACCTCAAGCACTGCACACAGCAGTTCGACATCGCATTTTTAGACCCGCCGTATCGGGTGGGGCTGTTGCAGGAAGCCCTGCCGGCGGTCAGCCGTGTGATGCGCGAGGGCGGCGTGATTGCAGCGGAGTGTCCGGTGGAGGAAGCGACACCCGATTGCTTGGAAAACGGCTTTGTTAAAGTCAAAACCAAGCAGTACGGAACCATGCGCTTGAATTACTACAGAAGAGAGAATTAAATGAGAGTTTGTATTTGCCCCGGTTCCTTTGACCCGGTGACAGTGGGGCATTTGGATATCATCAGGAGGGCGTCAACCCTTTTTGATAAAGTCATTGTCAGTGTGATGATGAACAGCGCGAAAACCGCGGCCTTTTCGATAGAGGAGCGAGTGGCATTTATTTGCCGCTGTACGGCGGATATTCCCAATGTTGAGGTGGAAGGCGTCAGCGATATTTTACTTGCCGATTACGCGAAAGAGAAGGGCGCTGTTGCCATTGTCAAAGGGCTGCGCGCGGTGTCCGACTATGAATATGAATTCCAGCAGGCATTGATGAATAAAAGCCTGAATGCCGATGTGGAAACCGTGTTCCTGATGACAGACAGCGAAAATATGTTCTTGAGCTCTTCCGCTGTTAAAGAGGTATGCAAGCTTGGCGGCGACATTCGCAAATTTGTTCCGCCGGCTATACATGATGATATAGTGAACAGATTCATGCCGAGATAGTATTTCGGTAAAATGAAAGGAGAATAACACAGTGACTATTGAAGATTTTTTGGATTTACTGGAGGAAACAATTGAGGATGGTAAATCGGTTGTCTTGACCAATAAAATTATGGTAGACGGCGAAAAAATGAAGGAAATCATTGAAGATATCCGCCTGAATATGCCCGAAGAAATCAGAAAGGCAAAGAAGATTGTTGAAGATAGAGCAACAATCCTTGAAAAGGCTGCCGCGGATGCCGAGATGACCATTAAAAAGGCGGAGGAGCAGCAGCAGCTGATGGTATCCGACACTGAGGTTATGAAAGTGGCACAGGCACAGTCCAACGCCCTTCTGGCAAAATCCAACGGCGAAGCCAACGACATTCTTGCCGAGGCAAAGGATAAGGCGACTGCCATGAGAAACAGCGCTATTCGCTTTGTGGATGAGTTGATGCGCCAGGCGGATGATGCGCTCTATGACAACCTTTCCGAGCTGCGCCGCGCAAGACAGTCCTTTAAGGGCACTGCCGATGCCGTTGTCGGTGAATCCGATATCGAAGACTAAAACCTGCGTTGCCCGCCGAAAAGAATCCTTCGCAAAAAACCGAGTGAAAACTCGGTGAGTTTGTGACTGATTCTTTGGCAAAAACGGGCATCATACAACAGCATATTTAGTATTTTTTTTGAGAGAACCACAATATTTTGCGGTTCTCTTTTTTTGCGCAAAAAAGATGAAATATTTTTAAAAAATGGCTTGCATTTAGGGCATAAATATAATATAATATAAACACTAGGTGGTAGCTGGTGCCGCGAATTGCCATCTAAACACAAATCATCCCTACAATTTTTCCCAAATTATCCCTCAGGAAAGGAGTGAAGATATGGCATACAATACATTTACCGCACAAGCGGAAACCAAACTCGACAATAAATGCCGTATTGTCATTCCTGCGATATACCGCGAAGGGCTTGGGGAAGAATTCAAAATTGTATTGGGTATTGAAAAATGCCTGTACATTATGGAAAACAAAATGTTTGACAGCATCAGCCGCCAAATTTCCAAATTGCCGCTCAATTTGTTTACGAAACTCGCCAGAAGATTTAATGCGTTTTCTTTCAGTGCGAAAACGGACAAGCAGGGCAGAGTGGTGCTCCTGCCGCAGCTGCGCAAGGCGCTCGGCTTGGAAATCGGAGAAACCATTGTGCTCGCGGGCATGGGACCGTATATTGAAGTCTGGAACGACAGCGAGTTTAACAACGTTGTGGAACTCTCTGCAGAAGAAAGAGATATTCTGATGTCCTATATGAAGTTCGACTACGATGAAAGCGACGAAGAAGACAGCGGTGAAGAAGACAGCGATGAAGTTTGAGCACACCTCGGTGCTTCTGCACGAAGCGGTTGATTCGCTTGCCATCAAGCCCGGCGGTGTGTATGTGGACGGCACGGCAGGCGGCGGCGGCCACACGGCAGCCATCCTGCAACAGCTTGGCGAAAGCGGCACACTCGTTGCCGTAGACCGGGACCCGGATGCGCTGTCAATACTCGGGAAACGATTCGCTGCCAATCAAAATGTTATTATAATTAATAATAATTTTAGTCATATTAAAAACATTCTATCGGATATCGGCATCTCTAAAGCGGACGGTATTCTGCTGGATATCGGTGTCAGTTCCCACCAACTGGACACGGCAGAAAGAGGGTTTTCGTATCACTTTGATGCACCGCTGGATATGCGCATGGCGCAGCAGGGCACCTCGGCAAAAGAGATTGTCAACAGCTACGGCGAGCAGGAACTTGCCGCTGTTATTTTCCGCTACGGTGAGGAAAAATACGCGCGTTCAATTGCCAAAAACATTGTCAAAGCGCGCAGCGAGAAGCCGATAGAGACAACCTTTGAATTGGTGGATATCATCAAGGCTTCCATGCCCGAATCCGCCAAGAGAGGGGCACATCCGGCGCGTAAGACCTTTCAGGCGCTGCGCATTGAAGTCAACGCCGAGCTCGATGCGCTCGAACAGGCGCTTGACAGCGCGCTCGATTGCCTGAATACGGGCGGTGTGATTTCCGTTATCACCTTCCATTCTTTGGAAGACAGGCTGGTGAAAACGAAAATGAAAGAATGGGCGCAGGGCTGTACCTGTCCGAAGGATTTTCCCGTATGTGTGTGCGGTAAAACGCCGCGCGCGAGGGTGCGCAAGGCCGTGGCGCCGACACAGCGGGAAGTGGAAGAGAATAATCGCAGCCGCAGCGCGCGTTTGCGCTCGGCGGTCAAATTGTAAAGACAAATACTACCGAAGCAAGGGCTTCGCTAAAATACAGTGGTGAGAGGAATAAAAAATGGCAGTTTACGACAACAGTGCATATGATTTTGAAACATTTTCCCCCAGAAGACAGGTGCTGCCTCAGGAGCAACCCGAGAAAAGGGGATTTGAACCGAAAATTGTGCGTGCTCCCAAAAAGAGCTTTAAGCAGCAACAGGAGGAAAAGCATCATTACCGCAATAGGTTTATTCGCGTCATGGCAGTGTCTCTCATTTTGTTCACACTGCTTGGCAGCCGCATTTATCTGCAGGTGAGCCTGACCGAAAAAACCAGAGAGCTCGACAATCTCAATAGCGAGATTAAGGTTTCTCAAAGTGAAAATGTGGCGCTCAACAACCGCCTTTATGAAATTATGAGCCTTGACACGGTCGAGCAAAAAGCCGTTAAGCAGCTGCATATGGTTAAGCGCGACTCCAGCCAAATTCGATACATTGAAGTGGACTCTACGGACAATTCGACCGATGGGGTCAGAGTCAGCGAGTAATTTTTAAAACAACGCAATAATATAATTACGAGAGCCTTTTTTCAAAGACTCTCGTTAGCCTTTATTCTTATAATATAATAAATATAATATTATAGAGGCAGAATATCATTGGAGGAACAGAATTTGCAAAAGGCAATCAAAAAAATCAGCTTAAAGCGAATCAGGGTTTTGATGCTTGTTATATTCATCGGTTTTGCCATTTTGGGGGTAAAGCTGATGTGGGTTCAATTGGTTAAGGGGAATTACTACAAGGAAAAAGCACTGCAAAACCAGCTCTCCGATACCATCATTGAAGCCGAGCGCGGCACAATTTATGACAGCAATATGAATGTGCTTGTGCAGAGCGCAACGGTTTGGAAGGTCTTCATTGACCCGGTCAGCGTTAAAAGCGAAGCGGAAAAGAGCGGCAAAAATGTGGCAGAGGAATTGGCGCAAAACCTTTCCAAAATTTTAGATGTCAAACAGGAAGATGTGCTTGCCGCCTGCAAAAAGGACACGCGCTACGAAGTGATTAAAGACGATGTCGAGCACGAAATGAAGCAAAAACTGCTTGCGTATACCACCGACAAACAGTACACCTCCTGCGTCGGCGTGGAAACCTCCACCAAGAGATATTACTCTTCCTCCTCTTTTGCGGCAACGGTGCTGGGCTTTGTCGGTTCCGACGGGCAGGGCATTGAGGGGCTCGAGGCTTTTTATGATGACACGCTCACCGGCACGGCAGGCAGAATTGTGACGGCGAAAAATGCACAATCGGGTTCCATGCCCAACAACTACGAGAGCGTGATTGACTCAAGCGACGGCTCGAGCATTGTGCTGACCATTGACGATGTGCTGCAGTATTCTCTGGAAAAGAACTTGGATACCGCCAGAACCAACGCGGATGCCAAATATGCCTACGGGGTTGTGATGGATGTCAATACCGGCGCGATTCTTGCCATGTCCAACAAGCCCGACTTTAATTCCGATGACCCGTGGGAGATAAAAGATAAGGATGTCAAGAAAGACATTGCCAAGATTACGGATAAGAAAGAGCGCGCACAGGCAGAGTCCGATGCCCTCATAGCCCAGTGGAGAAACCGCACCATTTCCGATACCTACGAACCCGGCTCCGTATTTAAGATTATCACGGCTGCCGCGGCGCTTGAGGAAGGGGTAGTCAAGCCCGATGATACATACTATGATTCCGGCAGCATTGAAGTCGAGGACAGGGTTTATCACTGTCAGCTCAGAACCGGTCACGGGCTGGAAACCTTCTCGGAGGGCTTGCAGAATTCCTGTAACCCGTGGTTTATTACCGTCGGGCAAAAGCTGGGTGTCCACAATTTTTACAAATACTTTGAAGCCTTCGGTTTTACGGAAAAGACCAATATTGACTTGCCCGGTGAGGCAACACCCGCTGCGGGTGTCACCTACCACACCGAAGATGAAATGGGGCGCGTGGAGCTTGCGTCCGAGTCCTTCGGGCAGTCCTTCCAGGTCAGCCCCATTCAAATGATGACTGCGGTGTGCGCTGCGGCAAACGGCGGCAAACTGATGCAACCGTATGTGGTTAAGGAAGTGCTCGACAGCGAAGGCAATGTGACCTCCACCACACAGCCCAAGGTGCGCCGGCAGGTGATTTCCGAATCCACCTCCTCCACCTTGTGCCTGATGCTGGAAGAAGTGGTCAAATACGGCACCGGTAAAAATGCCTATGTAGCCGGCTACAGGGTAGCGGGTAAGACCGGTACCTCCGAAAAGCTCGGCACCATTCAGGACGACACCGGCAAAAAGTATGTTACCAGCTTTGTGGCGTTTGCGCCGGCAAATGACCCGAAAGTGGCAGTGCTCATTGCGGTCGATGAACCGCAGGGCGGCAATATCGGCGGCGGTACCAACGCGGCGCCCTCCGTGGCGGCAGTCATTGAGGAAGCGATGAAGTATTACAACGTGCAGCCGCAGTATACCGAGGATGAAATGACACAGCTGGAAACTGCGACACCGTCGCTTGTCGGCATGAGTGTGGATAAAGCGCAGTCGGTATTAGAGGACAGCAATCTGCAATATATCGTTGTGGGTGATGGGAAGGAAATTACCGGTCAATCCCCCGCGGCAGACAGAAATATTCCGGGCGGCGGCACGGTGGTGCTGTATACGGATAAAGACTACAAAGCAGAAACCGTGAAGGTACCTGATTTTACGGGGCTGAGTGTTTCGGAAGCCAACTCGCTGGCGACGGAAAACGGTTTAAATATCCGCTTTAGCGGAAACAATCTGGAGAGCGGCACGGTCACCGCTTACCGGCAGTCCGAGGAAAAGGACAGCGAGGTGGAGAAGGGTTCCGTCATTACGGTATTCTTTATCGCTTCGAGCGGTGTAAGCGACACCTATACAGGGGATGCCGCCGTGGAAGATTAAACAAACGCAACAACAATTTTCGGAGGTGCACATACATGAAAATATCGGAATTGTTAACGGGAGTCAAGGTGATATCCGATTACAGGAATGTCAGAGTTAAGGATATCACGGACGATACGAGAAAAGTCAAAAAGGGCAGTGTGTTTGTCTGCATCAAGGGCGCAAATTTTGATGGTCACAGCGCCGCTCGGGAGATGCTCGACAAGGGTGCGGCAGCCGTCGTCTGCGACCACTCTTTGGGGCTAAAAAAAGAAGTGGTGGTCGAAAACACCCGCAGTGCATATTCCGTGATGTGCGCCAATTTCTTCGGTAATCCCGCAAAGCAGTTGAAGCTTATCGGTTTGACCGGCACCAACGGTAAAACCTCGTCGACTTACTTTATCAAGAGCCTGTTTGAGCTCTTCGGCATCAAAATGGGCTTAATCGGCACCATGCAGAACATGGTGGGGGGAGAAGCATTTGAAGCGCAGTACACGACTCCGACTGCCTATGAGCTGCAGCAGCTCTTCCGCAGGATGGCGGATGCAGGCTGTCAGTATTGCGTGATGGAGGTCTCCAGCCAGGCGTTGGCGCAGGGCAGGGTAGACGGCTTGCATTTTGACATTGCCATCTTCACCAATTTAACGCAGGACCATTTGGATTTTCACGGCACAATGGAAAATTATGCGGCGGCGAAGAAAAAGCTCTTTGCCAACTGCGATACAGCCATTATCAATCTCGATGACCCCTATGCCGCCTATATGCGGGAGGGGTTGCGCTGCAAGGTGGTGACCTATTCCGCCAAGGACAACAGCGCCGATTTCGTGGCAAAGAATATTCAGCTGGATGCGCGCGGCATTACATACGAATTGTTGGGCGATGCGGTGATTGCAAGGCTCAAATGCCCGGTGCCCGGCTCATTTACGGTGTATAACACCC
>SVOD01000107.1 GCA_015066575.1 Oscillospiraceae bacterium
AAACATCATTAGCCTTTCAGGCTACATCATTTGCCTGCAAGGGCAACATCATTCAGCGCTCTTTGAGCGCTGCCGTTTCAAGTCTCCTGCCCTGCAGCTGCTCTGCAGGGCAGTCACTTTCAAAAAAACAGAAAGCGAAACTTGAAATGAAAGGAAAATGTAGTGGTATTCAAAAAATAAACCAAGTTAAATAATTGGCTCAAAAATTGCACCAAATATTTTTACGAATATATTATATAAAAATCACATAAAAAAAGAAAGTAGGAATATTATCACAATTTTAAGTTACTCTTTTGTCTATTTTTACTATATAATTAAAAATCGCTTGTTTATTTTGCTACCAAACTAATTTACTGATAGACAAATAAGGATTTGTCGAGGTCTACGACCTCTTTCACTCTCCCTCCGTCGCGCCAATCGCGCGCCACAATTCTACATTCTAATTTCTAAATTCTACATTCTAATGCGCGCCCCGCGCGCCACCATTAATTCCGAATTCCGCATTCCGCATTTGAGTGCCCACCCTCAAAGCGTTTACTATGTATAACATTAAAGCGGTGTGCCGCAGCACACCGCTTTATTATGTTATTTATCGGCTGTTAGTTGCCTTGCGCAATCATTGCATCCGCAACCTTGAGGAAGCCGGCAATATTGGCGCCTGCCATGTAGTTGCCGGGCATGCCGTACATCTTGCTCTTTTCATCGCAATTTTCAAAAATATCTTTCATAATTGCCTGCAGCTTTTTATCTACCTTCTCAAAGCTCCAGGAAAGTCTTTCGCTGTTTTGGCTCATTTCCAAACCGGAAACCGCTACGCCGCCGGCATTTGCCGCCTTCGCGGGACCATAGAGCATCTTGTTGGCAAAGTAAACCTCAATCGCACCCGGTGTGGAGGACATATTGGAGCCTTCGCTCACACAGTAGCAGCCGTTTGCCGCCAAAGCCTTCGCGCTCTCTTCATCAATTTCATTTTGGGTAGCACTGGGCAGTGCGATGTCACAAGGAATGGTCCAAATGCCCTTGCAGCCTTCGTGATACTCGGCATCCGGATGGTAAGTTAAGTATTCCTTAATTCTCTTTCTCTCGACTTCCTTGATTTGCTTAATCGCCGCAAGGTCTACGCCGTTTTTGTCGTAAATATAGCCGTTGGAGTCACACATCGCAACAACCTTTGCGCCGAGCTCGGTTGCCTTTTGGTGCGCATAAATCGCCACATTACCGCTACCGGAAATGACAACGGTCTGGCCTTTGAAAGACTTGCCGTTGGCATTAAGCATATTTTCGGTAAAGTAGCAAAGCCCGTAGCCGGTGGCTTCGGTTCTTGCCAAGGAGCCGCCGAAAGTTAAGCCCTTACCGGTCAAAACGCCGGCAAAAGTATTGGTAATTCTCTTATACTGACCGAACAGGTAGCCGATTTCTCTGCCGCCGACATTGATGTCGCCTGCGGGCACATCGGTATCGGGGCCGATATGTCTGTAAAGCTCGGTCATAAAGGACTGGCAGAAGCGCATAATTTCGCCTTCGCTCTTGCCCTTCGGGTCAAAGTCGGAACCGCCTTTACCGCCGCCCATGGGCAGGGTGGTCAGGGAGTTCTTAAAAATCTGCTCAAAGCCGAGGAATTTAATCACGCCGAGGTTAACGGTCGGGTGAAAACGCAAGCCGCCCTTGTAGGGACCGATAGCAGAGTTAAACTGCACTCTGAAACCTCTGTTGACTTGAATTTTGCCGCTGTCATCTACCCACGGAACGCGGAACATAATCTGCCTTTCCGGCTCCACAAGTCTCTCAATCACACCGCTTTCCATATACTTCGGGTCTTTCTCGACAACCGGCTGTAAAGACATCAGCACTTCTTTGGCTGCCTGGTGAAATTCTGCCTCGGCGGGGTTCTTTTCTTCCACTTTCTTTTGAATACCGAGTAAATATGCGTTGGTAAGTTCCATTTAAAACACCTCACTTAAAAATTTCAAATTGCTTTTTCATTCCCCCGATTGAGCGCAACAAAGGCGCACAATCTCAATGAAAAAATAAAATAACATAAAAATAATACTATACCAATTTTAAAATTGCAAGCATTTTTTGCAAGAGATAAACAAAAAACTTGCAAAAAGTGCTGTTTTTGCACGCGATTTTCACTTTTTGTGAATGTTTTTATTCTTTTCCCTTCAAAAGTGGCAATAATTCACGCACATTTTTGATTGCCGGCACACCGGGTGTCGCCTGCCCTGCAAAGGAGCCGTAGTCTACCCAGACCACATGCATGCCCGCGCCGAGCGCGCCCTGAATATCATTGAGCGGGTGGTCGCCCACAAATAAGGACTCTTCGGGTGTGACACCGAGCGTTTGCATCGCGTATTCAAAAATGCCCTTGTCGGGTTTCCAAATACCGATATCATCGGAAACCACCGCCATATCAAACAAATCGCGAATACCGGCGGTATCGAGCTTGGTGTTTTGCAAGAGTGAATTGCCGTTGGTCACCATGCCGAGCATATACCCGCGCCGCTTAAGCTCCTGTAATGTCTCCACACTGCCCTCAAGCATTACAACCGCTTTGCCGAAGCGGGAATTGAAGTCTTCGACCAAATCCGCCAGCGGCGGTGCTTCTTTCCACCCCCACAAATCAATCATCTCCGGCCAGTACGCTTCGCGGGATTTATAGCCGCCGTCCACATGCGTTTCCATTTCATCCATGCGGCGCTCTTTTTCTTCGCCCTGTATGTCGGGAAAATAGCGGGTGAGAAAATTGTCGCAATAAATGCGAAATGCGCCTGCTCTGGACTGCAGCGTATCGTCAAAATCAAAAAAGATTGCCTTTACCGTTTCATACATTTTCTTTTGCCCTCTCAATATCCTGTAATACCTGCGCGCGCAATGCCCCTATACTCTCAAAGGTCTGCTCCGGTCGAATAAAGTGCAGCAACTCTATGCGCGCCGTCTGCCCGTACACCTCTTTATCAAAATCAAACACATAGGTTTCGCTGCGAAAGTTGTCACTGCCGATGGTGGGGTTGTCGCCGATATTGGTTAACCCCCTATACGTATTCGCACCGATGCGCACGCTTGCAGCATACACCCCCGCGCGCGGCTGCACCAAATGCTTGCTCAAATACTGGTTAAGCGTGGGAAAACCCAATTCTCTGCCGAGCCGCTTACCGCTGACAACTTCGCCCTCATAAAAGAAGTTGTAGCCGAGCATTGCGTTTGCCTGCTCCACCTCGCCGCGCTGTAAACACGCGCGAATGCGCGAGGAGCTGACCGGCGCACCGGCATAATTTACCGGCTCGCTGACCAACAGCTGTTTGCCGTGCCGAGCGCACAATTCCCGCAGCAGTGCCACATTGCCGCGGCGGTCCTTACCGAAGCTGTAATTATAGCCGCAGCAAATCACATCCGCCCCTAACGTTCCAATAAGAATTTTTTCAAAAAATTGCTCGGGTGAAAAGTCCTTTATCTCTTCAAAATCCAAATACGCACAGCGCCCGATACCGCACTCTAAAATCTTCGCTTCGTTGGCTTCGCGCGAAAGAATGGCGGCAAACGCCGGCGCACCGAGCACCCTGGCGGGATGGGTGCGAAAAAGCAGGCAAACGCTTTGTTCAAAGCGCGCCGCGTTTTGGAGCACCGCCCGGTGCCCGCTATGCACACCATCAAAATTTCCAAGTGCAACGGATGTCATAGAGCTTCCTCTTTCTTATTAGTTTTGAGAGTGGAGAGTGGTTCGCTTACGCGAACAATTTTGAATGTTGAATGTTGAATTAAGGTGGCGCGCCTTGCGCGCATTTTAAACTGCAAGGCATCGCCTTGCCACCATTCTCGTTTGCTTTAGCAAACATATCGAAATCTGCTTGAGCGGATTATATCGAATTGCTGTAAGCAATATATCGAGCGCAATGCGCATATCGATTTTAAATCGGGTGAGGGTGTCCCTCCCACTAATTCCGAATTCCGCACTCCGCATTCCGCATTAACTACTCAATATTTTCTTTGCTTTCATGATGCCGGCGGCGTTATCCGCTTCGCCAATACCCAAAAATACATCTTCAGGGTCAAACATGCGGTATAAGCCCGGTTCGTAACTGCCTTTGAGGCGCTCCAGCGCCAGCTCGCCGCCGTTGGAGAACCGCACTGCCTGCTTTTGACTGACATAGACCGCCGGATAATAAGAAAGGGCATCCTCAATCGGGATAATGCGCTTTTCCAGCCGGTTGTGCGCGGCGTACTCCTCAATCTCTTCAAAACTGTAGCAGGCGGCAAGTTTAAAGCCGCTGCCCTCGGTGCGCCGCAAACCTGCCAGGCAGGCACCGCAGCCGAGCTTCTTCCCGATGTCATCGGCAAGGGTGCGAATATAGGTGCCTGCCGAGCAGGCAACATCTAATGTGAACTCCTGCGCCGCTTCGTCAAAAGAAAGGATATGCAGCGCATATATCTCCACCTCGCGCGCCTCTCGCTCAATGCTCTGCCCTTTGCGCGCCAATTCATACAGGCGCACCCCGCCTTTCTGCACGGCGGAATACATCGGGGGCACCTGCGCAATTTTGCCTAAAAAGCAACCGACCGCCTCGTCTAATTCGGGGCGGGTCACACTCTGTGACGAGCGGCTTACAATCTCACCCGTCGTATCCAGCGTATCGGTGGTATAGCCCAGCTGAATAACCGCCGTATAGCGCTTATCCTTGCAGGGCAAAAAATCCAAAAAGCGGGTAGCGGAACCGACCAATATCGGCAACACACCGGTTGCCATAGGGTCCAGGGTTCCCGCATGCCCGATTTTTTTCATGTTCAGTATTTTTCTCATGCGCGCCACAGCACCGAAGGAAGTGATGCCGGCGGGCTTATCAATAGGAATAATTCCGGTCATTGCAATGCCTCTTCGACCACTTCTACAAATTTCGCCACAAACTCTTTTAAGCTGCCGTCAAAACGGCAACCTGCCGCGTTGGCATGGCCGCCGCCGCCAAACTGCTTGCAAATGGCGGAAGCATCTATCGGCGGTTTGGTGCGCACGGAGGCTTTCCAGGTGCCGTTGGTGCGCTCGCGAATGGTGATGCCGACCATCACACCCGCTACCTGGCGGGGTAAGGAGGCAATGTAGTCGCACTCATCCTCTGTTGTGCCGGTTACGCGGTACATCTCTTGGGTGATGAGCGCAATTGCCAGGCGATTATCCAGGTAATAGTGCATTTTTTCAAGCAAACGCCGCTCCAATTCCAACTCGCCGCGGGTTTTGATTTCAAACATCACTTCGTTGATGTTTTCGGTGTCGGCGCCCAAATCCTTCATCACACCGGCAATGTAGAAAGTTCTTGCCGTGGTGTTGCGGAACTTAAAACAGCCCGTGTCGGTGGAAATGCCGGTGTAAATGCACGAAGCCATTTGTGCATCGATTTCCACACCTAAATATTTAATAATGTAGTACACTATCTCCGCCGCTGCCGCACTGTCGCCCTCTAAACAGGTATCCCCTGCAAAGAGAGTGTTAGAGGGGTGGTGGTCAATCGCCAAGGCGATTTTGCCCGCATAGCGCGCCTTTAAATCGTCGCCAAGCAACTCTTCGGTGGCAATATCTACCGCAACCACAAACTGCTCTTCAAAATCCTGCTTTTGCAACCCCTCCCACAAGTACGCATACTTCGGGTGAATGGGGTCGTTATTGAGGAAATTGACTTTCTTGCCCATCTTGCGCAGCGCGCGCAGCAAAGCCACCGCCGAGCCGAGCGTATCGCCATCGGGGTGAAAGTGCGTCAATATCGTGATGTTGTCCTGTTGTGCCAAAATTTCGGCAACCTGTTTAGAAGTGATGTTCATGGTTTCCTCTTTAGTAAGTGTGAAGTTTGGAGAGTGGAGAGTGGAGTTAAGGTGGCGAGGCTTTGCCTCGCATTACAATGCAACACTGCGTGTTGCCACCTCTAATTCCGCATTCCGCATTCCGAATTCCGCATTAGTCTGTCGGCTGATTATCTTTTAAAATCTTATCAATTTTCATGCCGATTTCAATGCTGTTATCGGCAACAAAATGCAATTCGGGCGTTTTTCTCAAGTGCAGGGCTTTGGAAACATGGTTTTTAATATAACCCTGCGCGTTAGCAAGCGCCTTTGCCGCCGCTTTGGCAGTGTCAAGCCCCTCGAGAGCGCTGACATAGACCTTTGCATAGGAAAGGTCGCCGGAAACATCCACCCGCACAATCGTGAGCATCTTTCCCGCTATGCGCGGGTCCTTTAGCTCGCGAATGACCGTAACGATTTCTCGCTTCATATCCTCCGCGACTCTGCTTGTTTTATAGCCTGCCATCAGTCTCTATACTCCTCGGTGATAAACGCTTCAAAGATATCGCCTTCCTTGATATCGTTATAATTATCCAGCCCGATACCGCATTCGTAGCCCTTGACCACTTCTTTGACATCATCCTTGAAGCGGCGCAGGGAAGAAATGCTCGTTTCGGTGATGATGATACCGTCGCGCACTAAGCGGATTTTGGCATCGCGGGTGACCTTGCCCTCGAGCACATAGCAACCGGCAATCGTGCCGATAGCGGAAATGGAAATGGTCTGGCGCACTTCGGCTCTGCCGATATCCACATCTCTGTACTTGGGCGCGAGCATCCCCTTCATCGCCTGCTTAATTTCATCAATGCAATCATAGATGATGCGGTAGGTGCGAATGTCCACACCGTCTCTCTGCGCGCCGGCAGCCGCCACGGCATCCGGGCGCACATTAAAGCCGACAATAATCGCATCCGACGCATTGGCAAGCATCACATCGCTCTCGGTAATGCCGCCGACCGCGCCGTGAATAACATTGACCTTGACTTCTTCATTGCTTAACTTGAGCAGGTTCTGCGTCACCGCTTCTACCGAGCCCTGCACATCGCCCTTAACAATAATCTTCAATTCCTTCTTTTCGCCCTCGGCGATGGTTTCAAAGAGATTGTCGAGGCTGACTTTATTTTGAGCGTCAAAGATAGCCTGCTTTTCTTCCTGCTTTCTCTGCTCAACCAATTCTCTGGCTAATTTTTCATCGGTAACGGCGTCAAAGATATCGCCGGACTTCGGCACCTCGCCCAAGCCCATCACTTCAACCGGCACGGAGGGACCTGCTTCTTCGAGCTGTTTTCCGTGTTCGTTGGTCATCACGCGCACTCTGCCGACTGCGGTACCGGCAACGACAATATCACCGGTATGCAAGGTACCCTTTTGTACCAGGAAGGTAGCAATGGGACCTCTGCCCTTGTCGAGCTGCGCTTCAATGACCACACCCTTCGCCTGCCTGTCGGGATTGGCTTTGAGTTCCGCCATATCCGCCACCAAAATGATGGTGTCGAGCAATTCGGGTAAGCCCTCTTTGGTCTTGGCGGAAACGGGCACGCAAATCACATCGCCGCCCCACTGCTCGGGAACGAGTTCATGCTCGGTCAACTCGTTGAGCACCTTATCGGGGTTGGCGCCCGGCTTATCCATCTTATTAATCGCCACAATAATCTGCACATCGGCAGCCTTGGCGTGGTTAATGGCTTCAATGGTCTGGGGCATCACACCGTCAACCGCCGCGACCACG
>SVOD01000108.1 GCA_015066575.1 Oscillospiraceae bacterium
GTGCGGGTGTCCCGCCCATTCGCTAATATGCCAATATGCTAACTGCTAATAGGCTTCAAATAAGAATTTGCGAGGTCAACGACCTCGACAAATCCTTATTTGTCAAGAGGAGTACTATGCACATTCAACTTATTGCCGCCGATTTGGACGGCACACTATTAAATGAACACAGCCGGTTGAGCGCTTATACCGCCGAGGTTTTGGCTCACTGCGCGGCGCAGAACATCAAGCTTGTCGCGGCGACCGGCAGGGCTTACAGCGCCATGCCGGCATGTATTGCCGAAAGCGGTCTGTTTGATTACGCAATTACCTCCAACGGCGCCGCGATTTATGATATACGTCGCAAAACCCTGTTGCAAAACTATGTGCTGTCCGCCGACAGCGCGCAGCCCTTAATCAACTACGCTCTGTCAGAGCATTTGGGGCTGGAACTCATTTGCGGCGGCACAGCCTACGGTGAAGGGTATTATTTTGACCATCCCGAAGACTTTCTTTTCAATCAGCGCTCTATCGACTACCTGCGCAGTACCCGCACAAGGATTGAGAATCTCGATGCATTTTTAGCTTCTAATCTTGCGCGACTGGAAAGCATTGATTTTGTCCTCCCGGCAGGGCGGGAAACAGAAACTATTCGGGCGCAATTTGAATGCGATAACCGATTGTACATTACCTCTTCACACGCACGCATACTCGAATTTTCCGCTGCCGGTTGCGGCAAAGCCGGCGCTCTACGCTACCTATTAAAAAGAGAACACCTCACAACCGATGTTCTCGCCTGCTTCGGTAATGCCGAAAACGATTTGGAAATGATACACCTTGCCGCCGTGGGTGTGGCAGTTGCAAACAGCTCGCCGGAGGTGCTCGCACAGGTGCCCCTGCACTGCAGTGATTGCAATGCCGACGGTGTGGCAAAGTTTATTGCAAAACACCTTCACATATCGTGAAGGTGTTTTGCAATAAACAGGCTACAGGTTCAGGCATCGGGCAACAAACAACGCAAACAACAGGCATAGCCTGCCTTAAATGTGCCGCTTTGCGGCACCACCAATCGCCAATAGGCTAATAGGCTAACTGCTAATAGGCTAAAAAATCAGGCATCGGTGATGCCTGATTTTTCGTTATAAATCATTCATTATTAAATCATCTAAGCTTTCGCGTTTAACGGCTTGGTAGCTCTTGCCTTCATTGAGCATCACCACCGCCGGTCGGGCGATGCGGTTGTAATTGGAAGCCATTGAATAATTGTAAGCGCCGGTTGTACAGACAGCGACAATATCGCCCCTGACAGGTTTCGGCAATGTAACATCCGGCTGAATAATGTCGCCGCTCTCGCAGCACCTGCCGACCACATCTGCCGTAAAGTCCGCAGGCTCGGTTGCCCGATTTGCCACAAAGAGGGTGTACTCCGAACCGTAGAGCGCATAGCGCGGATTATCGGTCATACCGCCATCAATGGAAATGTAGTTTTTATAACCGGGGATTTGCTTGATGGTGCCGACACTGTAGAGTGTCATCCCCGCATCTGCCACAATACTTCTGCCCGGCTCCATAATCATCTTGGGCACCTGCAAGCCGAGTTCGGCGCACAAATTGTGCACATATTCACTAACCTGCTTAATATTAGCGGCAATATCAATTTCGGGCTCGCTCTCGACATACTTCACACCATAGCCGCCGCCCAAGCTCAATTCTTTGAGCTCATAGCCATATTTGGCTTTCATCTCGGCAGCAAAGCGCAGCATAATTTCACTGCCGCGTAAGAAGGTATCGGAATCAAAGACCTGCGAACCGATATGGCAGTGGAAGCCCATCAGTTCAATATCCTCCATTTCCAACGCCAAGCGGGTGATTTCCTCCGCCTGTCCGGTTTCGATGGCGGAGCCGAACTTGGAATCTACTTTACCGGTATTGACCGCTTCATAAGTATGTGTATCAATACCCGGTGTCAGCCTCAAAAGCACCTTTTGCTTGGCAGCGTTACCTTTGTTGATGCGCTCAATGGCATAGAGCTCTTCCTCGTTATCAACCACAAAGTAGCCGACACCGTTTTCAATCGCAAACTCGACATCATAATCGGTTTTATTATTAGAGTGAAAATAAGCGTTTTCCAGCGACATACCCGCCTTCATCGCCGTGTAGATTTCACCGACGGAGACGACATCTATCCCCAAGCCCTCTTCATTGATAATTTCATACATTCTCATAAAGCAAGCCGCCTTGGAGGCATAGACCGGCAACGCGCTTTCAAAATGCGCATCCATCGCATTTTTATAGGTGCGGCAGTTTTCACGAATTTTTTCTTCATCCATTAAGTACAGCGGTGTGCCGTATTTGCGGGCAAGCTCGCAAACATCCTGCCCCGCGAAGGTCAGATTTCCTTTTTCATTGACCCCAATGTTGTTACAAATCATTTTTTATCTCCCAATAGGCAAGGCTAAGCCTTGCAATTTTTATGCTTTGCAAGTTTGGAGTGTGGAAAGTGGAGAGTGGAGTTGTGGTGGTGCCGCTTTGCGGCACATTTTAAACGCAAGGCAAAGCGTTGCCACCTTTCATTCCGCATTCCGAATTCCGCATTCCGAATTATATCAGGTTTTCCTTTTTCATCAAATCAAGCAGTACTTCCTCGTGGGCGCTTTCCATGGGTGTAAGCGGTAGTCTGAGATAATTCTCACCGTAACCCATCGCTGCCATTGCGGCCTTGACCGGAATAGGGTTGACCTCCGAGAAGAGCGCATTAATCAGCGGTAAATACTTTAACTGCAATTCCAAACTACCCTTCGTGTCGCCGAGCAAATACTTTTTGCACATTAATGATGTTTGCGCCGGCAAAAGGTTGGACAATACGGAAATCACACCTTTGCCGCCCAGGCTCATCACAGGCACAATTTGGTCATCGTTACCCGAATAAATGTCAATCTTATCAGCGCACAGCTGTGCGACCTCAGCTACCTGAGAAATGTTGCCGCTGGCTTCTTTTATTGCCGCGATGTTTTCGTGCTCGGCAAGCTTGGCAACGGTTGCCGGCAAAATATTGCAGCCGGTGCGCGAAGGCACATTATAAAGAATTAAAGGCTTTGTGGACAAATCCGCGATTTTTTCAAATGAAGCAATCAAACCGCCCTGTGTTGCTTTATTATAGTAAGGGCTGACAACAAGCATCGCATCTGCGCCCGCCTTGCAGGCATAATCGGTCAGCGCCAGTGAATAGGCAATGTCGTTGCTCCCGGTACCGGCAATGACCGGAACCGCACCTGCTACACGCTCCACGCAAAAGCGAATAGCCGCCTTGTGCTCCTCATCGGTTAAGGTTGAGCCTTCACCGGTGGTGCCGCAAACAACAATGGCATCAATCCCTTCGGCAATCTGCCAATCAATGAGCCTGCCAAAGCTCTTGTAATCAATACCGCTTTCATTGAGCGGGGTAATGATGGCGGTTGCCGCCCCTTCAAAAATAGTGTTTTTCATAACTGTCTCCTTCTCAATCTATGTTTGATTCTTTTTACCCCGGGCAATACAATTCGTGTATGAACTCGGGGTTTTCGTGGATTAGTCCTTTAAAAAAGCAGCCCGAAGCGGACTGCAAATTCTTTTGTAATTCACAGTAGCGCTCCACGAAAGTTAATCAAAAAACTCCTTGCGTGACAACCGAGCAGATATTCTCTGCTAAGCCAGATACCCTTGCGCCTCGGGCTCTTCGGCAACAAGCCCCTTTCACCGCCGCAACACTGTGCGAAAGCTTTCACGCCGGTTACTGATGACTGATGCACCTCTACTAAAATATATTAACTTTTATATACAATACCATTATTCCTTGACTTTGTCAAGGACAAATAAGGATTTGTCGAGCTGTCAGCTCGACAGACCTTATTTGTCGCAAAAAAATCCCGCACAAAAGTGCGGGATTTTTTGCAATACTATAATCCAAACTTTTCAGCTAAATAGGCTCTGGTGTTCGGGCTCTCTTGCGGATTATTGACCGCACACTGAGCAATATATTTTGCGGTTCTCGAAGAATAAGAAGCATCATAAACCGTGACTTCAATGCCGTCAAGTTCATAAGTAATATAACTTCTTGCAGCATAGTGGGTATCCCAGTTATTTTTTCTGAGCTTCAAAACAAGGTTAAAGGTATATACATCACCCTCATCGGAGCCGTGAATGGAATACTGCCCGTCAACCATCGAGAACTTGGTCACATACATGCCGCCTTCTACTAACTGGTCAACATTAATCGGTGTGTTGTCGGTCGGTTCAATGCCGCCGTTGAGGTATTTGGTTTGTGTATACACATAGCCGAAGTCGGTTACTTCCGCACCATCCGGTACCAGGCAGGCCGCCGTAAAGCGAACATCCTGATAATCCCCCGTCGGCGATTCATCTTTGATTCTTAAGGAAGCGCCGCGGTTGCTGTAGTTATAGCCATCCAGAGTGAAGCGGTTAAACTTCGGAGCGGCAAAAATACCGGAATCAATCATGTTGCCGCAGTTGGAACAAACCACCGAGTAAGAACCATCTATACTATCTTTCGGTGCAGTGACTAAACTGTGCGCGCCGGACTGATGCATCTCAACTTTAAAATCTTTTACACTGTCGAGCAACGCTGCGGCAGCATTGGTGCCTGCATTGTTGGTCTGTGCCAGTTCGGACAAATCCTGTGCTTGCTCATAAGCATTCGCATAATTTGCAATCATTGCGGAAGCATGACAGAAGGCATCACCAAAGTCTTGCAACATTTCATAATTGGAAATAAACTGATCAATATCCTGCACCTGCTGTGTTGTGGCAATGCGGTCTAATTTCGCCATTTCCGCTTCAAACTCGGCGACGAGCGCATTATATTCTTCCTGGTCAAATACCGAGAATACTTTCGTTAAATCACCGGCATCATATTTGGCATCGAACCATTCAATAAAGGCATTAATGGAGTTTTCGGTATACACGCCATCCCACTCATCGACATGCGCCTCTACATCGGCAATATCATCACTCAACTGCGTATCTTCAATAGATTTCGCATAATACACCATGGTGATGTCTTTCTCGCCTTCGCAAAGGTATTCCGAGGAAATACCTTGATAATAATAGCGGGAAGCATAATCTTTAAAAGTACTGTCGGGCTGCGGTTCAAAGTGGTAGCCTTTGACCGTATAGGTGCCGTCTGTCAAAACAGCGGTGCCGTCAACCACTTCACCGTAGGTTGTGGTTTTATTGTAAGTTTCGGTGTAGTTATGAATAATGTCGTTGTCAATTTCAGCATTACCGGCAGGTGTCAACATCTTGTGGTACACATGCATATTGAAAGATTTATATTTCAAATTACGCATCGCCGATTTCAAGTTATTAACAATATTCTCCACATCCGTTTGCTTGGAAGGATTGGCAGTTGCCGAAGTGGTGTCGAGACTTCTCGCTGCCAGCAGTTCACTGCCGACAGCCTCATCAACATTGGTAAACTGCCCGGCAGGCGCTACTTCATCATAAAGTGCAAGCAATGCATTGAGGTCGGTAAAATCAATATTCCAATAATCAAAGGTGTGCTCATAAGTGCCACTCGTAGTCATGGTCGGCATATAGGCATCGGAATGCTTATTACAGGCATCGGCATATTCGGCTTTGAATTTAAGCGCATTGGAAGCACCGTTTTCAAAGACATAATAATCGACCGATGTGTCTTCAATCGCCGTGGTAATATCACCGACATGCTTGTTGTGAATCAAACTGTATGTACCATTTGCCGCACCGGCTTTCAAGTTATTGTTAGCTGCATACAAAGCATTGTAGGCATCCGTTATGGCTTTTTGGTTGGTCATATCCGTGCCAAGTTGTATCTGTGCCGATTTCATTGCGGAAGAGTCCATCGAGGCATAGGCGGACCACTTGGCAGCGTTGAAATAGCAGGAAAGATAATGACTGTTTTTACAAGTATTCATCTGCGAACGCAAACTCGCTTTTGAAAGCGCATAGATATTTAATGTACAGTCATAATAAGCGGAATTGCCAATCCAATCCGGGCAGTGAACCTGTAGCATATGGCAATAAATCTGTGCCGGTGAAGAAGAGGTGGTGGAGCCGGTAAAAATAGTTCCATAGAACGGTTGTACCTTGGTGTCACCGGAAGAACTACCCAGTGCAGTACCGATTAACTCCTGATAAGCTTCCGTATGCGCACCGGGGTTGGGTGCAAAACCAAAGGTGCCGAGGCTGCTGTATTCCGGGTTTTGCACATAGGTGCCGGCATAACTCTTCTCTTCATTAAATGTAAATTTATTCGCTTTTATCAAAGTGAATTTAAAGCCCATCCCTGCATCGTTATAGGTGGAGTATTTGTCGCGATTGACATAGCAATTCACAACCCAACCGCTATATTTATCGCCATCCGCCGAACCGGCAGATACCTGATTAATTATTACATCGCTGTTACCGACAACTCCGACATCGACATTCACCTCTCTCTGGTTCCACGGTTTGTCATACACATTAAGATAGGGTGTTGTCAGTTTATTATAAATAAACGGAATCGTGGCGCCGGCTGTCAGGCTTGCCAAATTACCGGTTGCCGCGTCATACAATCCCTCTAAGGTATAATTTACGGTAATATCCGCATTGTAGTTGGCGCTTGCTGCCTGCAAATCAATGATTTGATAGCTCTTGGTTGCCCCTGCTTCAATCGTGTCAGTGGACGGATTGATGCGGATTTTATCACTCGAACCGGTAGTAATATTGATGTTGGCTTTTCTGGATGCGTTGTTTTTAATCACCACATAATTTGTGGTGGTCATTTTATAGGCGGAATTTAATTCGAACTTTTCAATAGAAGAACTCGCAGAGGTTTTAAAGGAAACACTTAAACCTGCCACCTCCCTGTTGGCAAAGGTAGGCGCATAGGTTAAGGTCGAGCTGTTATATACCGTAACATTCTTAGTCAGGGAAAAAGAATTGCTCACCGAAGTATTATTTGTGGCATATGTCGCAGTTAAATTCACTGCGCGGGAAGAACCGTTCGGATTGTTGGCATCACCAGTTCCCTTTAATGTCATTGTATTGTTTTCCTGAGAGAATGTTAAACCGGTAACCGGGGTATAGTCAATATGCGGTGCAATCATCGTAACGCCCCATTGGTCGGTTACCGAAAAGGTTTGCACGGCACTGGTAGCATTTAAGCCGGAGGGCAATGTTAAATTACTGCCACTCGCAGTTCCCTGTTTTGCAAAAGGAAAATATTGAGTCAATACAGAAACATTCGTAAACAGAAGGCTACTGGTATCGGCGCCGTTGGAGCGTTCAATTTTTGAAAAATCATAAACATTTTCAAAAGAGCCGACTTCGACATTCCAAATTTTAATGCCGGCATAGATACCGCTGTCATTATCCGCCATATTAGTCTTTTTCGCGGAAACGGTTGCTTTTTGCGGAAAACCGTCAAGCACGGCATAATAAACAAAGCTGCCATTGCCGACATAATTAAACGCGTTGGCGCTAATCACATCTTCAAAGCGCGCTGTTGCTTCGGGTGCCGT
>SVOD01000109.1 GCA_015066575.1 Oscillospiraceae bacterium
GTTAGCATTCCTTCACCGTTTTGCCTTGTTTTAGTGTAAAATAGGCTAACCAAAACTGCGAAGCACCTCTCGCGCAGGAATGTTCGAGATAATTTCTATGCTATTGATGCAGTTTGGCTGACGCCAAACAAAGAAAAAGCAGAGAAATTAGCCGAAAAGGGCAAGCGAGAGGCTATTAGGGTTTAAGCCTTTTTGCCCCTTGCCACCACTAATTCCGCATTCCGCATTCCGCATTCAAATAAGGATTTGGGAGCCCGCAAGGGGCTCCCAAATCCTTATTTGTTAAAAACCGCCCCGCTTGCATCACTGCAAGCGGGGGTATTTGTGTTATTTACTTTTGATAATGACGAATGACAATTAATACATACCTAACTGAATCATCATCGCATCGGAAAGGTCAACCACACCGTCGCCGTTTAAGTCGGCTGCTTCAAGGTACAAGCCCTCTAAGCTGTCTTCATTAAAGGCATAGTCGTAAACCAAACCAAAGTCATTGTCGGTTACCTGGGCGTCACCGATAACATCGCCCTTAATCACATAAGTGTGGGTTTCGTAGATTTCGCCATCGTCGCTCGAAAGCACTACCTTGTAGCCGGTACCCAACTTGCTGTTGAGCGCCATCTCTTTATCGTTACCATCATAAATCTTAATGATAACACTTTCGCTATCGTTAACAATGTCTAAATCTTCCAGTGCCTGCTCAACGGTTTGACCGACAGACTCACCATAAATCGTGCTGTCTTCACCCGGAGTAAATTCAATGTCTTGGCTGCTGGGCTGAAGAACGGGCTTGAGTTCAAGCGCAGTAATCGCATTGTTTAATTCTTCCACCATTTCCGCAACCACTTCATTGGTCACCGCTTCGGGGTCACCGTAGAGCTGCGGCTCCTGCAATTTGTCAAGGCTTGCTTGCGCAAGTTCCATAATTTCTGCAAGGTTATCGCCACTCTTCTTGGTGTAGAGGCTCAAGTCATAGTTTTCCGCCTCGGCATATGCTGTCTCAAGGTCGGAAGCATCGACAATCCACTCAAGGTTATTGACCTTGCTAATCAAATTGTCGCGGCAAGCGTTATAGTCTGCCTGATTTGCCAAGAACCAAATGTTATTAATCATCGAGTAAGCGGGAACACTCAGTTCGCCTGCCACGCTGTCTACCGGGTAAGGCTCTTCGGTCATAGCACAAGCAAAGCTACCCTGTGCAAAGTCACCATAGAGTGCATCCTGGAGCATATACCAGCTGTCTTCCGTGAAATCTTCTTCGTGCAGCAGGTAGTTGCCGGAGGTGTTATCTAAAATGTCATTAAAGACAACATTCAAACCGTTGGGTTCAATGTGCTTATCTAACAAAGACTTATAATAACCGTATTGGTTAATATCCGCATGGCGAGTACCATTCACACTCAAAAGTCCCTTTGTGGTGTTATCTACCGTACGCAGATTGTTGATTGCCTGCCACAGCGCCGCACATACTCTCTCTGCCTGTGCCTTGGTGAAGTCGGGGTCGTTGGTTACTTCGACCGCTTCATTGTAAGCGGATTCGAGATTTGCATACAGTTGCTGGCCGTAGGGAGAAGCAAAGAGTTCCGGAGTCTGCCAGCCGTAGCCGAAGTCTTCATCGTAATAATTATCGGTGATGCAGTAAGCCCACTCGATACCTTCTGTCAGCCACTCTACATCAATATCTAACTTAACGAGGGCAGCCTCGGCATCGTTGAGTGCCTTGGTTTCGGCATCAATATCGTCTTGGAACAAGTCTTTGTTATTCAAGACTCTGGTAGCATTAGCAGCTTCTGCCGCATACGCTTCCCATGTTCCGGCATCGTAGATTTCGTTACCGTCTTCATCATATTGCACTTTGGCTGCCTGCTTTGCAATGGCGGCTTCGAGAGCAGAGGTATCAACATTCCAGTAGTACTGGTTGACAACCTTCGTGAAGTTTGTGGATTCGCCGACTTCGACAAACGCCTCTTCGGCAGCTACTTTTCTGTTAAACGGATACTCCGCATAGGTGCCGTTGGTCAACACTTCTAACGCGTGAGAAGCATTGTTGTTGACCTGCATTTCATACTTCTTGGCAATCAAAACGGGGTTTTGGTCGTTGGTGCCTTCGTAGTAATAATGGTTGGTAATCACAACGGCATAGCGCACTAAGCTGTTGTAAGCATCATCGAGCTCGGTCTTGGCGTTGGCCACCTGCGTAGCGGTCACCTTGTTGGAACCGAGAATGGTGTAGGCATTCTTGAGTTTGGTCTCAAAGGTATCCCAACCGCTCTTGTAGGAAGCCTGGTTCAAGCCGTAGCCTGCGATAGCCTTTAATCTCTCGCGCAGAGCGCTCTTATCGCAGCTGTAAAGCGTAATCTTCCACTCGGGGTCTAACTCTCTGGTCTTGGAGGACAAGACACCGAAGATACCGCCGGTTTGACCGTAGCCGCGGAACTTGATGTTCACGCTGGAGCTTTCTTCCGTAGCAATTTGACCGGTAATCGGAATATCTACGTTGGCGCTTTCACCGACCTGAACAAAGAAGCCTTCCGGATTATCCTTGCTATTGTTAAACTCACTGGTCAAGCTCTTCTGGTCTTTATTGACCTCGTAGCCGTTCACATTAACAGAACCGGTATTGCTCGTTTGCGATAATTCGATTTTATCCCAGAACGCGTGGTCACGAATCGTACCGTTGGCATAGTTGATTTTTGCATTCAAACTGTCCCAAGTGTCGTACAAACTTCTGTCAACATACAGAGAGATGGTCATCACCGGCTTTTGGGTAAAGTCGCCGGTCTGGGTAACGGAGCCGGTGGAAACGGGATAGAACTTTTCGGTTGTATCTACACCGTATCTGAGGAAACCGGATTCCACACCGCAGGGGTTGCTCAACTCGCTGTAAGCCTCGGAAGAGCTGCAGTAGATATATGCGGAGCAGGTTTCTGCCGTTGAGGTCGGGTTGCCTTCCACATAATAGGTGATGGTCACCTTTAAAACAGCTTTGTTATTGGTGGTACCTTTGACGCCGACATTGTGCACACTGCCTGCGCCCAAGCGCATGTTGGTGGTCCAGTCGGTATAACTGATTTGGGTACCGTTATTCTCAATCTTGGTGAGAACAATTGTATCTTCGCTGAGGTTGTAAATTGTAACTTTAAGTGCAGAGTCCTGAATAGTGCTGCCGCTTAAGGTTACCCAATCATTGCTGGCACCGGTAAAAGCCATACTGACTCCTTGGGGAAGTGCCTGTGCCGAGGAAAAGATGCTTGTAAAAGCAAAAGCACTTACTGCTACGCATACAACCAACAGCGCCGATAGAAGTACTTTCATACACCTCTTCATAATAAACGCCTCCATTCAATTAGATTTCTTGTTTGCGAGTGAAGCCCACATAGGAGTTCTCCACTCTTCTTTTTCACTCTCATTATAGCAAATTTATTATATAAATACAACACAAAACTATAAAAAATAAAAATCTGTTTACTTTGTTTAAAATCTGTTCATTTGTTTTGTGCAAACCGACTGATTAACAACAATTTACTTTGTGCATTTTTACAGAAAATTATCTCAATTTGTTCACAAATACATAGAAAAATGCAACCGGTATTAACCGATTGCATTTTCTTCATGCGTGTTTTTTATGCGAATTTATAAATCATACTGACTTTTTTGCCGATGCTGAATGCTTTTTCGCCATTATAAAGAATGACTTCACCTGCCGAAGATTTGTAATCATAGGAGGTATAATAAGCAAACATATTGCCCTTGTCGACAACCTGCTTTTGGCTAAAGGCAGCGGGCACCTCCTGCGCCTTATCACCGCTGATGACATAGGCGGTTTGCTTCATTATCTCATTACCCTGCTTGTCTTTTTTACCGGTGCCGACTTCGGTAAACGCCAATTTGGTTTTGCCGTTGACGGAAGAGCCGGCGTAGTTTTTGAGAACTACCTTTTCCATATCATTTAAGACCAGAGCACCCTCTTTATTGACAAAGTAATTATCTTCCCCGCTGTCAAAATGCGCCACCTTTGCCACCTTATCACTGACTTTAGAGGCTTTTTCAAAGCCCTTTTCGGTATAAGGCACCGTGTAAAGCGTACCGAGCTTGGTTTTGAGATAGTCAAAGTTCATAATAATATGTACGGTTTTAGCCGCTGTATCCACATAGCAGTCGCCGCTGTTATAGGCAACCTTTTTGCCCGCTTCCAAAACGTTGACGCCGCTTAAACCGACCGCACAGAATTGGCGCGACTTGATTTCATCAAAGAGTTTATACGCCATACTCACTTTATTAATGTCGGGCTTTTTGGCTTTGGAAAAATCATAAATCGTGCCGCCGAAAAATACGCTTGCCGCTTCCGCATCCAACCCCTTTTGGCTGAGTTGACCGGAAAGTTCCACCACCAACTGTGCTTCTTTTGTCTTGCTGTCAAAGCGATAGAATTTAGTGGTATTAATATTTTTTAAATAAGTGGCAATCTTTTCTCTGGTATTGTCTCTGAGTGTTTTTGCTTTCCACTCTTTTTTAGAGGCCTTGTCCTTTTTCAGCTTGGCATCTTTATCGGCATATTTGTCGGTAACAATGTCTGCAATTTTCTTGTTGTTTTTAGAGGTTTTACTGAAGAAAATTGAGCCCTGCGCATCCACAAAATATTGCTCAAAATCGCCCTTACTTAATGTGATGTTCTCTTTGTATTCTTTAAAAACATTTAAAGTGATGAGCGGCTCCTTGCTGTCTTTTTGCGCCACACTCTCGGTGTAGTAGATGAGAGATAAGTCATCGGCACCGCCAAGGTACTCCTTAAAGTTTTGGCAAAGAATAACCGGTGCGTCATCGATTTTTTCGTTGGCTAATTTGTCTTTTTTAGACTGTTTTTCGAGTTCATCCGTGGTCTTAAAATCGGTTTTGGCAAGCGTTAAAGAGTAATAGTTGTTCCCCTCAAGCACTTGCGCATAGAGAACATACTTACCGTCTGCCGAAATGTCCAAAACAGAAGAAACGCCCTTGCCTTGGATTGCCGCATAATTATCTTTTTTCTCGCTCTTTTTGTCGTACTTATAAATGGCTCCCGAGCCGTCACTGAAAATAATGCAGGAAGCATCATGGCTGACTTTATAACTGAAAACGCCGGAGTGAATGAGTTCCGACTCCTTCTTTTCAATATCATAAGCATACAGGTCGCCGATGGTGGTCTTGCTGTTTTCGGTCTGCACATAATAAATCCTACCGTCGGAAGCTGCCTGCACCTTGTTTTCCGCATTTAGGAAAGTATAAAATTTGTCGGTAATGAGCGCCGGCTTTTCTTCGCCCTCACTCATCGCTTCCAAGCCGTTTTCATCCGCATACACAAGCGGAAACTTTTCCAAATCCAAAGCGGTTTTCTTTTGCTTGCCGCAAGCCGCAATGCTCAGTGCGATAACAGCAACCAATGTGATTGCTACGGCGCTTTTTAACACTTTATTCATCCGTTACTTCCTCCAATATATTTAAAGTTAAAAAGTAAATCATTCGATTTGTGCGGGTCTTTCCGTCTTTATAAAAATCGATATGGTAGCCCTTTTCCCAAGCATACATAAAAATGTGAGCAAGGGCGATACCCGTATCGATACGCTGCATTTTTTCCAGCTTGGAAAGCAGGGGTTTCTTGCGAAAGACTTTAATGGAGCCGCCGTCCATCTCAAACACAACGGGCTGCGCATTGACAGCACTCGGCGCCAGGCGCGCAAAGCGAATAAACGGCTCTAAAAAATCATTTTCACCGTCACCGATTAAATAAGCGGAAAGCTCTTTTCTTTTAAATTCCGCTTCACTTGCGCGAAAGCTCTCTTTCTCGGCAGGAAAACCCAATGCCAAAGTAATGCAGTATTCATCCGCAATCGCTGCGCCGCCGGCAGGCCTGCCCATGCCGCAATAACAGGAGCCTATCCCCTGCTGTGTGAGCCATATCACCAGCTGCTCCGCCATAAAGCCGACATTTTCCAAAAAGCCGTCTGCCTTCTTGGCGGAAATAATAATGTAGTAAGGGGCTTTGACAAGATTCCCTTTGACCTGTTCGCGAATGGTATTTGCCGGGCAAAACTTAAAATTGGTCTGCGCATCATCATACAGCGGGACAAGGGACTTAACCGCCAACCCGATTTGAGCCTTGAGTTCATCACTAAAGCGCTGCGGTGAATAGTTGCGCACCGATTTTCTTTGAATCGCCGCTTGCGTAAACATAACGGTTCCTCCGCATCATAAAGTTCAAAACATATTTTAACACACTTGTTCTAAAAAATAAACCTTTAATTTGTAAATTATATATTGTATAATAATTAAGATATTATGAACAATTAAAGAGAGATGTATGGAACAAGCAATTTCTAAATTAGAATCTATCGGCAACGGTGTGCACATATACACCGATGCGCTTCACGGCTTCGGCACCGATGCCGTTTTGCTCGCGGACTTTGCCGCGCCGAAAAAAAGCGATATTGCCTGTGACCTCGGTTCCGGCTGCGGCATTATTCCGTTTTTATGGGCGCGCTATGAGGCTCCGCAGCATACCACTGCGCTGGAACTGCAGCCCGCCGCGGTGGCGCTGATGCAAAAAAGCATTGCGCACAACGGTGTGCAGGAAAGCATCACTGCCGTGCAGGCGGATTTGCGGGAGATTGAGGCGACAGGGCTTGCACTGCACAGCTTTTCGTTAGTGACAATGAACCCGCCGTATTATACGCAAGAGAGCGGCTACCAAAATGAAGCCGAAAGCCTGAATATGGCGCGCCACGATGTTACCTGCACGACAGAAGATGTTATCGCCTGTGCCGACAAGCTGCTGCGCTACGGCGGCAGGCTGTGCCTGTGCCACAAACCGGAACGGTTGGCAGACATCCTATGCACGATGCGCGCATATTCTATAGAGCCGAAACGCCTGCGCTTTGTCAGCGGCAAAAAGGGTAAAGCTCCTTATTTGGCACTCATCGAAGGCAGAAAAGGCGGCGGCACCGGTATGCAGGTATTACCGGAATTGGCTGTCCAAAATGCGGACGGCAGCTGGAGCGCGGAAATGCGCGCCATATATCAAGATTACGGAGACGGAACAAAACAATGAGCGGAACATTATTTATCGTCGGCACACCCATCGGCAACTTAGGCGACTTGTCGCCGAGAGCGGCACAAACACTCGAGCAGGTGGATTTTATTGCCGCCGAGGACACGCGGGTTACCCTCAAATTATTAAACCACTTAGGGCTCAAAAAACCGCTGGTCAGCTACTTTGAGCACAACAAGAGAGAACGCGGCGAAGCAATCATCGCGCGCATTCTTGCCGGCGAAAGCTGTGCGCTGGTCACCGATGCGGGCATGCCCGCCATCTCCGACCCCGGCGAAGATTTGGCGGCGCAGTGCCACGAAGCCGGCATTCCGATGGTTGCCGTACCGGGACCGACTGCTTTCACCGCAGCGCTGGCGCTGAGCGGTCTGCCGACCGGCAGATTCTGCTT
>SVOD01000009.1 GCA_015066575.1 Oscillospiraceae bacterium
GCGAATGGGCGGGACACCCGCACCCGATTATATTGTTCCTACGCCGCTTGCGGCAAATATCGGGGCACCCCGAAAAGTATTTCGTAGAAAACTTTTTGGGGAAGAGGAGAAACAAATGAAACAACACTAAAGGATTTGCTTGCAAATTCTTTCTGTTGTGAAATTTGTTTGGACGAGGGTATGGGCGGAGCCCTTCCTTTCGCTAACGGCTAATTTGCTAATTTGCTAACCGCTGACAAATAAGGTTTGTCGAGCTGACAGCTCGACAAACCTTATTTGTGCAAAAAAATCTCGGCGTTGCCGAGATTTTTTATTGCCTGATATCTTTTCTCATAATCACCGGCAGCACCGTGCCGAACAGAATTTTCAAATCAAAAAGCGGGCTCATTTTTTGGATATACTTTTTATCATAATAGGTTTTTTCCTCGTTGGTGCATTCATCCCTGCCGTTAATTTGCGCAAGGCCCGTAATGCCCGGTCTGACCTGATAAATGCCTTCTTTTAAACGCAGCTCGTGAATCTCTTCTTCCTGCACAATCAGCGGGCGCGGACCGACAAGGCTCATGTCGCCCTTGAGTACATTAAACAGCTGCGGCAGCTCATCAATGCTTGTTTTGCGCAAAACAGCGCCCCATTTTGTGATGTATTTTGCTTTGATTTCAGCGCTGGCGACTGTTGGCGCATCGTTGCGCATGGTTCGGAACTTGAGCACCTTAATAACCTTTGCATCTTTGCCGTATCTTTCCTGCCCGATGCACACCGGTTTTCCTTGTTTTAGCAAGGAAATCAGGCTCACCACCAACAGCAGAGGAGACAACAAAATCAGTGCAAAAAGGCTCACTAAGATATCTGCTAAACGCTTAACAATTTTCATACGGTTTCCTTATAGTATGCCCGAAATAAATCCATAACGGGTTTATGGTTTGTTCCTTATTATACTCTATTTTCGCAAAAAAAGCAAATTACCGATTCCAATACAGGTAATCCTCTGCCAGCAGGGCGCGGCAGGGCGCCGCTTCGCAGCCCTCTATGAGCAGCGGCTGTGCCAGGAGAAAATAGGTGCCCATTTCCGCTTTTTCGAGGTTGAGTCCCTCGAGCACCAGGCAGTCCGCCTCGGCGAGGATGCGCCGCACCTCCGCGTTCATCGGTTCCAGTCCGATGGACGCTGCATCCGTTCCCACCAATTTGATGCCGCTGTCTACCAACGCCTCGGCAGCAGAAGGGTCAATTTTCCCTTTACCTTCGCCCTTTATAAGCAGTTTGTCGCAGCGGTACAGCCCCATGCTGTCAATCCAGGAACCGGTTAATGCCCCTTTGGCTTTGACCACGCGACATTCCCCGAGAAAACGGTCCGGCGCATAGGCATCCACCGTCTTCGCACCCTCCAAATACGCGGCAGGCGCGGAGATGTGCGTGCCGTTGTGCACGGAGCAGAGCAAAATGCTTCTCCTGCCGCCCGCCTCGCTCTGTGCCTCCGTGTGTATGACCGCAGGCGTATCGCTATATGCCGGTGCGGCAGAAAGCAGCTCTGCGGAAATATCTATCCACTTCATGGTTTGCTTTGCCATGGCATCTCCCTTTAAAAAACGGTGTCTTTCGTCTTTCTCCACTCATTTATACTATATTTCGCGATTTTTTTCAAGTAATATTGTTATTTAAATTACAAAACAAAATCAAATATTGACAATTTATTTACAATGTCGCTTTTTGGATTGTCTTTTCCGGCGCAAAACTCTATAATAGTTTGGCTAGAGATTAATATACTTATTTTTTATATTAAAAAGGGGAACAAAATGGGATTATTTACACAGGATGTCGGCATTGATTTAGGGACCGCAAACACCCTCATTTGTGTCAAAGGCGAGGGTATTGTCATCCGCGAACCGAGCGTGGTGGCGGTGGACTTAAAAACCACTCAGGTCGTAGCGGTCGGCACTGCCGCAAAAGACATGATTGGCAGAACACCCGGCACAATTAAAGCGGTGCGCCCGCTTAAGGACGGTGTTATTGCCAACTGGGAAATTGCTTCGGACATGCTCAAAGCCTTTATCGGCAAAGCGGTCAAAACCAATTTCTTTACCAAAACAAGAGTCATTATCTGTGTCCCCGCCGGGGTCACGGATGTAGAGCGCCGCGCGGTGGATTCCGCTGCCAGAGCCGGCGGTGCCAAATATGTTTCGATTATTGAAGAGCCTATGGCAGCGGCAATCGGCTCCAAACTGCCCGTGAGCGAAGCAATCGGTTCGATGATAGTCGATATCGGCGGCGGCACAAGCGATATCGCGATTATCTCTTTGGGCGATATCGTTACCTCCAAAACCGTGCGCGTGGCGGGCGATGCGTTTGATGAAGCAATTATCTCTTATGTCAAAAAGAAATTTAAGCTTTTAATCGGTGAAAGAACCGCCGAGGATATCAAGCTTTCCATCGGCTCGGCGTACCCCTATGAGGGTGAGGGCGCGATGGAAATTAAGGGCAGAAACGTGGAAGACGGTCTTCCCAAAAACTGCGAAATCACTTCCGAAGAAGTGCGCGAAGCCCTAAAAGAGCCGCTGGACACCATTATTGACGCGATTAAAACCGTTCTCGAAAGAACGCCGCCCGAGCTTGCCGGCGACATCTACGAAAAAGGCATTGTGCTCACCGGCGGCGGTGCGCTGTTGCGCGGCTTTGATAAGCTGGTTTCTTTTGCGACCAATATGCCGGTTGTCATTTCCGAGCGCCCGCTTGACAGCGTGGTGGACGGCACACTCATCTGCCTGGAAAACAACTTCCGCAACCTCTACCAAAACAGAAACAAAAACAACTTCTAACCCCTTTTCTGTTTTTTTCTGTAAACTGTCTGCTGTACACTGTAATCTGTTCCCCCCTATCTCGGTTCGACGAAGGAGAAACCCATGCCATTTTTTAAGAAAAAAAGATTTCGCGCTATTGTCATCATTGCCGCTCTGCTCATTATCGGTATGATGATTTCCGCCATTTCGGGCAGTACCTTCTCTCCCGAAAGCAGTGTGGTGGGAACCATTTTTTACCCGGCACAAAAGCTGGCAAGTGCCATCAGTTCCAGAATTGTGGCAATGCGCGACAATGTCAGCGGTAAATCTTCTTATGAAGAAGAGCTGGATGCACTGAAGCTGGAGGTTGCCGAGCTGCAGGAGCAGCTGGTTGACTATGAGAATATGAAGCGCGAAAACAATTACTATAAAGATTTCCTGGAAGTCAAGGAAGAAAACCCCGATTTTAAACTTGTCCACGGTGCCGTCATCGCGCGCGACAGCGAGAGCCTCTACTCCTCCTTCAGCATCGGCGTGGGGACCGCACAGGGCATTCAGGTCAATGACTGTGTCATTTACGGCAAATATCTTGTCGGTCTGGTGGTCAAGGTTTACCCCACTTCCGCCGTGGTTAAAACCGTTCTTGACCCCGATATCTCGGTCAGCTGCTACGAAGCAAGAACCGGTGAAAACTCCTACTCTTCCAACGACTTAACCCTTGCCAAGCAGGGGAAACTGATGATGGCGAATCTCTCGAAAGATACCAACATCGCCGCCGGCGGTATTGTCTGTTCCTCCGGTGTAGGCGGCATCTATCCGAAGGACCTGATTCTGGGCACGGTGGAAAACACCCAGGAATCGGGCAAGGATGTCTCCTTTATTGCGGTTGTCAATCCGCAAATCAAGATTAATGAATTAACGGATGTATTTGTCATTACCGACTTTGCGGGTAAAAATCAAATCCAGAAATGATGAAATTAACCAAAAAAAACACAATCAAAAAGCATGCCATATGGGTACTGTTGCTCTGTGCCGCCTTTCTGCTGCAGACCACCTACGGCTTTATGCCGCACATCGGGCAGGTAAAAATACTGCCGCTGCTGCCGCTTTTAAGCTGCATCTGTATGTTTGAAAAGGAAAAATGCGCCTGCTGGTACGGGCTGTTTGCCGGTCTTTTAATGGATGTGGTCTCCGCCTCCATGGTGGGGTATCACGCGCTAATCACCATGATTCTTTGCACCTTCATCGGCTGGATGTCCACCAATTATCTGCGCAACACACTGCTGACCAATTTGGTCATGGGCAGCCTTTTTATTTTCCTGTCCCAGAGCCTGTATTGGCTGTTTTTTGTCGAATTTAAGCAGACAGCCGGCGCTTCGGGCATCTATTTCAGCCTGTATTTGCCGACCATTATTCTCAACATTCTCTTGGTGATTCCGTTTTTCTTTTTGGTGCTCGCCATCCATAAAAAATTCAAGAAAGAAGAGGCGTAAAGACATTGAACGAGAAGAAAAAGATAAAGCGTTCAAGTGTAATGATTATCATTACGCTTATTATCGCACTTGCTTTAGGGGCCAGGCTTTTCTTCATTCAGGTCATAAAGGGCGATTACTATGCCTCTGTCGGTACGGGTACCATCGCCAAAAAAGTGGATATTGATGCTTCGCGCGGCGAAATTTTAGACAGCACCGGTACAGCACTGGTCTACAATAAGCAAACCACCCGCATAGTCTTTGATGCTTCCTATTTTCCCTCATCGACCGATAACAAAGCGCGGGCAGATATCATCATTAAGCTTGTGCACTTCCTCGAATCCAAAAAAGAAGAGTGGAATGATGAGCTGCCGATTGAACTCAACAAGAAGGGCGAGTTCGTGTTCTCCGAAGACCGCGAGAGCGACATCACCTACCTTAAAAGCGATAAATATCTGGATTTAAACGATTACGCAAGCGCCAAAAACTGTTTTGATGCGCTCAGGAAGATGTATGAATTAGACGCTTATTCGGATGAAGACGCGCGCAAAATCGCTTCCGTGCGCTACGGTATGGTCATTGGCGCATTCAGCGTGCAAAACCCCTTTGTGTTTGCCAACGAAGTCTCCGACCAAACCGCTGCATATATTGAAGAAAACAAAGCGGTGTTCCAGGGTGTCGGCGCAGAAGCGACCACTATCCGGAAATATAAAGACGGCACCCTGTGCCCGCATATTCTCGGCATTACCGGTCCCATCACGGCAGAGGAATTGGAAGACGGGAATAATAAAGAAACCTACAAAATGACCGATTATATCGGCAAAAGCGGCATCGAAAAAATCTGTGAAGATTACCTCATGGGCAAGCGCGGTGAAAAAACAGTCTACTCCACCTCCACCGGTGAAGTTTCCTCTGTTATCACCACCGAGCCGGTGCAGGGCAACACCGTCACCCTGACACTTGATGCCGGTCTGCAAAAGGTGGCGCAAAAGGCGCTGCAAAAGAAGGTCGAAAAGCTTATTTCTGCCGGCAACCCGAAGGCTGCCGGTGCGGTCGTAGCGCTCGATGTCAACTCCGGCAGCGTGCTGTGTGCCGCAACATATCCCTCCTATAACAACAACAGCTATATCAAAAACTATAATAAGCTCGCTGCGGACAAATCCGCACCGCTGTGGGACAGAGCGCTGATGAGCGGCTATGCACCCGGCTCTACCTTTAAGCCCTGCATGGCGATAGCCGGATTAGAGGAAGGGATTATTGATACTTCCTCTACTTTCTACTGTAATAAGGAATACGAAATCGGTAACATCACGCTCAAATGTCTGGGCTACCACGGCAGCGAGAATGTTTCGATGGCAATTAATGACTCCTGCAATATTTTCTTCTACAATGTCGGTAATCTGCTGGGCATTAATAAAATTGACAAATATGCTACCATGTTCGGTCTCGGGCAAGCCACCGGTATTGAGCTGCCGGAAGCGACCGGCACCCTGGCAGGCATTGCCGAGAGGGAAGCTGCGGGCGGTGAATGGTATATCGGTGATACGGTACAGGCTGCTATCGGGCAGTCCGACAACGTATTTACCCCCTTACAGCTTGCCAACTACTGCGCCACGCTTGCCAACGGCGGCACCCGCTACGAAGCACACCTGATTAAAAGTGTCACTTCCTATGATAATACCAAAACCATTCTGGATAAATCCGAACCGAAGGTCGCTTACAAAATGAGCATTGCCAAGCAAAATTTGGCAGCCGTCAAAGAGGGTATGGAAGCGGTCGGCGGTCCCGGCGGCTTCTGCTGGGAAGCGTTTAAAGACCTGCCAATTGCCTGCGCCGCCAAAACCGGTACCGCACAGGTCAAGGAAAAGGTCAACGGCTACTACCAGACCTATGACAACGGTATTCTCATCACCTATGCACCTGCCGACAATCCGCAAATTGCCATTGCGCAGGTCATTGAGAGAGCGGACAGCGGTTCAAGTACCGCGGAAGTTGCTGCATCCGTTTTTAAGTATTACTTTGAAAAGAACAGCAAAACAAAAGATACAAGTAACTCCACCAACAATACGTTATTAGGTTAAAGAGAGGTTATTTATGGCAAAAATCGTTACATTTATTTCCGGTAAAGGCGGTTCCGGCAAGTCCACGGTATTAGTGGGCATTGCCAACGAATTGGCACTGATGGGAAACAAAGTGTTGATTGTTGACACGGATAAAGGGGCAAACTGTCTGGATGTCATCACCGGTATCGGCGAAGGCGTTGTCTATAATTGGGGCGACATTTTCTCCGAAACCTGTGACATTGAGGATGCGATATATCCGAGCCAAAGCATCCCCCGTCTTTATATTTTGCCGGCTCCCAAGGATTATAAAAGCGCGTATGCCCCCGGTATACTCAAGGATTTGCTGCGCTTAATCAGCCAGAACTTTGACTTCATATTCATTGATGCGCCGGCGGGGCTCGGTGACAGCCTGGTGCTCGCACTTGAACCTGCCAACGAGGCTGTTTTGGTAGCAAATGACGATAATTTTTCTCTCAAAGTCGGTGCAAAAGCCGCAGCCATCGCCACCGAAATGGGCAAGAGCACCACACTGCTGCTCAACGCCTTTCGCGCGTTTGCCGTACAAACAGGACTTTTGCCGAGTGTGGACGATGCGATGGATATTACCGAGCTCGGGCTTTTGGGCATTGTGCCGTTTGAAGCCAATCTCAATTTTAACGCTTCGCAAGGTCTGCCCTACCTGAGAGATACCCGCGCCACCGAAGCGTTTTCGCGCATTGCCAAGCGCCTGCAGGGGCAAAAAATCGACCTGCCTTCAGAGTGGTGTTAAATTTTTTATTGAATTCATTGTTTTTTTTTGATATTATAATATAGATAGGCAATATAACGGCGCTTATTTCTCGCCGCACCGCAGGTGCCGCAAGCAAATACGCCATCATAACGGAAAGGACTAATTTATGAATATTGCTTTAATTGCACACGATGCAAAAAAAGAATTACTCACTCAGTTTTGCATTGCTTACTGCGGCATTTTGGCAAGACACACCATTTGCGCAACCGGCACCACCGGCAAGATGATTAGCGAAGCCACCGGTCTGGATATCCAGCGCTTTTTGGCAGGCAGCCAGGGCGGTGACCAGCAAATTGCTTCGCGCATCAGCTGCAACGAAATTGACTTGCTGATTTTCTTCAGAGACCCGCTGACGCCCAAGTCAACCGAACCCAACGATGCAAAAATGCTACGCCTTTGCGATGTGCACAACATTCCGTTTGCCACCAACATTGCGACGGCAGAAGCACTTATTCACTCTCTCAACAGAGGTGATTTGGATTGGAGAGAAATTATCAAAAGTGAGTAGTTTTCTCTTTTCTGCTGCCCCCATGGGGGTTGCTTTGTAACGCAACGAATTAGCATTTTTTTGGTGGGAGTTTTCCCACCATTTGTATTGTAGAAAGAAAATATTTAGCCGGAGGTTCCGCTTATGGCACAAATCAAAGCCCCCAGAGGCACACAGGATATGCTTCCGAAGGATGCGCACAAGTGGGAAGAAATTGAAACCGTATTGCTTTCGCTTGCCAAAAACTACGGGTTTGTACAAATTCGCACGCCTGTCTTTGAAAATACGCAGCTGTTTGAGCGCGGCGTCGGCGATACCACCGATGTGGTACAAAAGGAAATGTATACCTTTGAGGATAAAGGCGGCAGAAGCATTACCCTGCGCCCGGAAGGGACGGCAGGCGCCGTCAGGGCGGCAGTGGAACACGGTCTGCTCAACGATGCCCTGCCCCTCAAGCTCTCTTACCTGACCTCGTGCTACCGCTACGAAAAGCCGCAGGCAGGCAGACTCAGAGAATTTCACCAGTTTGGTGTGGAGTGCCTGGGTACCCGCGAGCCGATTGCCGACGCGCAGTTAATTCTATTTGCGCGCCGCCTGTTTGACTGCTTTGGTCTGGACGACATTCGCCTGGAGCTCAACTCCATCGGCTGCCCGGAATGCCGCAAGCATTACCACGCGGCACTGCGGGAATACTTCAGCGCCCATACCGATACCCTCTGCGACACCTGTAAAGGGCGTTTGGAGAAAAATCCGATGCGCATTCTCGACTGCAAAAGCCCGACTTGCCGTGAGATTGCGGCAAATGCCCCCTCGATTTTAGATTACCTGTGCGAAGACTGCCGCACTCACTTTGAAAAAGTCAAAGAATATTTAGATTTAAACGATATTCTCTTTACGGTCAATCCCCGCATTGTCAGAGGGTTGGACTACTACACAAAAACCGTGTTTGAATTTGTGTGCGATGATATCGGCGCACAGGGCACCGTCCTCGGCGGCGGCAGGTACGACGGCTTGGTCGAGGAGCTCGGCGGCAAGCCGCTCCCCGCGCTGGGTTTTGCAATGGGATTGGAGCGCCTGCTGTTGCTCCTGGAAAGCAGAGGTTATGCCTTTGTACAAAGCGCGCGCCCCGATATTTATTTTTGCAACATCGGTGACAATGCACTCAAAATTGCCCTCTCATTTTGCGATGAGTTCGGGCTGGACGGCTACTATGCCGGTCTCGATTTAATGGGGCGCGGCCTAAAAGCACAAATGAAATACGCCAATAAAATCGGCGCACGCTTCACCGTTGTCATTGGGGATGACGATATCGAAGCCGGTGTGCTGAACATCAAAGATATGCAGACAGGCGAGGTGTATCAAAGCGATTTTGCAAGCTTTGTCGAAACCGCCGAAAACCTGCTCCTGCAATCCACCATTGAAGAAAGTTTAGGGGTAGAAAATAATGAATGATACCTTGTCCGGATTAAAAAGAACACACTTTTGCGGCGCGCTGCGCGCGGCGGATATCGGCAAAACCGTGACACTCTACGGCTGGGCAGCCAAGCAGAGAGATTTAGGCGCCCTTGTCTTTATTGACTTGCGCGACAGAACAGGCATTACCCAGCTTGCGTTTGATGAAAACACCGCAAAGGATATTTTTGAAAAAGCGCAGGGTGTGCGCAGCGAATATGTACTCGCTGCCAAGGGAACCGTGCGCGAAAGAAGCAATAAAAATAAAGAAATACCCACCGGTGATATTGAAATCGATGTGGAAGATTTGCGCCTGCTTTCCAAAAGTGAAACCCCGCCCTTTGCGATTGATGACAACTGCAACACGGCGGAGCTCGGCAGGCTGACCCACCGCTATTTGGATTTAAGGCGCCCGGTGCTGCAAAAGAACATCTATATGCGCCATAAAATTTCTCAAATTGCAAGAGAATATTTTTATGCCAACGATTTTATCGAAATCGAAACACCGATGATGATTAAGTCCACGCCCGAAGGCGCACGCGATTATGTGGTGCCTTCCCGCCTGCATGCCGGCAAGTTTTATGCGCTGCCTCAATCACCGCAAATTTATAAGCAGCTGTGCATGATTGCGGGGTTTGACCGCTATGTGCAGTTAGCGCGCTGCTTCCGTGATGAAGACCTGCGCGCCGACCGTCAGCCGGAATTTACCCAAATCGACTTGGAAATGAGCTTTGTGGAGCTGGATGACCTGATGGCGATGGCAGAAGGCTTTCTTGTCAAGCTGATGAAGGAAACGCTGGATATTGACCTTCCGTCTCCTCTGCCGCGCATGACCTACGAGCAGGCAATGACCCGCTACGGTTCGGATAAACCCGACACCCGCTTCGAGATGCTCATTGAGGATATTTCCGACTGGGCAGGGGCGACTGATTTCGTGGTATTCCAAAATGCACTCGCCGAAGGCGGCAGCGTCAAAGCCATTGTTGCCAAAAACGCCGCAGCGACTTATACGAGAAAGAAAATCGATAAACTCACCGAGCATGCCAAGGGCATCGGCGCCAAAGGGCTTGCCTACATCCGCTGGGCGGATGCGGAGCCTGCCTGTTCCTTTAAAAAGTTTTTAAAAGAGGGCGAGCTCGAACAATTGCTCACTTCGCTCGGTGCCGTCCAGGGTGACTGCGTATTTATTCTCAGCGACAAAACCCGCAAAGCGCTTTCTGTTTTGGGCGCGCTGCGCCTGCTGGTCGCCAAAGAGCTTGACCTCATTCCGGCAAATGAATGGCATTACCTGTGGATTACCGAAATGCCCTTCTTTGAGCAGGATGAAGACAGCGGCGAATGGGTTGCCGCGCACCATCCCTTTACCATGCCGATGGAAGAAAGCATTCCATACTTGGACAGCGACAAATCCAAAGTCAAAGCGCAGGCATTTGACCTGGTGCTCAACGGTACGGAGCTTTCCTCGGGCTCGATGAGAATTACCGACTGCGCTCTGCAAACCAAGATGTTTGAGCTTTTAGGTATGTCACAGGAGGAAATTGATGCCAAATTCGGCTTTTTGGTGGATGCCTACCACTTTGCCGCACCGCCCCACGGCGGCATGGGTATCGGTCTTGACCGCTTAGCAATGCTTATTTGCGGCACAGAGTCTTTGCGCGATGTGGTCGCTTTCCCGAAAGTGCAAAATGCAAGTGAACCGATGAGCGGCGCTCCGTCCTTTATTGATGATGCCCAATTGGAAGAATTGAGCATCGCGCTCACACAAAAAGAAGAGAGCGAATAATGCATATTGAAAACAGAGCCGTTTTATACTATAATAATGATATTGATATTGGATGAGGAGAGAATAGTATGAAGAAAACCATCGTCGCAGTCCTGCTGGTGCTGACATTGGCTTTTAGCCTTTGCGCCTGCAAAAAAGAAAAAGTTAAAACCACTTCTAAAGAAGATTTAACCGCAGCGGGTATTTCCCTGGAAGTACCGAAAGGTGCAAAAGATTTAAAGTATGCCCTGGTGGAATCCACGGCAAACGGGGAAGATATACAAATCGCTCAAATCTCCTATGACTATAACGGGGTGCCCTGTATTTTGAGAGCTGCCAATATCGGCGAGCACAATGTCTCCGGTTATGATGAAAACAAGGCGCAGTCCGAGGAGCAATACGACTTAAATCTCGGCGGCTACTCTTCACAAATTCGCATTATGACCATTGACGGCAAAAGTGTTGCCATCTGGACACTGGGCGACCACTCCTACTCCCTTTGTGCCGAAACAGATGATTCCATTACCGCAACCTCCTGTGCAATGGATGCGGCAAACGCCAATGTGCCGGCAGGTGCGCAAACGACAGCACAGGCAGGGGATAATAGTAACGCCTCCGCAACCACCGAGGAAGATACCACGGTCAATTACAACACAACCGCCGCTTCCAACGAATAAGAATCATTATAAAATCAATTTGTAAAAAGACTGCTTCAACAAAATTGTTGAAGCAGTCTTTTTTTCTGTTAGCGGTATTTGAGCCCCCGTTGACTTTTTTTGACAAACCTGCTATACTCAAGGCAGAACTGTTCTATTTGTATTAGTACAGTTAAGAAACGACACCGTTTAGGGGGGATGCGCTTGCTGTTTCAACTCAATGTTGCCGACCGCGCGCCGGCGTATGAGCAATTAGAGCAATTAGTTGCCAAATATGTCTGTTTGGGTGTGCTCGAAGCCCATGAGCGCCTGCCCTCGGTGCGCGCCATGGCAGGGGAGCTCGGTATTAATCCGAACACGGTGGCAAAAGCCTACAAGCTGCTTGAAACCAAGGGCATTATCTACACCATTGCGGGAAAAGGTGTTTTTATTGCCGACAACGAAAACGCCAAAACGGCTTTTGCGCAAAAATGCCTGGCAGATTTCGGCACCGCCGCGGCAAAAGCCAAAGCTGCCGGCATCCCGATAGACGAATTGCTCCAAGCACTGCACAACACTTATGAAGGAGGGCAAAACGCATGATTGAAATACAAAACCTGACAAAACGCTTCGACACCACGACTGCCCTAAACCATATAAGCTTAACGGTCAAGGACGGCGCGATCTTAGGGCTTGTCGGCTCCAACGGCGCCGGCAAATCCACCCTGCTGCGCATTTTGGCAGGTGTCTATGAAGCCGATAGCGGCACCGCTCTGTTTGACGGCGTTTCTTCTTTTGACAACACGCTTCTTAAGGGGCAGATTATCTTTGTGCCGGACTATCCCTATTTTTCATCTGCCGATACCTTACAGTCACTTGCCCGGCGCAACCGCCTGCTGTATCCCGGCTGGAGCGATGCTTCTTATGAACATTATAAATCCCTGTTCGCCTTAAGTGAAACGGAGAAAATTGTAAAAATGAGTAAGGGCATGCAGCGCCAAGCCGCCATCATTCTCGGCTTAAGCGCCAACCCGAAATACATTTTCTTCGATGAAATATTTGACGGGCTTGACCCGGTAATGCGCGAATTGGTCAAAAAAATCCTCATCGCCTTTGTCAGCGATTGCGATGCCTGTGTGATTATCGCATCCCACAATTTACGAGAACTCGAAGATGTGTGCGACAGCATCTGCCTGTTGCATTCCGGCGGGGTGCTCGCCGACTCGGATGTGGACAATTTAAAACTGAACCTGACCAAGGTGCAGCTGATTTTAGAGGATGAAGCGCTCATCGAAAGCGTTAAAGCGCAGTTGGACATCATAAAGATAAACCAAAAGGGTAAGGTTTATGAGTTGACCATCCGCGGCAGTCGCGAAGAGATTGTGACTTACTTAAACTCTCTCAACCCTGTCTTTATGGAATTGATTTCATTAAGCTTGGAAGAAGTCTTTATCAACGAAATGGAGGTGAGCGGGTATGAAATCCATTCCATCCTTGCTGATTCTTGATAAAAACACTAAAAGCAATATCAAAATTGAACTGCGCAAGAATCTGTTTTTCCTGCTCTTTGTGCCGCTGTCGGCACTGTTGCTCTCGGTGCTTGTCTGCGTTTTTTTCAGCGACATATATTATGAAGAAGCGGGCGGCAGCCACTTTATTGAAGAGTTTTCTTCCTTCATTCCCGCCATGCTCGGGCTGTTTTGCACCGGGATGGCGGCAATTATGGCTTTTCGCAATTACCGCTTTTTATATAACCGCCGCATGGTAGACTTGTTCCAGGCGCTGCCCGTCAGCCGCAATACACAGATTTTTTCGAAATCCGTGCCGGCGCTCTTAAGCATTGTGCTCGCCTTTTTGGGAGGCACCGTATTTCCGTTTTTCTATGTGCTGTTTTTGCGCTTGCGCAACTTGCCGCTCGATTTTCACAAAAAAGATTTGCTACTCAGTTCCCTGGTAACACTTTTGAGTGTCATCGTTTCCTACTTTCTCTTTCAACTTATCGCCGTGTGCGCCGGGAAAGGATGGCACTACCTGTTGTTGCTCGCCTTGAGCTGCTTTGCGGATGACGGCTTTTCACTGCTGTTCCGCCTGCCCTCGGAGCAAATTGCCGGTTTTGGTATGAAGTCGGCTTCGTTTGCAAGCGCCTTTCTCCCTTCCTATGCGCTCGCTTTTGTGCCCACACAGTACGGCATCGGCTACGGCACGGTTGCCTGCGGGCTTGTGCTTGTCGGCGCCGCCTTATATCTGCTGACGGTATACCACTACCGCAAGCGGCAAAACGAGTGCGCCCAAGCCTCTCTCGGCACACCGTTTATTGTGGCACTTTTGGGCGGCGGTACCGCAATGGAGCTTTTCGCCGTTCTCAAAACACCTGCGGATTTTGCGTTTAACATTCTCATCGGTGTCGTCGGCAGTTTTGTACTGTTCGTGCTCTTATGCCTGATTTTCTACAAAAAGGCTTTCAAAAAAATCTTTTTAATAGAGTTTGGCGTTCTCGGCGCCTGTATGGTTGCGCTCGTTGTCGTGTGCGGTACCAACGGTTTGGGTTGGAGTGACCGCTTGCCGACAGCAGAGAGCATTGAGTATGTCACCATAAAAAATACCGCCGACTTGGAATTCCCTTCCGCCTCTTTGAACACTTACAGCGATGCATTTACTAAGGCGCTGATTTCCCTGGATGATAGTTATTATGATGAGGAAAATATAAAAACATACACGCTGCGCCAAAAAGAGTCTGTGCAAACCGTGCTCTCTGTTAACCGCCTGGCAAACAAGGATTATCGCCGGCATAACCCGAATGATAATACAACAACCCTTCTTTTTGAGTACCACCTCAAAAACGGGCGCGTGCGCACGCGCCGCCTCTACTACGCCCCGATAGCAGAAGAGGATATTACTTACTTGGAGCGTATTGAGGCTTTACAGGAAGCGCGAGAAAATCTTGTCAAAAAATATGACCTCAAAAAGTATTCTCCCGTTATCTCTTTCGGTGAATTAAGCAATGATGCCAAAATGCGCATCAACGACGAAGCGATGCTCCAAGATATTTACAACGAATATCTGGCAATGAGTTATGAGCAGGCTCTGGAGGCGTGCAGCGCCAATATCGACAATCTCTGCGTTTCAATCGCTTTTGTCAAGCACAGTAACGAGGCGCCCAAGGATGTCGTCAACGAGTGGTACGGCGACGAGTCCTACTGGGACGATGAAACAAAAAATGCGCAAAATATTACCTTTTCCCTCTTGCCCTCTTGCAAGAAAAGCCTCGCACACTGCATGCGCCTGAACAGCATCAGCGGCTTCGCCTCACTAAAAGATGTGAGCGCCGCCAATGTGGATTCTGTTTGTAAAATCTCCCTGTATCCCGATTATATTTGGGAATCCGGCTTTTTTAGCGAACAAACCACCGGGGCAAATGTAGATATCTTCTGGCTCAATGATACAAAGGCGCACAGTAAAAATGTTTTCGGCAGGTTCTGTTTTAGCAGTGTTTCCTATGGTGCACGGTACCTCTTTGAACAGAAAGCGGACAGCGCTACACTGCAAACGATTCTCAAGCACATCGACACTTCTTCTACCCCGCAAGTGGATGAATATTACGATTCCAATTATGCCATTTACTTTATTCTAAAAGACGGCAGAATTACCCCGACTTACTTCATTACCGGGGCTCCGCTGCTTGCTGCCGAACAGGATGATGCGGAAATAGCATATTAACCAAATGAAGGGATGGGCTGCGCCCATCCCTTTTTCTGTTATCTGTTCGCTGTAACCGGCTTATTCTTTTTCCAAAACCTTTACAATTTCACCCACAAAGACTTTGTGGAAATCGCTGTCGGGGTAGCAACGGGTAATGACCGTTTTGTCCGAAATCTGTTCGGGTTTGATGTCGCCGACTGCAATCTTTTTGCAGATGAGCACAAGCTTGGCTTCTTCATAATAAACCGTGCCGTCGGCATAGACCGGTGTTAAGCCGGTTTCTTTGATTTTATCGTAATCTCTGCCGCTTTTGGAGCCGCAGAAGGAGAGCGCCTGCTTTTGCTCCGTGCCGAAGAAGCACAGCGCAAAGGTGTCGTTTTCCTCCACAAACTTAAGGGTGTAGCGCTGCGGGCGAATAAAGCAAACCGCCACATCGCGAAACCACAGCTCGCCCGTTAAGCCCCAGGAAGCGGTCATCATATTGGATTTTTTCTCATCTCCCGCAGAAATGAGCATCCACTCATCGGAAATCGCCTTTACCATATTTTTCTTTACATCACGAATATCAATTTCTAAAAACATGCTTTCCTCCCTTGGGGCGATAGATAGCCGCCCCTTGAATTGGTCGATAATATATTATATTGTTATTTGCGTTCTTTATGCCGGTTTGCGATACAACCGCAGTAGAAAAATTGAGCGCAGCGGAACGGGTGCGGGTGCCCCGCCCTTCACTATTCACTAATCACTCTTCACTATTACTTCACTAAAAAAGCCCCGCAAGGGGCTTTTTTAATTAGTGTATGCCTCCCGACACAAACTCACTGATGGAATGTCTGTTTTCATTGAGTTGGCAATATGTTTCATCATAAATGAACTTTTGCACATCCGTCGCGGTTTTTGGTACATCGACAACCCAAACCCAGGCGCCATTGTAGGTACCGCCCCAATAATACTTGGAGTTTTCGGGGTCTACATCACTGGAAATCGGGGCAGTCATTTGCTCCATTTCAAAATCTTTCCAGCCGCCGAATACCGCTTTTTTACCTAAACCGCCAATATCCTTTTGCGAGAAATTAGTCGATACATAGCCCTTGTCCAAATAGGAATTCACCGTTTTAAAGAGCTGTGTGGTCGAGAGCTCATCAATTTTTTCGAGCATAGCGCTCATCACTTTTCTCTGTCTTTCGGTTCTCTTAATGTCACTGTCCAGATGGCGAATGCGCGAATAGACCAGTGCTTCGCTACCGTTTAAGAGAACATCTTTACCGTAGGTCGCGTGCCAGGAATACTGCGCTTCTTCCTGTAAGAATTCATCCTCATACTGTTCGACATCGACATTAATACCGCCCATTGCATCAATCAAATCTTTAAACGATTCGAAGGTGGTCATCACATACCCGTCAATCCTGACTTTATAAAGAGACTCAATCGTTTTCACCGTCAGCTCCGGTCCGCCGTAGTAGTTGGCACCGTTGATTTTTTCGTGCGCTTCATATGCCTCATGCTTGCCTTCTACCTTGGGGATTTGGATTAAACCGTAGGTGTCGCGCCAAACAGAAGTGAGTTTCAGCTTTTGGTTAATGGTATCGATAGAAACCAAAATCATCGCATCGCTTCTGCCGTATTCATCGCCCTCGGGGTCATCCATACCGATGAGCAGCACATTGACAATTTTGTCATTGTACATCAGTTGCCCTTCGGCTTTCTGCCAGGAATCCAGCCAGCCTTCCAAAGAATAGGTTTCGCCCGCCGAGGTTTCATAGAACATATCGCCGTGGTTTTTGTCATCGCCCTTTTCAAGCTGCTTTAAGACATTGGTATCTTCCTTTGCCGTTTTCGTGCCGCCGAGAATATGCGAAACCACAAAATCTTCAATCGGACCTCTAAAGGCAAATGCCACGCCGCCTAAAACAACCAACACCGCCAATACGGCAACGAGGATTTTCCACCACTTTTTCTTTTTGCCCTTGCCGCCTTTGCCGCCTTTTTTGCCTTTGCCGCCGTCTCCGTCTTCCTCGGCAACATCGTTGTCCTCACCTTCGGGCAGAGTTTGCGCTTTGTCGGCATCGTACGAATAAACATCCTCATACCCGTCATTGACTTGCGGCTCCGGCTCATACGCCTCTTCATGCTCCGGCTCCGGCTCTTCTACGGGTTCTGCATGCCTGCGTTGCTTTTTGTAAGCGTTTTTGCTGCCGTATTTGGCGGCAAATTCATCATCCGTCATCAGATGAACGCCTTTTTCCTCGCCGTCGTGGTCAAGATGGTACTTGCGCTCAATCTCTTCCAGCTTGCTCAGCGGGCGCTCCTGTCGCACAGGTGTTTCCGGCACCGGTATGCTTGTTCGGGCTGCGCCTGCGCCGATTGGCGATTCATCATTTGCCCCGTTATGAGGCTCTTCCGGTTTGGGCTCGGAGGACTTACCGTCAAGGTAATCCAGGTACATTTGGTAATCAATATTTTTATCTGACATATCTACTCCCGAAGATTACTCTTCTTCGCTCCCCTGTTTTTCTTGATTTTCTTCGTTGGTTTCTGCGTCCTGTGCGGTTATTTCTGCCGGTTCGGAAGTTTCAACTTCCTCCTCCGGCGCCTCTTCTTCCTCAACATGGCTTGTGACCACCATGGAAATGACTTTATCCTCTTCGGCAAGGCGCATGACCTTGACACCTTTGGAAGGTCTGCCGAAGGTGCTGATTTCGCTGACAGACATACGAATAATAATGCCGCTCTCGGAAATCAAAATCACATCTTCACTGTCGTTTACGGCGGCAACCGCAGCCACTTTACCGTATTTTGCGGTTTTGTAGTTAATCAGCCCGTGACCGGCGCGCTTTTGCAGCCTGTAATCCGTGCACTCACTTCTTCTGCCGTAGCCGGTTTCGGTCACGGTGAGAATATTGGTACCTTCATCAATGGCGGCAGCGCCGACAATCCAATCATCCTGCTTGAGTTCAATGGCTTTGACACCTCTGGCGGTTCTGCCGATAGGTCTTGCCCCGGTTTCCGCAAAGCGGATGGACATACCGCCGTTGGTAGCGACAAGCAAATCTTGTGTTCCGTTGGTGTAGAGCACTTTAATCAATTCATCGCCTTCATCGAGCACAATGGCTTTGAGTCCGCCTTTGCGGTTGGTATTGTAGGCGTTGACATGTGTTCTCTTAATAATACCGTTTTTGGTAATCATGCAGAAGAAATCGGTTTCGCTCCCGAAATCTTTCACCCTTACCATGGCGGTAACCTTTTCCCCGTCTTCAATCGGCAGCAGGTTAATGACATTCATCCCCTTGCTCGTTCTCGAAGATTCGGGAATGCGGTAGCCTTTCATGCGGTAGCACTTGCCGAAGTTGGTAAAGAACATCAAATAATCGTGCGTGGAGCAGGAAACCATGACTTCTGTCACATCTTCCTCGCGGCGCGTCATACCCTTAATGCCCTTGCCGCCTCGGTGCTGCGCCTGGTAGCTTTCGAGCGTTTGGCGCTTTAAGTAGCCGAACTTGGTGAGGGTAATCACACACTCCTCGACCGGGATTAAATCTTCATCATCCACATTTCCGCTGACATTGAGAATTTCCGTTCTTCTTTCATCGGCAAATTTTTCGGCAATTTGAGAGGTTTCTTCCTTGACAATTGCCAAAATCTTGCTCTCATCCGCCAAAATAGCTTCATACTCGGCAATTTTTTGCTCAAGCTCCGCCAATTCGTTGAGTATTTTATCTCTCTCCAGCCCTGTCAACTGTCCCAGACGCATTTTGACAATCGCATCTGCCTGCAGTTCATCCAAGCCGAAGCGCTCCATCAGAGCTTCTTTACCCTCTTGAACATTGGGAGATTTTTTCAAAATCTCGACAACTTCATCAATATTGTCAAGCGCAATCACATAACCCTTTAAAATATGGGCTCTTTCGCGCGCTTTCTTTAAATCAAACTCGGTTCTTCTGCGAATAATGCTCTCTTGGTGCTTAATGTACTCGGTGAGCATTTCCTTGAGGGTTAATACCTTCGGAATCCCGTCCACCAGCGCAAGGTTAATGATACCGTAGGTCACCTGCATTTGCGAGAAGGAATATAATTGGTTGAGCACCAGGTCGGGATTGGCATCCTTCTTGAGGTCAATCACAATCTCCATGCCCAGGCGGGAGGAATAGTCATTGATGTCGGCAATGCCCTCAATGCGCTTATCCTTCACAAGGTTGGCAATGCTTTCAATCAAGCGTGCCTTATTGACCTGGTAGGGAATTTCGGTAACCGAAATTTGGTACCTGCCGGACTTGGTTTCCTTAATTTCCGCGCGCGAGCGCAAGATAATTTTACCTCTGCCGGTGGTGTACGCCTGCCGAATACCGCCTCTGCCCATAATGATGCCCGCTGTCGGGAAATCAGGGCCTTTTATGTATTCCATCAAGCCTTCATCGGTGATTTCGGGGTCATCAATGAGCGCGCACATACCGTTTACAACTTCTCTCAAGTTGTGCGGCGGAATGTTGGTCGCCATACCGACGGCAATACCGGTGGAACCGTTGACCAAAAGGTTCGGGAAACGCGCCGGCAAAACGGTGGGTTCTTTTAATCTGTCATCGTAGTTCGTGCCCCAGTCGATCGTGTCCTTGTCAATATCTTCGAGCATTTTCATCGAAATCTTGCTCATTCTTGACTCGGTATATCTGTAAGCTGCAGCGGGGTCGCCGTCTACGGAACCGAAGTTACCGTGACCGTCAACGAGTGTGTATCTCATTGAGAAGTTTTGCGCCAAACGCACCATCGCATCGTAAACGGAAGCATCACCGTGGGGATGATAGCGCCCGAGCACGGAACCGACGGTATCTGCACTTTTGCGGTATGCCGCATTCGGATACAGATTATTTTCAAACATGGTATAGAGGATTCTTCTATGCACGGGTTTTAAGCCGTCGCGCACATCGGGAAGCGCTCTGGATACAATGACACTCATAGAATAATCGAGGAAGGCTTGTCTGACTTCCTTATTAATTTCTATGTCGACTATTTTTTCGTTTTCAAAAAAGTCACTCATCTGATATTATCTCCTAAAACTATGACTCGCTGTGAATATACTATAAATATTTTGTAAACTATACATCTAAATTGACCACAAACTGCGCATTCTTTTCGATGAATTCGCGGCGCGGTTCAACTTTATCGCCCATTAAAACGGAGAAGGTTTGGTCTGCCATTTCCGCTTCTTCAATGGTCACGCGCTTCATTATGCGCGTTTCGGGATTCATGGTTGTTTCCCATAACTGAATGGGGTCCATTTCACCGAGACCTTTGTAGCGCTGCACGGCACAGTTGGCACCCATTTGTTCGAGCAGTGCATCTCTCTCTTCATCGGAAAATGCATATTCATGTGTCTTGCCTTTACTGACTCTGAACAGCGGTGGGCAAGCCAAATAAATGTGCCCTTGTTCAATAACCTCTCGCATATAGCGGAAGAAGAAAGTCAGCAGCAGGGTGCGGATGTGCGCACCGTCGACATCGGCATCCGCCATAATGACAATTTTGTCGTAACGCAGCTTGCTGATATCAAAATCTTCACCGATGCCCGTGCCCATGGAAAGCACAATCGGCGTTAACTTTTCATTGCCGTAAACCTTATCGATACGCGCTTTTTCCACATTGAGCATCTTGCCCCACAACGCCAGTATCGCCTGGTATTTTCTGTCGCGCCCCTCCTTGGCGGAACCGCCTGCCGAGTCACCCTCAACGATGTAGAGCTCGGTCTTGGTCGGGTCTTTTTCGGTACAGTCAGCCAATTTTCCGGGCAGAGAATTGCTTTCTAAGGCACCTTTTCTTCTTGCCAAATCTCTGGCTTTTCTTGCCGCCTCTCTGGCGCGGGAGGCTTCGAGTGCTTTATTGAAGATAGCCCTTGCTTCGTTCGGGTTTTCTTCAAAGTAGTTCATCAGCTTGTCGGTCACCATCTTATAGACCATTTTATCCATATCGGTGTTGCCGAGCTTGCTCTTGGTCTGCCCTTCAAATTCCGCGTTGGTTAATTTTACATTGACCACGGCGACAATACCCTCAAGCACATCTTTATTCGTTAAGCCCTTATCGCTGTCCTTGAGCAGATTATATCTTCTGCCGTAGGTTTTAAACACATTTAAAAGCGCGCGCTTAAATCCGGTTTCGTGGGTACCGCCGTCAATCGTGCGAATATTATTGGCATAGGAATAAATCTTTTCGTCATACGCATTGGAATACATAATGGCGACCTCGGAAGATTTATCCTCCAACACGCTCGAAAAATGAATCACTTCGCTGTTAATGGAAGTGTAAGCATACGCCTCCATCACATGCTCCACATAACTTTTAATGCCGCCCTCATAGCAGTATTCTTCCTCATAGGGTTCTTCGCCCCTGCGGTCGGTCAGCGTAATCTTTAAGCCCGCATTCAGGAATGCCTGCTCGCGCAGTCTGGTGCGCAACGTGGCGTAGTCATATGCAGTCGTTTCCGTAAAAACTTCGGGATCTGCTTTAAACTTAATAAAAGTTCCGCTGCCCTCGGCATCGCCGACAATTTCCAAATCGGTTACCGGGTCGCCTCTTTCAAAGCGCTGGCGATGAATATGCCCGTCTTGTGTCACTTCCACTTCAAACCACTCGGAAAGTGCGTTTACAACGGAAGAACCTACACCGTGCAAACCGCCGGATACTTTATAGCCGCTGCCGCCGAATTTACCGCCGGCATGCAATACGGTCAACACTACGGTAACGGAAGGCAATCCCATTTTTTCATTGATTCCCACCGGGATACCGCGCCCGTTATCGCGCACCGTAATAATATCGCCGGGCAGTATTTCCACTTCAATATGTGTACAAATACCTGCCAACGCCTCATCTATCGAGTTGTCGACGATTTCATACACCAAGTGATGTAAGCCCTTCGGTCCGGTGGAACCGATATACATACCAGGGCGCTTACGCACTGCCTCCAGACCTTCGAGAACCTGGATTGCATCCGCATCGTATTTTTCGGTTACAACCGTATCCATATCGCCTTCTTCCAAGACAATATCTTCTTCAAACTCTGTTGTTTTTTCTTCGTTAGTGTTCATTCATATCTCCTCGATTTATGTTTTGTTCTTGCCCAAACGGTTGCCGGTGAAAGCAGAGAAATATAGACCGTATAGCCATTTTCCGCGCTGACAATAAAAGACTTCGGCAATTCATAAGAAACATTAATAATACGATTTTGTTTGCTTGCGTTTTTTAAATATTCTCTGGTACTTTTCATGACTGTTGTATTGTCCATATCAAAAATACCGATAATATCATCACTCCGAATCAGAGTGTCTTCTCCTAAATGAATATACATAATATCAATCGCCTGTTTATGTGCTTTCCTGCACCAATTGCCCCTGATGAATGTGAAAGGTTTTGCCTTCCTTTAAGCGCAGAATGGTATGCGGATCACAACAGGTAATAAAAACTTGCCAATCCTCGATATGGTGCAAAATATAGTCCTGGCGCATTTCATCCAATTCACTCATCACATCATCCAAAAGTGCTATGGGCTGTTGCCCCGTTTTTTTACCGAGCACATTGGCTTCTCCCAATTTGAGTGCCAACACCGCGCTGCGTTGCTGCCCTTGCGAAGCAAATTTTCTGGCAGAAATCCCATCGATGAATATTTCCATATCATCGCGATGCGGCCCTACACTTGTGGAGAGTGTCTGCATATCTTCACTGCGGCTTTTTTTTAACGCCGCTAAAAAGGACTCTTTAAGTGTTGCTTCACACTCACTCTCAAAAGAGCAGCGATAAGTGATTTTTAACTGCTCTTTTCCCGCAGTAATGCCGGTATAGATGGTTGCTGCCTGCTGTTGCAAAGCTTCCAGATATTTTTTGCGTTGTAAAATAATTTGTGCGCCGAGCTGTGCTAAATTTTCTTCAAAAATATCTAACATCATTTCAACCGATGTATTATATTTATAATCCTTTAATATGGCATTTCTTTGTACCAAATTTTTTTTATATTTGGTAAGATATTGAGTAAAGCCCGGTTTGATTTGGCACAGTGCATTATCGCAAAATAATCTGCGCTGCTGCGGTCCTCCCTTAATTAAGGATAAATGTTCCGGTGAAAAGATAACAGCGTGATAATTTTCACTCAATGCCGCTACGCTGCCGACTTTTATTTCATTGAGAAATACACTTTTTTTCTCTTCAAAATGAATGGCGGCGCTTTGTTCTAAATTATCGGCAAAAAAGGATACTTCCGCCACGGCTTTTTCGTGTTGAAACTGGATTTGCTCCGCATCTTTGGAGGCGCGAAAGCTTTTCATTCCCGTAAACAGCCACAGTGCTTCCAATATATTGGTTTTTCCCTGTGCATTTTCTCCGTAAATAATATTGACATGCTCGCCGAAGTGCAGCTGCATGGCATCAATATTGCGAAAATGCGACAATTTCAGACCGGTAACCTTCATTGCATAACCCGATAGCATATATTATCTATTTCAACAATATCGCCTTTATATAACTTTTTTCCTCTTTGAAGACATATTTCACCGTTGACCTTAACTTCACCGTAAATAACGGATTCTTTTGCCTCTCCGCCTGTATAGACGGCACCGCAAAACTTCAAAAAGGCATCTAATTTAATAAATTCCGTTGTAATAAGAATATCTTGCATCTATCTTGTTAATCTGACAGGCATAATGATAAATAAGAAATTATCACTGTCAACCGGTGTAATTTTAATCGGTTTAATGCTGTCAATCATTTCAATTTTAATTTCATCACAATCAACATTTTTCAGAGCATCGATAAAATACTTACTGTTAAAGCCGATTTCTATTTTTTCACCCAATACGGAAGCACTGATTCTGTCATTCACTCTTGCGGTATTGGTAATGCAATTCATTTTGATTTCATTTCCGCTAAAAATACACCTGACAGGGCTTTTTACTCTGTCGGTAATAACAATAGCGGTTCTTTCAATGGCTTTTAATAATTCATCGGTAGAAACGACAGTTTGCGTTTTGCTGCCGGCGGGAATCGTTCTGGAATAATTTAAGAATTCCCCTTCAATGAGTCTTGAAATAATACTGTAAGTGCCGATGGTAAAAACAATATGTCTTTTTCCGAGAGAAATTTCAATATCTTCATCGGTTTCCGTAGAAATTTTGACAATTTCATTTAATGTTTTGGACGGCACGATAAATTCCAATTTTTCTGCGCTGTAATCAATTTTTTCTTTTCTGATTGCCAAACGGAAGCCGTCAAGTGCAATCATTCTCAATTCATTGTCTTCAATTTCAAATTTCACACCCATAAAAATCGGGCGGGTATCGACAACAGCGCAGGCAAATACGGTCTTTCTTATCATTTTGGTAAATAATTCCGTATCAATTTGAATTTCCTTTCCGTTTTGTACGGAGGGAAGCTCGGGGTAATCTTCTACTCCCATACCGTTAAGAGAAAATTCGGAATTTCCGGAGTTAAGTGTGCAAAGTTTTCTTTCATCTGCGGTAATGGTAATCATTTCGCCGGGCATTTTTCTGAGAATTTCGCAAAGAGTTCTGGCATCAATGACAATACTGCCCTCTTCTTCAATTGCCGCTTCAATTTTTGTAATGATAGCCATTTCCAAATCATAGCCGGTTAAGCTGACTTTTCCTTCTTCGGCTTTTATTAATATACCTTCAATAGAGGGAATCGCTGCTTTTTGAGAGACTGCTTTTGCAACGGTGGAACAAGCCACTGCCATTTCCATGGTGGAACAGGTAAATTTCATTCTTTTCTCCTTTCAATATCAAAACACTTTTTTTTATGTAATAGTTTTAGTATTAGGAAATGTTGAAAGTGTTCAAAACATCCATACATACAATAGGTAATAGTGTTTCACTTGTTTTACGAATTGTTGATAAAAAAATGTGAAATGTTGTGAAACAGCTGCGTAAAGTTTTCAGCCTTTTTTTATTGTTGAAATAATGTTAATTTGTTGAAAACTTAATTTTCCTGTACATTTCTGATAATATCGGTTATTTGTGCTTTTAAAGCGGAATCTTCTTCTATTTTATCCTCCACCGTACTGATGGAATGAATGACGGTTGAATAATTCCTGCCAAATTTTTTTCCGATTTCCTGGAAGGTCATGCCGGTGACATTTCTCATAATGTACATGGCAATTTGTCTGGGATTGGAAATATTGATATCTCTTTTTTTAGAATATAAATCATCTACCGAGACATTATAGTTGCGGGAAACCTCCAAAATAATTTTTTCCGTAATCTGCGGAATCGGCTGATTGGAGGAAATGATGTTTTTAATAACATTTTGTACATCACTGAGCACAATTTTTGAGTTGTCGGAAATCGTGGAATACGCTTTGAGTTTTTTAACCACGCCGTCTAACTGGCGAATGTTATTTTTGACTTTTTCGGCAATGTAAATAACAATATCTTCATCGAGCTCCAAGCCGTAGATGTTACATTTATTTTTTATAATGTTAATTCTTGTTTCCAATTCCGGGGGCTGAATGTCGGCAAGTAAACCCTGTTCAATTCTGCCTCTGATTCTGTCTGCCAAGGTGCTGATATCTTTGGGCGGTCGGTCGGAGGAAAGAATAATTTGCTTATTTTCGACAATGTAGCTGTCGATGGTATGGAAAAATTCTTCCTGGGTGCCGATTTTACCGGCAAAAAATTGAATATCATCGATAATGATAATATCAGCACTTCTGTATTTGTCATGGAATAAAGCGGTTGTTTTATTACTTAAATGATTTAAAAATTCATTGGTAAACTCTTCCGCTTTAACAAAAATGATTTTTTTGCTCGGGTCATTTTCTCTGATTTTATTGGCAATCGCGTTTAATAAGTGTGTTTTACCTAAACCGGAGTTACCGTAAATAAACAGAGGGTTATAGCTCATGGTGCTGTTAAAGCTGATGCCGTTGGTATTGGAAGCAACAGCTTTGGCTGCGGAATAGGCAAATTTATTGGAAGGACCTACCACAAAATTTTCAAAAGTTTCTTTTTGCAGGTCGGATGTTAACAAAGAAGGCTTCTTTTCTTCTTGATAATCCGCTTTTTCCGCAGTGGAAATAAACTTAACATTGACTTCAAAACCGAAAACAGCGGAAAGTGCTTCTTTCCAGGTATGATAATATTTATCACTGACCAGAGTTTTGACAAATTCCTCCCCGCAGTCAATGACCATGGTATCATTATCAAAAGTGACAAATCGCAGCGGTTCAAACCACAACTCGGCAGCAGTTTCGGTCACATTCAATTCCAAGGAATATTTTACTTTATTAAAAATATCATCAAAAGATTTCATTTTTACTCCTTTTATATATTAATAATATAATAAGATTATATAACATACTATAGTATTTTAACATATTAAAATATATTTTTCAACAATTATTCTGCAATTTGTGTAAACATTTTTAATTGTTTTAAATTTATATTAATTTATAATTTTAAAAGAATATTTTTTTCTATTGACATTGGCAAAAACTATGATATAATCTTAATTTGTATCAGTATTTTATTTACTGTTTATTCGTCACGCACAAATTTTTAAGTGCGCAACAAAACAATCATGCGCCATACTGCGTATAGAATACATTGTCAAAGACCAGTTTTGACAATAGATTGGAGGAGAGAAAATGTTAAGAACCTATCAGCCAAAAAAAAGGCACAGAAAAAAGGAACACGGCTTCCGTAAAAGAATGGCAACAAAAAACGGTCGTAAGGTATTAGCGCGCCGTCGTGCAAAAGGCCGCAAACAACTCACTTACTAAATTAATGTAATGGATAAATACGAAAGTATTAAATTGAATAAAGATTTTCGTTTTCTGTATGCAAGAGGAAAAAATATTGTCAGTCGCAGTATTGTAATATATGTCAGAAAAAATAAGTTGCAACATTGTCGGCTCGGTATTACAAGCGGTAAAAAAATCGGTAAAGCGGTGCAAAGAAACCGCGCAAGAAGAATTATCAGAGTAGCTTTTCGCACACTGTTGCCACAGCTTGACGGCTGTTATGATTGTGTAATTGTGGCAAGAACCCGCTGTGTGTTTGCTTCCTCCGCACAAGTGACAAAAGAACTAAGAAATTGCTTTATTCAAGCCGGTATTTTGAAAGATGAAAACAATTATTAAAGCGTTTATCAGGTTTTATCAAATATGTCTGTCACCGCTTTTTCACGGCTGCTGTCGTTTTTATCCTACTTGTTCGGCCTATGCTCTGGAAGCAGTGGAAGTCCACGGTGCTCTCAAAGGCTCCTGGCTTGCTTTCAAGAGAATTTTAAGGTGTAACCCCCTATTTCCGGGAGGGTATGACCCGGTTCCGCCTATCGACTATCAACGGAACCTGAAAAACAGGAGAAAATAATGGAAACAGTTTTTGGATTTATTTACAGTATTTTCGGATATGTTTTAGAGTTTATCTATAACCTGTTCAAAAATACGCCGGCACCCTATGTTATTTCACTGATTGTATTTACGGTGATAACCAGAATTCTTTTAATGCCGACTTCCATTCCGCAGCAAAAGAATCAGGCGAAACAATTCAGAATTCAGCCGAAACTGCAAAAACTGCAGCAGAAGTTTGGAAATGACCGCCAAAAACTTTCCGAAGAGCAACAAAAGCTTTACCAAAGAGAAGGATATAATCCCATGGCAGCCGGTTGCGGACCGATGCTCATTTCGCTGCCTTTATTGTGGGGTGTGTACGGTGCTATTACCCGCCCTATCTCTTATGTATTGCGCTTTAAAGAGGAAGTGACTGCCTTTTTGGCAGATAAAGAAGTTGTCAAAGTTTTTGAAACGCTCAGCACCAACAAGAGAAGCTCTTACTACAAAGAGCTGATGGTGCTCAATCAATTAAAAGATTCCTCTTCCAAATTGAGTGCAAAAGTATCCGCATATTTTTCAACTTCTCAAATTGACCAGATGAATAATTTTGCGCAAGGCTTTACTCTGTTTGGAATTGATTTAACACAAACCCCCTCAATTAAGCAATTCAGTGTTCTTTGGATTATCCCCGTTTTAGCGGGTCTGACTTCATTTTTAACAGCATTTTATTCCAACAGAATGCAAAAGAAATTTAATCCCATTATGGCGCAGGGTTCCAATGCGATGAGCCAGGGTTGTATGATGGCATTTATGCCCTTATTCTCTATTTACCTTTGCTTTACCGTTCCCGCAGGCGTCGGCTTTTATTGGGTAATTTCCAATGTGTTTGCATTCTTCCAGACAGTGTTACTTTCTAATCTGTATGCTCCGCCGAAGGTTGCGGCAAAGAATATGATTAGCGATATTATTAACAAATGCGCATATGAAAAGAGCATTAAAGACAGAAAGAAACTTGTCAAATAACAGTGAAACAGGATTGCCAGGCAATCTATCGGAGGTATCAATTTGTTAATAGAAAAAATCGGCGAGGGTGATACCATAGAGCAGGCGCGAGAAAACGCCAGAAGACTTTTAAATGCACCCGAATACGCTGACATTAAGTTTGATATTATTTGTGCGCCGACCAAGAAAATATTAGGATTGTTCGGCGGCAAAAAAGCACAGGTGAAGGCTTCTTATGAGAAAAAAGAGGAGAAGCCGAGGAAAAAGACGCAGGCTACCAAAGCTAAAGTTAAGAAGGTTGAGAAAAAGCCTGCCGTGAAAAAAGAAAAGGCACAGCAGCCGAAGGCGGAAGAAAACGAAGAAAAGAAACGTGAACCCGTCAGTGCCGAAAGACTGGAAAAAGCAAGGGTAGATTGTGAAGCTTATGTCAAAGACATTACTTCCAAAATGCTCGGCACCGAAGTGCAGACATCCTCCAAAACAATGGATGGAAACACTGTGTTTATTCACCTGGACAGCGGTGACCATGATGTGGACGGTATGATTATCGGCCACAGAGGCGAAACCTTAGATGCGATTCAGTATTTGGCATCCCTTGTTGCCAACAAAGGGCATGATGATTATGTCAGAGTGACTTTGGATGTTGCCAACTACAGAGAAAAAAGAGAAACAACCTTAACCGCGCTTGCACACAGAACGGCAAAGAATGCACTGCGCACCGGCAGAAGAATCACGCTTGAGCCGATGAACCCGTATGAAAGACACATTATTCATACGGCGGTGCAGGATATCGAAGGGGTGACCAGTCATTCCATCGGTTCCAATATTGACAGGCGCGTAGTAATTACACCCGAGGAGGGCGCGTATCGCAGAAATGACCGCCGCGGCGGCGGTAGAAAAGGCGGCAACCGTAACCGCACCCAGAGCGCTCCTGCGGCAGCAGGCGAAAACAGGGAACCCAAAAAGGACCTCTCTTCCGCACCGCTCTACGGTATTGTTACCAAAGCCGACAACGACAGCGATAACGAAAACGCGTAAGAAAAACAACCAAAATGGTGGTGGAGGGTTCCACCACCATTTTTTGACATCCTCTTAATCAAACGGCAATAAGCCGCAAAAAAACAAGGAAGATTTATGAAAACCATCGCAGCTATTTCCACGGCGCCGGCAGTCGGCGGCATCGGTGTGATTCGCATTAGCGGAGACGAAGCGATTGCCACCGCGCAAAAAGTGTTTCGCGCTGTTTCCACAACAAAAAGTCTTGCACAAATGCAGGGTTATACAGCTGCCTTCGGATATGTGCATTCAGCCGGCGGGCAAATCTTAGATGAGTGTGTTGCGCTCGTCTTTAAAGCGCCGCATTCCTACACCGGGGAAGATGTGGTGGAGCTTTCCTGTCACGGCGGGCTTTTTTTGCTCAAAAAAGTTCTTGAAGCGGTCTTTGCGGCAGGGGCAATCCCCGCAGAGGCAGGTGAATTTACCAAGAGAGCTTTTTTGAACAAAAAAATCGATTTGACCGAAGCGGAAGCAGTCGCTTCCATTATCGCTGCGCAGTCGGAAACCTCTGCGGCAGCGGCAATGAGCGCAAAAGAAGGCGCGCTGTTTCAAAAAATCAGTGAGATGAGTGACTCTTTAGTTTCCCTTTGCGCACATCTTGCGGCATGGACCGATTATCCCGAAGATGATATTCAGGCACTTGACTATGCGCATTTAGAGGATGTACTGCGCACGGCGCAGGCAGAGTGCGAAGCGCTGCTTGCCACGTTTGATATGACGCAGATTATTTGTGAGGGTGTGGAAACGGCAATTATCGGCAGAACCAATGTCGGTAAATCCAGCCTGATGAATCTGATTTGCGGCGAGCAAAAAAGCATTGTCACCGACATTGCAGGTACAACGCGCGATGTGGTGGAAACGAGCGTGCGCATGGGCAATGCCGTTTTAAAATTATCCGATACGGCAGGGCTGCGCGAAAGTGAAGATACAATTGAGCAAATCGGCATTTCGCTTTCTAAAAAGAAAGCGGAGAGCGCCGGCTTAATTTTGGCGGTTTTTGACTGTTCCAAGCCGCTCGGTGAAGATGATTTCGCTCTTTTGGAGACAATAAAAAATAAGCGCGCTATCCTTATCTATAATAAAACGGATTTATCGGCTGTATGGGAGCCGGATTTTCTGGAAAAATACGGCAAAACGGTCGTTACCGTTTCCGCTAAGAGCCGTGTCGGCTATGAAGCGTTGGTAAATGCAGTGGAAGAGGTGTTGGGCACAAAAGAGTTTAACCCCTATGCCCCGTTGCTTGCGACCGAGCGACAGAAGCAATGCCTGAGCACTGCCCTTTCCTGCATTCGTGAAGCATTGGCGGCACTGCAGGGCGGCTTAACTCTGGATGCGGTCAATGTCAGTCTGGATGCTGCGGTGAATGCCTTTTTGGAACTGACGGGTGAGCGCGCCACGGAAAAAATCACCGAAGAAATTTTCAAGCATTTTTGCGTAGGAAAATAAGATATGGAGTATTTTGCAAAACATTACGATATTGCCGTTATCGGTGCCGGTCATGCCGGGATTGAAGCAAGCCTTGCCGCGGCAAGGCTTGGTTGCCGCACGGCTGTCTTTACCATCAATTTGGATTGGGTGGGCAATATGCCCTGTAATCCTTCTATCGGCGGTACTTCCAAAGGACACCTGGTCAGAGAAATTGATGCGCTCGGCGGACAAATGGGCTTGGCGGCAGATGCCAATCTTATCCAATCGAGAATGCTTAATCTCGGCAAAGGACCTGCGGTGCATTCTCTCAGAGCTCAGATTGACCGCAAAGATTATTCCCGCTATATGAAGCATGTGCTCGAAACACAGGACAATTTGGAAATCATGCAGGCGGAGATTATTGACTTATACCGTAATGAGGGCTCATGGTTTTTAAAAACGAAATTAGAAGCGCTTTACAGTGCCGATTGTGTGATTCTGGCGACAGGCACTTTCCTTTCGGGCAGGATTTATGTGGGAGATGTATCCTTTGAGAGCGGACCTGACGGTATGTTTCCCGCCAAGGAACTCGGCACGGCGATTCGCAAATTAGGCGTACCGATACGCCGCTTTAAAACCGGCACGCCCTCACGCGTCAATCGCCGCAGCTTGGATTTTTCCAAAATGGAAGAACAGAAGGGCGATGAGCATTTGGTGCACTTTTCCTTTGACCCGCAGTGCGAGATTGCCAATAAGATTTCCTGCCACATGGTTTACACCAATGAAAAAACCAAACAGATTATTTTAGACAATTTAGACCGCTCCCCGATGTATGCGGGCAAGATCGAAGGCAAGGGTCCGCGCTATTGCCCGAGCATTGAAGATAAAATTGTGCGCTTCTCCGAAAAAGAGCGCCACCAAATCTTCATTGAACCCTGCGGGCTGGATA
>SVOD01000010.1 GCA_015066575.1 Oscillospiraceae bacterium
CCCTCGCCGCGCAGGGAGTTGACTGCTTCTTACTTAAAATGCCGCTCAAACTTGCCATTTTCGGTGCGAATAAAGCCGATTCTATCCGCGCGCAGTACCGGTATGAACAGTATTACCTTGCCGGGCACTCCCTCGGCGGGGTGATGGCGGCAAACCATGCCGCCAAGCACTTGGAAGATTATCAAGGGCTGTTTTTGCTCGCGGCGTATCCTTCCGAAGATTTGAGCGCAGCAAAGTTCCCGGTGGTGTACCTTTACGGTGAGAATGACAAAGTGCTTGACCGCACGGCGCTGGAAGACTCTTTTTCACTGGTGCCTAAAGATTACAAAACAGTGGAAATCAGCGGCGGCAACCACGCCTATTTCGGCTCCTACGGGGAGCAAAAAGGCGATGGAGAAGCCACCATCCTACCGCGCGACCAGTGGCAAATCACAGCCAAAGAAATATATAAATATTGTAAGTAAACGTAAACCGCCGTCGGTAACCCGACGGCGGTAATTTTTTTAATCGAAAACTATTTTGTTATGCAGCAGCCTTTTTCTTCTTTAAGAAAGTCAAAAGGATAAGCACATAGCAAATGGTTTTGGGCAGCATCAGTGCGCCGAGAAGCGGCACGGTATCCGCCCCGACAACTACTGGGATGTAAAATAGAAACGAAAGCGCTACATACAGCCAAATAAAGCGAAAGCAGCTATCGCCTTTTCTGTTTCGGAAATACAGAATAACGATGATAAGACCGAGAATGGCAAACGGAATATTGCGCAGAATGCCCCAGAGCAGAGGGGAGTTATTACTCAACCACTCGTTGTGAGGCAACAGGCACAGCGCGATTCTGATTAGCGATAAGCCCCAAACAGCGGCGGTGACCGCTTTGCTCTCTTTTCCTTCATAGTTTTGGAGAAAGATATAGTACATCAAGATGTAAAACACGGTCATGGTGACAGAGGTTATCAGCTTACCGAAGCCGAGTGCGCTTGTGAAATCTTTATTGATAAAGTAATTGAGCACCCGCGGTACTAAATGAAAGGCATCTCCGCAACCGAGAATGAGTGCTGCCGCACCCATCAGCCGCTGCAGTTTTCCGCTTGCCTTTGCGAGCAGGCAGATGCCGATGCCGATAGCAATGATTAAATATGCAATGTCAAAAAATGATTCACCGTATTTCATATTTTTCTCCCGGGTGATTGTTTTTTTCTGCAAGTTCTATATAGTACGGGCAAATATTTTCATAATAGCCGTCTTTCATTCTAAAGCCGCCGGGAATTACCCCTAATTGGTGAAACCCGATGCGCTCGTATAAATGCCTGGCGTGAATATTGCTTTCCACTACCGCATTGAATTGCAGGATTTTAAAGCCGAGGCGTTTGGCATTTTCGATACAGTCCAGCACCAACTTTTCGCCAATGTGCTGCCCGCGGCACGCAGTATTTACGGCATAGCTTGCGTTGCAAATATGAGCGCATCTGCCGACATTGTTGGGGTGCAAAATGTATAAGCCGACAAGTTTGCCGCCATCCTCAGCCACACCGCAGTAGCTCTGTGAAGCAAAGAAATCTGCACCCGTTTCGGCGCCCAGCAGTTCTTCTTGCGGGAAGGCGATACCTTCTGCAACAATTTCGTTCCATAAAGCAATCATAGCCGCTAAATCGTTTTGGGTATATTCTCTTATTGTCAAATCAGTCATCCTCACAAATATTTCTGTATTATCTCCATTATACTACAACCAAATAGCAAAGGCAAACCGTATAAATACATTCAGCCTATGTGTTGTAATCATAACCGCCGGCAGGGGAGCCTGTCGGCGGTTAGGTTTTGTGAATATTTTTAAGAGAGGGTAGAGCCGCAAAATTCGCAGAAGTTGCCGCTGCCTGCGGGAGCACCGCAGTTGCCGCAGAACTTCGGCTTTGTCGCCGCAGCGGGTGCGATACCTGCTGCTACTTTGGCACCGTCATCTAACAATTTTTGCATCTTAAGCGCATCGTCTTGTATCGCTTGTTGCGCCTTTGCCTGCGCCGCTGCGCGTTCCTCGGGCGACATCTTGCTCAGTTTTTCTTGCAGTTCTCTTTGCGCTTTTTCCAGTGCCTGTTGCATTTCTTCCGGGGTCATATTCAAATTATCCATACCATTTCTCCTGTATTTTACAAATTCATTTATCATGTTGTCGTGTTTATCATACCATATTCACTCAAAATACTCAACGAGGAAAATGGAATAATAAACGGTAAATTAATTACTCAAACAGCATTTAACCAATATGCCATTTTGAAGCAAGGCAGTGAGTTCTTCCACACTGCCTTGCAGTTTTTTATTTCATCCTCCGCTTTTTCGTATTATGCTTTTGGGGCATATTTACTTTCTAAAATGTTTGTGCTATAGTCAAAGCGAACAGGAGATGAGAGTATGACAATGAGCGAAGCAAATAAAACTGTAATGAATTATTACAGAATCAGAAAACCCGGAGAACCGCAAGCAACCGCCGTTTTCAAGAGAATCATTAACAGCGGAGGATAGCATAATGAAAAAGAAACCTATTAACGAAAACGAAATCACCTATGTTGAACCGGTAGATTATTTCCCGAAAGAAATAAGAGAAAAGTATTTTAAAGAAGAAACAGACGAAGCAAAAGAAGATGGTCAAAATGAATCTTAACCAAAGAAGCAAGTTTTATCGGCGCTTATCGGTTTGAGTGAAAATTTTGCACATAGAAAGGTATTGATTGATTTTCGGTACAAAATACGATAGAATGAATTTACTATTTATTCTTAGGAGGCTGTTATGAAAATTACAGGTTTTTGCCCGATTATTGTCACAAGGGACCAAGATGCTGCCGTAAAGGCGTTTGAGGCGCTCGGTTTTGAAAAATGCCATTTAAAAACAGATATTGAAGGCGGTAATAACGAAAATATTAATATGAAAGATGCGAACGGCAACCGTATCAATATTGCAAGTTCAAATACCGTGCCCCGTGATGTAACAGGCGTTAATATTAATGTGGATGATTTTGATGAGGCGTATGAACTTCTGCTCTCACAAGGCTTTACCAATCCCCGCGGTGATAAAGTAACCGAAACCGCTTCCTCAAAGGCAACCATGCTTTTTGCACCCTCAGGTTTTCCGGTGAACATTGCGCAACATATTAAAAAAGATAAGTAAATCTTCACAAATCATATCGTAAGAGGCTGCCGCATACAGGCAGCCTCTTTTCTGTCAGTAGAGCATGACAAGCATTTTACCGCAAGGCAGTGAGTTCACCCTCACTGCCTAATTTTTATGTACCGTTTTTGGTATGTAGCAAAAATAGTACATGCATCCGTCTATGATAGCCTTGCAAAAAGTTGATATAGAATAATAGCTGTGGTATGATAAAGAAAAGGAGTGAGTATTTTGAACAACCTAATTGATATAAACTTCGATTTTAGGACGGATTCTTACGGTAAGGATCCTGATGCATATAGTGGCACGCTTAGAAGATATCATAGATTATTGTGGAGCAAGCCTTTGCCAAGCGGGAAAAGTTTACTCTTGGATGAGGAATTGGTTAACACATCGGATGCCGGAAAGTTTTCGTTTAGCAGTGATTCTATTATTCATACATTTTCACAGTGGAAACGCTATCAACACATTATTAGTCAAATACCGGCAGAAGATATTGAATACTTTAAGTACAAGTCTTATACTATCGGTGGGATGACTATATTCCCAAATAATACAGTTGGTAAACAAATGACTATTAATAAATCTCGAGGTTTAAATAGAGCCATTTGCGACCGTATTGATTTGACTATAGAGTGTATCAGGCTCTTTTATCAAAAGCAAGATAGTCCGCTTTTTAAAACATTTAGTATATATTCTGATTTTTTTGATTTGTTCGGTGATTTTAAAGGCTATGTGGATTTTTTCTTGTTTCAAGATTTGGTAAGTGATGATTATGAGTCTGTTCGTTTCTTTTATCCCTTTACGAAATTTGGGGTTGATGTTTTGCCAAAAACAAAGGAGGAATACTTGAGTTATAAAAATAACGCTATTGCATTTGTTGATCAAAGAAATCAGCGCATTGTTCAGTGGGTTAAAGAAAGCCTTGATGTATAAAAGGAGAGATGATAATGTGTTTTAATAAAGAGTTTTTACAAGAAAAATGTATAAACTCTTTTGTGAATGACGGAATAATATTCACAAATGAATCTCAATTTCAGTTTGCTTTGGCAATGAAGATAAAAGAAACATTGCCGGATTCAACTGTATATCTTGAACAACCGATTTTTCTAAAAAACAAAAGCAAAGATAATATTATTGAAAAAATGTATATAGATATTGTTGTTAAGTACAATGATAAACTGTATCCAATAGAATTAAAGTATAAAACCACTAACAAAGAATTGGTTTATTCTGATTCAGTAAATAATTACTACACTTTCAATCAAGGCGCAGCGGACTGTGGAAGTTTTGATTTTGTGTGGGATATTAAGCGCATAGAAAGACTTGTATTCGAACAAGGTTTAGAAGATACCCATATTAAGTGGTCCAGAGGTGAAATAATACAAACTAATAAAAAAAATATAAAAATTGATTATACTACGCTTGGGGAAAAACCTGATTTTGGTAGGGGCTTTGTTATTATGATAACTAATAATAAAAGCTATTATGGTAAGAAACGAACAGAGCAACTCTATTGGAAAAACTTTATTCTTGAAGATGGGACAATAGGCGGAACATTAAACTGGGCTAATGATACTGAAGAACTTAGTGATTATCAAAAAGCCAATAAATCAGATGATTGGAAAAAGATAAAAAATGCTTGCGGTTTGTCAAGATGCAAACCAATATGTCTAAAAGGCAGTTACAAATTGGAGTGGAAAGAATACACACCTGCAAATATTGATTTTAATAAAAAACCACAGTTCAAATATGTAATTGTTGAAGTTAAAGAATTGGAATATAAATCACCGGTAAATGATTTATAAAACGACAGATGCACCATAATCGGTGCATCTTTTTTGATATTATATTAGTTGAAGGAATTGGCATTTTGCAATGATACACAAAAAGCAACAAAACAGTGAAAATTCATCATAAACCGACCAAGAAAGTCGCTTGATTGGATTATATGGATGAAAGGGAAAATTTCAAAATAACAGGAAAGAGGAAAACAGTTATGAATAATTCTAAAATATTTGAACGGAATACCAGAGGGTACTATATGGCTAAAGAAATACCGGATGTTAGGGATGGGTTGACATTAACACAACGTATTTTGCTGAAGAGAATCAAGGACATGTCGCGTGAGCATGCTGTTTGCAATGCAAAGATTGTCTACGGTGAGTGTGGTAATAACGACAATATGATTGATTATTTTGAGTCAACTGAGCCATTATATGACCACATTATCGCTTTGAGGCAAGAATGGAGAGCACCGAGATTGCTTGAAGGTCGCGGTAATTTTGGGGATCTTTCCAACCTGTTTACATGCTATGCGGCTTCAAGGTTTACCGAATCAAAATTTACTGATTATGCTAACGATGTTTTAAACCTGCCGAGAAAAAAGATTCCGTTAACCGCAAACGATGTCTTTGAAGCGTTTTTACCAAATGTCGTTATTTCGGGTACTTTTGGTACAGCTTGTAATATCCCTCCCCACAATCTTGGTGAGGTATTGGACGCTGTTATTGCACTGATACAAAACCCCAATATGCAGGAAGAAGACCTATTTGATTATATTCAGGGTCCGGATTATGCAACCGGCGGCGTAATCATCAACAGGAGCGAATTGCCTGAAATGTATAAAACCGGTGTTGGGAATATTGTATTTCGTGCAAATCCGCATGTTGAATGCAAATCTTCAAAAAGAGAATGCATTATAAGTGAACTGCCGTTTACGTTAATACAGAATGCAAGAGATTCACAAATGTTCTTCCAAAATGTGGAAGAGTCCTTGGAATACATTATGGATGGTTTTGATAGATTTGATGAGTTTTCAAGCGGAAAAGCCGAGTTTAAATGGTATTATGATAGTGAAATTCATTACGAAATTCGATTTCCGTTGCAATCTACCGTTGACGAGGAAGCAGTTTTGAATTATTTGTTTACATTTACAAATCTTGAAGGCAATTACGAATACCGTTCAATTCTGCTTTCTAACGGAAAGCCGAAGCTTATGTCGCTTTATGAAATTCTTACCGAATGGATATCGTTTTACAGGGAATTTACAACAAAAAGCAACAAGGGCATTCCTTTACCTGATGAAAAATTATGCGAAAAACTTGAAAAGATAAAAGAGCGTTATGCAACACCTAGAAAAACAAAAGTTATTGATTTAATTGAATAGACAGAAAGAAATCTTAATGATTTACAAAAAAATGACCAAATAGGTCGCCCAAGTCGATTATATAGGTGAAAGGGAAAGAAAGGAGTAAAGCATGTTTTATACAGGAGTATTTACAATAGGCACATGCAGCGTTATGCGCGAGCATAATGAAACGCGGGTTTTTAATGACGATGTGTTGTCCTGGTTTGACGAGAAGCAGAAGCAGGATTTCATACTTCAACCTGATGGTTATGTTTCAAACATCGGCAATGCAATAACCATTCATATTTCAAAAGAGTTAATTGGTACCGGCTTTGAAACCGATCTCAAACAAACATTTCACCTGAATGATGATAATCTTGAGATCATCATTGAAGAATTAGATGAAAACAGCAGTATTTTGATTTATTAGAAACAAGTGAAACTGTTTGAAGATTTACAAGGGTTGGGGAATGTGATAGAATGAATGAAAAAAGGAAGTGATTACTGAAATGGAAAAAAAGTATCCAATTACACCAAGTGTGAAACGTTTATTTGCCGACGATAAGAATCAGTGTATTTTTCATAAAGAGAATAAATATGTTATTCCTCGATATCAAAGACCATATTCTTGGGAAGAGGAGCAAATTTCAGAGTTTCTTGAGACATTGCTGGATGGTTTTGATCCGGATGATACTACTATTAAGCCTGAGCAAGTTTTCTTTGGAACAATGCAGTTTAATTTGAAAGAAGCAAAAAAAGATTGTAATCAAGATAAAACGAAAGATATTGTAGATGGTCAACAGAGAATGACGACATTTGTCTTGTTTCTTTCACTTCTTAAACATATATCGGGGGATAGTCTTCCGTGTTTTGAAGAAAAGATCAATATACAAAATGAAAGCATAAATGGAATTCTGCGTGAAGACTCTATTCGTCAATCATTATTAGAAGTCAAACCAAAGGTTAAAAAAGGTTCTCATGTTATCGAAGAGAAAGAGAAAAAATATTCACTCTATGAAAAGAATTTTATTCTTTTAAACTCTATTTTGCTCGAATATTATAAAGAATATCAAAATAACCGCAAAGAGTCGAATGAAACTTGCATAACTTTCACTGAATATTTGAAAACTCTTTTTGATTACAGAATCAATTATGTATATTTTGTTGTGATGGAAACAGAAGATGAACAAATGACTCTTTCTGAAATTGTTAAAGTATTTAACACAATTAATACAACGGGTATGGATTTAAATGCTGCTGATATTTTTAAGTTGATGTTTTTTGATTACCATAAAATGCTTGAAAACAGCATTGATGATGACCAATTATTATCAAGAATTGATGACATTTTCAAACTTGTTGAAGATAAAAATGAATTAAAAATGACAGATGTGCTTGATATTTATAAACATATTCTGTGTACAGCACCGGAAAAAGCACTTGGGTTTAAAACATTAAAGATGTCTAATGAGGCTTTCTTTGAGTATCTTTTCAAGCAGCAAAATCTTCGTGAAGAATTAAAGGATTATTTAAGTCTTGAGTCCTTTGAAAAGCTGGTAAGACTTACCGTTGGTTTGTATGATTATTCCCATAAAGAAGCAGATAAGGGAATATCGAGTCTTGCTGAACTGATTATTTCCGAAACACGGTATTCGAGATACTGGACATTGCCTTATGTATATACCTTCTTTAACTTTAAACTTAAGGATAAGAAGCTCAATGAAAAAATTGATGAAATCTCTCGTAATGATGATAATCCGCTTATCATATACAACAGTGCATTAGAAAAGGTTTTTATTGCGGCAAAGTATTTTATTGTTTATTCTGTGGTAAATGACAAAGTAATCAATGTTGTTCAAAACAAAATATGCGGGGAATTTATGCCTTCGTTTAAAAATGATGTTTCTTGTGAACTAACAATTGATGACGCAACTAAAAAAGAGTTTTGCAAACGAATAAAGGAAAATTTGAAAGAAAACGACAAGCGAGCTTATATAGTTTGTCTTATCTCAGCAATTATTGACGAAGTTAATGAAAAAAATGAATGTGCAAAAATTCGAAAAAAATTATTTAGTTGGAAAGACAACCCGTATGACATCGAGCATATCGAAGCCAAAAAGAATTGGGCTGCTCTCGAACTAAAAGAAACGGATAAGTTATTATACAATGGTATTGGAAATCTTGTTGTACTTGAAAGGAAGATAAACAGAAGTATTCAAGATGAACAGGTTGTGAAAAAAGTTGTATCATATGATAAATATTCAGATTTCGTTTCTGTTAAAAATGTGTGTAAATTGTTTAATGATTCAAACAATGAATGGAAAAAAATCCAAGTGGAAAAAAGATGTGAAGATGAGACAGATAAACTAACGAAGTTTTTGTTTAATAACTAATAACTAACCTATGACCTACGTAATTTCCGACTTACATGGCTACGATTTGGAGCGGTTCAAGGCGCTGCTCAAAAAAGCCGATTTCGGCGAGGATGATTTTCTCTACATCCTTGGTGATGTGATTGACCGGAACGGTGACGGCGGTGTGGAGATGCTGCAGTGGCTGATGTATCAGTATAATATCCAAATGCTCCTCGGCAACCACGAGGCGGCGCTGCTTTCGTGTGCCTTCCTTTTTGATGAAGTGACCGAGGAGAGCATCGCGGCGATGGACACCGAAAAAATGCAGCTCTTCGCCGAGTGGACGGCAAACGGCGGCGACATTACCGTGCGTGAACTCGGCAAACTCAACAAAGAGAACCCCGCAGCCGTGGCGGATATCCTCGACTTCCTCCGCGACTTGCCGCTGTATGAGCGCGTCAGCGCCGGCGGCAGGGAGTACCTTCTCACTCACGCAGGGCTCGGCAACTTCGCACCCGATAAGGTGATAGAGGACTACACGGCGGATGACCTTATCTGGCACCGCCCGAGCATTGGCGAGCGCTATTATGAAGATGTCTATACCATCTTCGGGCATACGCCCACACTCCTTTTCGGCGAGGAATACACCGGCAAAATCATCAAAACCGACACTTGGGCGTGTATCGACACCGGCGTCGGTTACGACAACGAGCCCATCCTCCTCCGCCTCGATGATTTCAAAGAGTTCAAACTGTAAAGAGAATATGATTAAACTTTCCCACGGGTTATCCCGTGGGATTTTTTTGTGCCATGTAATATGATATTTTTATTTTGACAAACACAAGGAGGTATTTATATGAGAAATTTTCATGACATTATTTTTAAAGAATACCAAAGGGCGTATATTGATACCACACCGCGCCCGGTGCCGACAGGCGATGAAGATGCGGACAGGTTCGCATTTTTGGAAAAAGGGAAGCTAAGCACCTTTTTTGCTTTCAACTTGTCACTTTGTTTTGATGTTCATTGCAGACTGTTGGATTTTTGCAAAGGTATCAGTGAGAGAAGCGAGAAAAAAGTGCTGGTGTTTACCCAAAAGCCGTTGGCGGAGTTTGTGGAAAAGGCACTTGCAGCGGAAATTAAAGCAAAAACCTCGCCCGAAATGAGCGAGGAAGAAAAGGCGGCGCTTGCCCGGGCAATGAAAGGGTATAAAGGCAGAAACCTTTACATTGAAAACAGTTGCCGCAGTGTTGAGGATATCGTCGCCTTTCTTGACGGCAGAGACGATATTGAAGCCGTGTTCATTGAGCGCTACTGCGACCTTTGCGAGAGCACGGATGAAGACCATATCTCACGCGGTAAAGAGGATATGCGCCACTTCAAAATGCTTGCCAACTGTGCCGAACGCAATGATATTTCCATTTTTTTGCAAACGGAGTATGATGATATTTATGCGTACAACACCGTCATTCACACGGACTTTGTGATTGCCGGGGAGCTGTGCCGCAACCCGGCAGTGAATATCATTGACTGCGATTTTGCAGACGATAAAACCGAAAAAATCAAAATGACAAGGTCAATTACAGATAAGCATTTCGGCTCAGTAATTGAAGTTTGGTAAGGAGGAAACAAGGATTATTTGAAAATCCTTGTTTAAGTAATCAGTAATAGTGAAAAGGGAAGAAGTGAGAGCGGGAACACCCGCACCCGTTCCGCTTCGCTCTATAAAATTAGAAACAAACATGGAACAAAAAAGGAGGAAAACAAAATGAAAGCATGGATAGGAATATTATCGGCAGTATTAGTAGTGATTTGTATTATATTAGTTATGAGTGAAGGCTTCAATATTTACTCCATTATTGGATTGCTGTTTATTGTCATTACTGTTTTAGGTGCTTTGTTTGGCGGCAAAGGGAAGAAACAGGATAATGATGATAACAATAATGGCAATAATGACAGCAATAACTCAAATAATTAAAGCATAATTCTCTAATCCGTACTATGCACTAAAAACAGCCCATAACCATCTTGAAAACCGCTTGCAATCCGTATATAATATAAGTTGTTGAGAGCCAAACCCTAATAGGTTTTGATCGCCTCTTTTCTCCAAATATTTCGTTAAAACGGCTCGCAATGCGAAAGCATTCCTGCACCGTTTTGCCTTATCTTTGAAGAAAATAGGCAGATAAAAACTACTAAGCACCTCTCGAACAAAAAAATTTTGAATGAATTAGCCGAAAAGAGCATCGAGAGGCAATTAGAGGTTAACTCTCAACAACTTTGCTGAGAGTAAAAAGCAATTAGGGTTTAACTTTCAACAACTTTAGCGAGGTGAGAAAAATGACAAGTGCAAAGCTTCCCAAAAAGTTAATTATTATGAATATTTTAGATATTCTCAATAAGTATTCCGATGAGGAGCATCGGCTGACTCAAAAAGAAATTTTGGAGAAACTGAAAGGTGAATATAGTATGGATGTTGACCGCAAAGCGGTCAAACGCAACCTGATGAATCTTGAAGAGTTCGGCTATAATATCGGCTACGATGAGAGCGAGCCGAGAGTGACGCTCAATAAGAAAACCGGGGAATATGAGGAAAACCGCATTTTGACCAACTTTTGGATTGAGCGCGATTTCACCGACTCCGAGCTGCGCCTGCTCATTGATTCCATCGTCTTTTCCGAGCATCTGCCGCAGGGCGATAAAAAGCGCCTGATTGAGAAATTGGAGGGACTTTCGAGTGTCTATTTCAAAAGCCGCATGAAGCATGTGGTAGCCGCAGGCGGCAGTAAAGGCGGCGTGAATAAACTCTTTTACACGATTGAGGAGTTGGATAAAGCCATCAGCAGCGGCAAGCAGGTCAAATTCCACTATGACTCCTTCGGTACGGATAAAAAACTTCACCACCGCAAAAATGCCGAGGGGCAGGATAGGGAATATATCATCAACCCTTACCAAATTGTTGCCAAAAACGGCAGGTATTACCTCATTTGCAATTATGATAAGTATGATAAACTTTCTTATTACCGCTTAGATAGAATCTCCGATATTCAAATGCTCGAGAGTAAGGCAAAGCCGGTGCGGGAAGTTGTCGGCAGCGGTTTGGACCTCGGCAAGCAAATGAAAGAGCATTTTTATATGTTTGCGGATGAAGCGGTCAGCGCCGAGTTCGTGGCAGAGAAGTATATTATCAATGATATTGTCGATTACTTCGGCAAGGATTTCACCATTAGGGAAGAAACGGAAGATTCTATCAGAGTTTCGGTGCGCGTGTCCGAAAAAGATATGGAGCTGTGGGCGATGCAGTTTGCAACGCAAGTGACCGTAACCTATCCGCCCGCCCTTGCCGAAAAGTGCAGGGAGAATATTTTGAAAGCAGCTCAAAGATATCATATCCAATGTGAGGGTTAACGATGTTTTATCTAAGCAAATCAAGATATACCGCGGCACTGCAGTGCCCGAAAAAATTGTGGATGAATACTTTTAAACCGGAACTTGCGGATGACAGCGCCGCTGCCGTGTTTGCTGTCGGCAACGAAGTGGGCGATTTGGCAAGAAAGTATTTCGGCAACTATGTGCTTGCCGATTTCGATGCCGGTTTTGAGGGCATGATAGAGCAAACCCGCGCTTTTATGGAGCAGGGGGCGGAGAATATTGCCGAGGCGAGTTTCTCGGTGGACGGGCTGTTTTGCAGTGTTGATATTTTGCACAAAACGCCTACCGGCTGGGACTTGGTTGAGGTCAAGAGTTCAACAGGATTGAAAGACACCTACCTGGATGATATGGCGTTTCAATACTTTGTGCTCACGCAGTGCGGCGTGCGTGTGAGCGGCGTATATAACCTGCATATCAACAGAGATTATGTGCGCCGGGGCGATTTGGATTTGCACGGGCTGTTCACCAAAGAGGATTACACCGAAACCGTCTTGCGCAAGCAGGCGCAGGTGGCAATCAATATTGCCGATATTCGCCGCTATATGGCGATGTGTGATGACTTCGAGCCGGAGCGGGATATCGGCCCCTGGTGTGAGTCACCCTATAAATGCACTTATTACGGCTATTGCTCCCGACATTTGCCCGAGAACAATGTGTTTGATTTACAGCGCTTTGCAAAGGATAAGCAATTTGATTTGTACTACCGCGGTATTGTCAGTTACGAAGACATATTAGCACACGATGTCAAGCTCAATAAAGCTCAATTATTGCAGGTGAAAAGTGCGGTAGAGCATTTGCCGCCGCATATCGATAAAAAGGGGATTCGGGATTTTTTGGCGCAGTTGACTTACCCGCTGTATCACCTTGATTTTGAGACCTATCAACCGCCCGTGCCGCAGCATGACGGTGAAAGACCGTATATGCAGGTGCCGTTTCAGTATTCACTGCACATTCAGCGCACAGCGGGTGCCGAGCCCGAGCACCGCGAGCATTTAGGCATTGCCGGCACTGACCCGCGCCGCGCACTTGCCGAGCAGTTGTGTCGCGATATTCCGAAAGATGTGTGCTCGCTCGCTTACAATATGCAGTTTGAGAAAATGATTATTCGGCAGTTGGCGGAGCAATTTCCCGACCTTACGGAGCACCTGATGAATATCCACGACCATATGAAGGATTTGATGTTGCCGTTCCAAAAGAGATACTATTACAGTGAGGCGATGGGAAAGTCGTATTCCATTAAATATGTGCTGCCTGCAATGTACCCGAATGAACCCTCGCTTGATTACCATAACCTTGTGGGTATTCACAACGGCGGGGAAGCCATGGCGGCATTTCCCGACTTGCCGAACCACACACCGGAGGAGCAGGCGGTTATCCGCAAAAACCTGCTCGCTTACTGCGGGTTGGACACCTACGCTATGGTCAAAGTTCTCGAAAAGCTCTATGAATTTGCGCTTTCTTGAAAACTATTGAAAAATCTGATAACGGTACAATTTGACAAGTTGCGGAAAAAAGATAATATTATAATAAGATTGAAACAATAATTATTTACAGGAGGCACATTATGAGCAAAAAGTTAGTAGCATACTTTTCCGCAAGCGGAGTAACCGCTCAAAAGGCAAAGGCACTTGCCGAAGAAACTGGCGCAGACCTTTATGAAATCAAACCCGAAACACCTTATTCACCCGCAGACATCAAGTGGACTAATCCGCTTGCTCGCTGCAACAGAGAATGGATTAAAAAGACAAAGCCTGCTTTGGCTGATACCAATGCAAAGGTGGAGGATTATGACACAATCTTTTTGACCTTCCCGATTTGGTATTACACAGCTCCGCTGATTATCAAGAGTTTTCTTGCTGCGTATAATTTTGACGGCAAAAAAATTGTGCTGTTCGCAACTTCCGGCGGCAGTGACTTCGGCAAAACAGCTCAACATTTGCAAGCCGAGGTTCCTGGTGCAACCATTCTCGAGGGCGCTATGCTCAACAGCGTAACCTCATTCCAAGAATACTCAAACTTGTAAAAAGTGAGGGGCTGTCTCAACTAATTAATTAGTTGGACAGCCCCTGTTTATTGTGAAATACTATAACATTGATATTAACCAAAAACCTTTTTAAACTCAGTGATATTGTATCCGTTACCGGATTTATCCAGAACGGCAAACACTACATCCTGAAAAGCAGTAGCACCGTCCATATCAAAAGACAGGATATTGATTTCTGACAAACACTTTTTAAAAACATTTGCTATCAGTCTGGCGTCATTGAAAAAGGCACCACAACCCCAGGCTCCCAAAACAAGTATGTCAGCGTACTTCTGCGCAACACTTAATATGCCAAAGATTCTGTTATAAATCAGTTTTTCGTATTCATCACGATGCGTCTTACAATAGTCTTCAGAATATCGGATATATGGTGCAGCGCAAGTAAGTACAGAAACGATAAAGGATTCATCTGACAGTTCATTAGCCTGATTGCGAAAAACCTCAACATTCTCACTTACAATAATAGCATTTGATGAAAAGTAATTCTTCAATTGATTGTGGACATCATAATAGATTTTGGCGTCATTGCTTTCCAGTGAGGCAAGCAAGGTGCTTTTTCTGCACAAATCTTCTTCCTGTGCAACAGCGCCAACTCTAACACCGCCGCCCGGATTAAATGGATTCGCAAAATTTAAGATCATAATCTTTTTGGATGGATATTTTTCTTTTAAGCTCTTTGCAGCAGAAAAGCTGTCAGCATTAACAACTGAATAATTGCACGCATCAAACAAATGCACTCGATAATTATTGAGTTCTTTAACCGATTGTACACATTTACCAACATCAAACGCTGAATAGTATTTCGCTTTTGAAAAGTCTTGATTGGATAATTGCAAATAATGTAAACCGTTCTCCGTTTTATAATAGCCTTTTTCGATTACCTCTAATGTCTCATTAAATATTTCTAATAAATTGTTATTCATGCTTTGCCTCATCCCCCCCTATTCAGTATAAGCAGTAATTGCCTTGCTCACATATTCAGCCGTGCCGTCAGCGTACTTATCAATGTTAGCTTTAAAGCGCTCATCGGCTACATACATTTGCCCGAGCCCTGCAAGGATTTCATCGGTGCAGGTGTAGTAGTGTTCGGTAATGTAGCCTTGCAGCTTTTTGACAAGCGCTTGCGCTTCGGGAGAATCCGGCTCCGCACCGCTTTGCATCAGCTTCGCAAAATCACGAAAGATGTATTCAAATCCCGTGTTAATATCCGCAAAGCGCTCTTTAGAATAGCCCTTCGTTTTTGCGCTAAATTCTGCATACGCTTCGGTATTGCCCCAGCGTTCTTTTACTTCATTGTTATAATTCATTTTTGTTACCTCACAAAAATATTCCCTTAAAATATAGCACATTTTAAGGGAATGTCAAAGTAATTAAGGGAATACGATTATTAATCTTCGTCATCATCCCATGCGGAGGTGATATGTAATTCGCCGGAGTCCATATCCATTGCCATATTATCGCCCATGCGCATCATCAAATCGCCATCGGAATCCATTGCCATATCATCCGAAATTTGCATCAGCATATCGTCATCATCATCAAAATCAAATAACCAACTCATTATTTTTCCTCCTCTGCTTTCAAAACATATTGCAGCATTTTGAATGCTGCGCCTTTTTTTGCCTCTTTTTTCGATGAAGACTGTTCACCAAAGGTTTTGTCTACTTCTTCAATGTGGCATTTACACGACCAGATAGGATTGCCGTTTTCATCGTATGTTTGCTCAAATTGATAGTCCGGAATGGAAAAATAATCTCTTCTTGCTAATATTTCAAGTTGGCTGATAGCTTCGTTTTTGTTCGGGTTTTCAATTTCGTCTTTGATGGAAAAGAGCAGGTTATTCTTTTCTAAATATTCGTAAGCCACTTTACATACCTCTTTTCGTGCTTCGCTTTTTGACGCGCCAAAACCGCGAAAAATCGGAAGATTATCATCTAATTTAAGCAAACAATGATACTTGATATAACTTGAATTGAGTGCAGAATCGGGAAGGCTTAATCTTTGCGATACACCGTCAAACGGTATATACCAGGTAGATTGGTAATCACCCTTTTTGAAATGATAAAGAGGTACTTCACCACTCTTTTTGATTGCCCATTCTTGTGTTAGATTTATAAAATTATCAACTGTTTCTTCCTCGAGATACTGTTCCGGGTTCATCATTACATTAATGACATTCGCCATTTCGCTAAAATCCCAATTGCAATCAAGTGCTACTGCTCCGATAATAGCTTCAAACAAATCTTCTTTTACGGATGCACTTTTATACACCTCGTTTTTCCAATCTCCATCGCTCATGATTAGATAATCTGCAAGTTGCAACCGTTCAATACACTGAGCAAGCATTTTCTTTTCAACGAGTTTTCTTTTCAACTCGGTTAATTCTCCCTCAGATAGTTCACAGCAGAATTCATCACAATCATCATTAGGGTTATAATCACCACATTCACTTGTTAAAAAGCCAAATCGATCTGTCAATAACTTTACAATGACGATATCTAACACCTTGTCTCCAATAAATTCAAGCACCTCATTATTTTCGCCACCATTTTCTTCCGAATATGACCTTCTGACAAATGCCTGTTGAAGCAAATCAAGGTTATTAAAATTATAACCGATGATGTCTTCAATTCTTTTTAATTCTTTTTCATTCATAATAAAAAATCCTTTCAGTAATGTATTACTAAAAGGCATAAAAATGGCATACAAAAAACACTACCCCTAAACAGAGCAATGCCTTTGACAACCTAAAATTAAATTTAACTCTTTGTTTTAAGATGTTTGCATGGGTTCACTTGCATAAACCGAAACAACCATATACAAACAACGGTTTGAATTTAAAGTTAAATGCCTTAAAGCATTTATTATTGTAAACAAAATAATTCATTTTGTCAAGTTACTCTTGCTCAAAGTGCAAAAAAAGAAATGTTGCTCAAAGTGAAAAAAAGAAAATCCAAAGTGCAAAAAATGCACTTTGAAAAAGTTAGCCCAAAAATCGGCAAAGCGATATATGGATACTATGCAATTAAAAGGCTTCATCCGAAGAAAAGATGGTAAAACAAATGGCGAATGGGAAATATTGGTGGAAATATCATGAAACTGCAGTAAAGTATTTTTGCTTTACTGCGGTTTTCAATAAGCAAGGATAACATCGGGGCTGTTGTTTGCATAGAATGTTAAAAACAAGAGGAGGCAGTTATGGCGAACAGACAGATGCATTCTATGGCAATAACAGATTATGGCAAGCAAGCGGTCATTTTCCGCCCGCACCGCGAGGCGAGGTTGAATCGGAATTTCAGGACAGCGTTTTGGACAGGAGAATATTTTCAAATTACGCTTATGAGCATTGCGCCCGGCAGTGAAGTGGGATTAGAGCAGCACAAAAGTACCGACCAGTTGCTGCTCATTGAAGAAGGAGCAGGGCTGACGATGATGGGCGAGAGCAAAAACGCGCTTGGTATGCAGCGCCTTGTACGGCAGGGTGATGCGGTTATTGTGCCGGCGGGCACATGGCACAATTTAAAAAATATAGGTAAGCGCCCGCTCAAAATTCTCTCGGTTTATTCCCCGCCCGAGCATCCTTTCGGGACAATACATAAAACGAAAGAAGATGCCGACAAGGCAGAACAGTAATCATGATTGCCGATAGGAAATCCCTATCGGCGGTCAGAGTGTCGACAAAGTGGCTAAAACCACACGGCTTTATTAATTTGAATGCATTATTTACGGATATCGGCAATTCAATGTGAGTAATTAATTCGATAATAAATAAAATATAATTAATTAGAAAATCGCCGTTTTTTACTGATATAACGGCGATTTTGTGTTTTTGTCAATCTCTGCTTGCGGTACCTTTGTACAGCTCAGCGCAGAGATTGACAAATTTTATCTCACTTTCTCGACCTCTGCCAGCGTGTAGACAAACTCGTTTGTCTACACGCTGAGGTAGGCGAGTTAAATCGTCTGCTTTTTTCTGAACACATAATACGCAATGCCCGAAACAATACTATCAAATACATTTCCACCGCCGAACATCAGCGCAATTGATGTTAATGTCGGCACCCATATGCCTTTGAGATAAAGAATAAAGAAAATGCCGTAGTAAACGGAATTTGTAACAATCGACTCAAACAGCATATAATTTGTTTTGCCCCTGCCGTAGAAGGTCATATCAAACACATTTTGAACAGCAAACAGTACATAAGAACCGAGCAGAATCATTACCAAGTGAAACAGTTTATCTACATCATCGAAGTTTAGCACATATTGCATAAACGGCTTGTAAAGAGGAATCAGCACAAACCATAAAGCGCAAATAATTCCCGTGATTCCAAAATACCCCTTTGTATTATTTTTTATCGCGTTTTCGTCTTTCGCTGTTTCCTGTTTAATAAGTTCGCCGAGTTGCAGAATCGGGAGCAGCAACCAACCCCATATAAAGTTATTTGCCACCCAATATGTGCCTTGTTCGCCGACCATATTTACCATGCGCGAAACCATCAGCATATATGCTACATTGCGCACAAGCGATTCCAGCCCCGAAACGCCGCCGATTTTCACAAACGATTTCATCCATGTGAATGACAGTTTGCTTTTGCCGAGCACATTGTAACCGAGCCTGCCGAGCATAATCATAATAACAATGAACAAGCAGGCATTGACAATGATGTTTGAAATGCCGATTCCGTTAACGCCGAGTTGCGCAGAAAACGGCAGTGAGGAAACGAGAAACGTGTCGGAAGCGATGCTGAGAATGAGTTTTGCTCCCGTTAGAATGTAGACAAGTTTTTCTTTCTCTACAGCCACCAGTGCCACGCAGGCAAAACTGTAAAGAATGCCGAAAATGTTGGCGACACTTTCAATGCGTATATAGGTTGCCGATGCATCAAGAATATCAGGTGAAGCCGCCATTAACTGCAACAGCTGTCTTGCAAAAATAATTATGATTGCAGATAGTGTCGAGTATATGCAAAGCGTTGTCAGAATACCGGTTTTGATCCGATTTGTAAACTCTGCTTTGTCATGCGCAATTTTGCCGATGAAAAAGAACAACGGCAGAATAATTGCTTCATTAATGATTTCATACAGTAAATTCACCCATGATAACTGCCCTGCAATTGAAAATGACCACTCGCCCGGTAACTGACCGAGGAAAAAGGTGCGCACCGTCACATATACTGTTGGGCAAAGTCCCATTACAAGCAGAGCGAAAAATAGCTTTAGGTTTATATTTTTAATGGATTTAATCATACGAGTCTGTATTTCATTCAAAAGTTTTATAGTTCTTTCCCCATAAGGATAACTTCGGTTTCTTTTTTGAAGCCGTGCTTTTCATAAAGCTTCGGCAGGAAGCCATCGCCCTGCGTTATCAGGTTAACGCCCTTAATGCCGCGCTTTTTCATTTCTGCAAGGCAGGCGTCAAGCAACTTTGTTGCAATACCTTGCCCCTGATAATCCGGATGTACCGCAAGGTCGTTGATTTCAAACATTCTGCCCCAATGGAACAGCATGGAGGTGCCCAAAATGAATCCTGCCACCTCTCCGTCAACAAGGCATTCAAGTCCGTACGACTGCTTTGCTTCCATAATTTCTTTAATATGAATTTCCGCATCTTCCGCTTTCCAATTATCGTTCCACGGCTCACCCGAAAAAGCTGCGGCATAAATGCTGCCGTATTGCTTAATGTGTTCTGTTGTGCATTCTTTAATCATAGTTTTCCCTGTCGATTTTAAAAAGATTGTATTTAATATTCGCCGCCGAAAAACGACGCCTCCCGCCTCACAAAGCGCGATTGGTTGAACCAATTATACTACAAAGAGACATCAAAGGCAAATTATCACGGTGAGCATAAACGGAAAGTTACCAATCAAGGAAGCGTTTCCGGATTGGTATGGCAGATTTGGAGTGAATGTCAAGAGAAAACTGTACTAAAAATGTGTTTTTTGTATCAAAGTACTCTTATTCGAACTGTGTACAGTCCTGTTTTGAGTACTATGCTTTTTGAGGATATTTACATTCAAATTCTTTTATGATACTTTCTATTTGCAAATCAAAAACCAAAAAGGTTTGATTTGGAAAGGAGAGTATTAAAATGAAAAAGAAATTGTTAGCAATCGTTCTGTGTTTAGCAGTGGTGCTTTCTTTTGCCGCTTGCGGTAGCAAGAAAGGGAACAGCGGAGATGTAAATGCTTCCACCGAGGGCTCTACACAGGCTGTGGTAGAAGAAACTAAGGTTAAGGACATTGAAATCAAAGAATTCGGGTACGCCGTTGAGAATGGTTATCTATTTGTCTCTGTAATTGTGCATAACCCGAATACGGATACGGCGATTGAGTTGCCATCCTTTAGAATGACAGCTACCGGAAAAGACGGTTCTATCATTGGCACAGAGGACCAAACCATCTCTATTATTTACCCCGGTCAGGATTTTGTTTATGCCGGGCAAGCCTTTGAAGCGAAGGGTGAGATTGCCAAGTTCACGGTTGAACCTATTACTACGGCTGATTACAATTTTAAAGCCGTTACAGCACTTGACCATCCCGCTTTTAAGCAATTAAAGGTAGATAATGTAAAAAAAGTGGATGATGAATATTTCCCGAAATATACCGGTGAAATCACCAATGAAAATGATTATGAGGTTTCAAGCTCCATTGTAGCTATCGTTTACCGCGATGCTAACGGCAAACTTCTTGGTGGTGAATGCACCTTTGTGGATGGCTTAAAAGCCGGTGGCAAAACCCCGTTTGAGATTGATGCAAAAGACTTTGCAGATAGCAAAACCTATGAAGTTTATGCCAACAATTGGGACTGATAAGACATTTGCACAATTTAATAATTAACCTATAAAGAGCGTGCGAGGGACAAGCCCGTTGACCACGCAGCAACCTGCCGAAAGGTAAGGTGCTAAAGCTTGACCGATAGGTATTCTCACGAACCTATCGGAAACGATGGGTTCTTTTTTGCGCTCTTTTTGGAATAAAAAAACAAAGGAGATACGATTATGAACGTAAACAGGTATTGGGCAATTTTGCGCTGCATTGACAGCCCCGAAAAAGGGCACAGCATTGCAAAAATTAAGCCACCTCTCACCGAGGGCGAGCGAGCTTGGTATGAGGCGATGAAAAAGGAACACGAAGCAATCAAGATCGCAAACCCTAACGCACATTTTGTGCCGGTTAATGATGTAGATTTTAATGAAATGGTGCGCGACTTCGACCCGGAGAAGGAGTATGGAGGTGGAAGAAATGAAAAATAAAGAAAATAAGGGAAGGATTTCACAAGACACCGCCGCTTTTCTTGTGGCTGCAGCGAGAAAAGATATAGAATTGTTTTCGGACTATCTGTTATCTATGGGATATCAATATGACGGTTTCCCAAAAGGCAAGATGTATGGGGTGAATTGGATTTATGTGAACATAAACTCCAAAAAGCTGCATTGGGGCATGCCCGGTATACCGATCACGGAAGAAATCGGACATCATGCCATCACCATTGAGGAGTTCCTCACAATTCATAATATTTTTGAAAAGTATTCGGATTTACCACCACTTGTTTTCATAAAGGAGGGAGCAGAATGCAACGATTAATGGATTTAACTAAAGGGCAAGAGAGAGTATTTATTGAACTTGACACAAAAGAAAAAAGGCTTGCTTTCTTGAAGCAAGCGGAAGAAGAAGGCTTCACCACTATGCTTTACCACTCAAAGCAATCGGCGAAAGTGAAGTATGAATAAGAAAGACCGCCGATAGGGAAACCTATCGGCGGTGCGGTTCTCAAGTGAATGGCTTTTTCACTTTTATGACAGGAAAAGCGTCTGTTGTCACCATTATCTACTTCACGGAGAATAATCCATACTATATTTTTTTCACTGCTGGTGGTATAGAATGCTGTTTATAAAACTCTACTACATTCTTATCCGTGTAAATTCCGGAAGCATTAATCTTAGATAGCAGATATAATCCATCCAAATTGCTGCATCTGGAAAGAGCAACATATGCCTGACCGGGAGCAAAGCATTGTGAAATATCACATGCTAGCTTTTTATATGTCATCCCTTGTGATTTGTGTATCGTAATAGCGTAAGCAAGTACGATGGGGTATTGTTCTATTTCTAATATGTCTTTATAAATGATTTTCCCGTCTTCAAAAATCGCTTCTTTCTGTGAAAAAATCATTTTATTAATATCATAAGTAATGCCATTGATAGTGACCTTTATACTGTTTTCAGTTAATGACTGAACGACTCCTAAAGTGCCGTTAACCCATCTTTTCTCTAAATCATTTGCCACCATCATAACAAGTGCTCCGCGTTTAAGGTGCAATTCATTTGAAATCGGAAAATTACTTTCAAGATGTGTTTCTAACGTTTTTTTTGCATTAAAAGTGATTTTGCTTTTATACACATATTCTCTCGCTTCGATTTTTGACAGTTCTTCTTTATTTAGTTTTTCTGCTTGCGCTTTTGTAGGAAACAAGGTCATAACCCTTCGCAAATCTTGTTTATTCGAGATAAATCTGCAATTAAGATGTTCTAAATCTGAACCATCAAAACAGCCTTCACGAATTTTATTAAGAATCTCAAAAAAATGCGGATCACTATCCTGTCTGTGATTAATTGATAATTCAATAAATCTAAAGTTTCCTTTTTTGTATGCATCTGAATTAAAAAAGAAAAAATTTCCTGCATATTGGGTTAGAAGATTTGTTTCAGTAGGTGGTATAGGGGGCAACTGAAACAAATCACCAAATACAATTACTTGCTTTCCGCCAAAGGGCTTTTCACTATTGTTTACAATTTTCAGTATCTTTTCAATCTTATCGAAGATATCTGCTCTGACCATAGATATTTCATCAATAATTAAAGTGTCGATTTCTTTAAGAACTCGTTTCTTTTTTTCATTTAAAAATAGATTAAATACTGTTAATTCATCTAAACTGATGTTTTCAAGGTTTTTATAGCCGAATGTAGAATGAATCGTTGCTCCGCCAACATTTAAGGCTGCGATTCCTGTTGGTGCAACAGTTAGTGTTTTTTTATGTGTTCCATGTTTAAAGACATCTAAAAGAAATGATTTTCCGGTTCCGGCTTTACCTGTTATGAAGATATTGTTGTTTGATTTTTCCATCATATTGAATGTGGCAATCTGTTCAGAATCTAAAACATTCGGCTGATAACTACCGGTAGTTTTGACAGTCCCATTGTTATCATTTGACCACATCTCTGTTGCAGCTTGCTGAATTAAACTCTCTTTTTTTTCAATGTCTTCTTGAAGGTTAATGTTTTTCGAATCTTCTTCTATCTCTGTAAAAAATGATAAACTTTGCTTCAGTTCTGTGTTTTCTTTTTTTATCTGTTTAGCTTCTTCTTTTAGTTCTTCTAATGTCTTGTGATAGGACTTTTTCTCTTTCGTAAATCTTAATATAAGAATTATTAATACAATCCCTAATATGCCAATCAATATATACGGTAGCATTTATTGATTACTCCTTTCAAAATTGTGGTGTCACTAAAAACTTAAGTAGTATTGATTATAAATAAAAAACTATAAAAAAGCAATTGCCAAGTGATTTTTACTAGAAAACTATTGATGTTACGATAATGCGATGATTTTTCACCCGGATTACATCATCAACCATATGGTTGGTGCCATCATTACCATGCTTTACCGCTCAAAGCAATCGGTAAAAGTAAAGTGAAAAAAAAGAAATACCGCCGATAGGGAGTCCTATCGGCGGTGAGATTTTCAAGGGGATAATTTTTGCTTGTATGACAAAGAATCATCTATTGTATCATTATCATACTATATCGGAGCTTGACCTATCGCAGAAAGAATACACTTTCTGCGATGGCTTTTTGAATTTGAGCACAATTTTACCACCAATAGGAGGAGAGCTCTTATCGTTGGTGAGTTGTTTAAGATAGATTGCTGGCTCAGCACGGTTAGCTATTTGTTCAAAATAATAAATCGAACAGAGTGTGGGGATTAAACTAAGATTTTGGAAAAAAGGTCCTTCATTTTATTAATGGATTTGTCCATCTCATTTATTCCAAATGGAACTCCAAAAATATAGATTGTATTGGTTATTCCTCCTAGTTGTTCTATGTAGTCAATCTTTTTGTAGCTAGGCATACTAGAAGGATAAAAAAGTATACCAGTTTTATTATTTTGAGGGGAGAATGAACAATATGCTAATAATTGATGTAAATCTGATCTATGAGTAACTTTTAAAACTTCTGAATTTTGTCCGAACGCATAGTAGTGGGATTTGTATTTTGCATCTGCCATCAATATCATTGAGTTGAAGTTTACAATTAAATCTGGCTCGAGGTATTTCAATCCCCATGGAGGTATGCTGCCTTTACCAAGTATTTTTTTATTTGGGCTTACTGTGCCTCCCAAGTTTGTAATGCTTTTATTAACAATGTGTTGAATATATTTTTCGAAAAGTTGTGCCATATCAATTCGCCATGCAACACAGGTGGTGGAACCTTTTTTGATAAGCATATTTGCCTGGCGCTTCACTTCTTTAATTATAGGTGGGTCACTTGCATGTATTACCAAATTATTGGTTTTTTTCGCTTTAATTGAAGTGTTTTTTTTGCGTAATGCTATTAATCGGTTTTGATATTTATAACGAATTGATTCAGGAACATTTTGCTGTAGAATAATAGATTGAGCAATTTCAAAAACATATGTTAGTTCTTGCCATTCGCTATGATTCCTCGATAAGATACTATCTGATGATGGAAACTGTAATGCTTTAACTGGATTAGAAGTATGATTCGCATGTTTTGACCAGTCTGTGTTAGATTTCGGGAAACTATGAGTGCTTTTTTGAATTTCAAACTTAACCCAATTTTGTTTTTGTGCTTGCTCAAATAATTCAATATATTTAGTGGCTTCATAATATATTGGCGGGCGTAGTTGGAGAGGTAGGGACAATTCTTCACCATCTGAATACTCTGGCGAAACTGAATAATCGAGCTTACTTAATAACTGAGTTAAATCAGAAAAAGCATGGTTTGAATTGTCAAAACGAGGAATAATCTGAAAATCTTTGTGACTAATACCATCGTAAGGCATTCTAATAGGAATGGCGCCAATATAATTAGAGGATTTAAATTTAATTGAAAAGTCGCTGCCTGTTCCGTTCATTTCTAAATCAATTCCAATGAATGAAAACATTTTTTTATTTAGAAGTAAAAACTTTTGAATTGAACTTTCTAAGTAGCGCTTATCAACCTTTTTGTCAAAAAGCCGTTCATAAATATCTTGACTTTTTATTTCATTAGATTCAGATAGACATGACATTTGAAAGAAGAGTTTATTCATTATTGAAACATCTCCTCATTAATTCTTTTTCGGAAATAGTTTATAAAATCATCCTTTGCCCTGGAAAGCATACCATCAAGTAAGTATTCTTTTATTAAAGGCATAATCTCATATTTTAGTCTATTATCTATCTCATTTTGGTTTGAAGCTGGGATGATGAAGTATGCGTGCCCGGGTTGGAGATTTAATTCTTCATCAGAAGCATAGCGCTCAAAAATATCTGCAATTGCATTAAAGTCTTCTCTACAAAAGATTTGGCCATCTTCTGGGGTGATTTCATGAGGGAAAAGTGTATACCATGAAAAGCGTCGTCTTAATGCGAAGTCAACGACAGCCAAACTTCTGTCCGCTGTATTCATTGTGGCAATAACATATAAATTATCAGGCAATTTTTCGAGTTCAAGACCTGGACAGACTTCAATTTTTACATTGTGGCCGGTCATCGTAGGTTCAAACAAATAGAACGAAGGCCCTAAAACGTTGGATAAATTTGCTCGATTAATCTCATCGATAATTAGGAAAACTTTTTTGTCTTGGTTTTCAGTTTTCAGAGATTCTCTTATTGCTTTTGCAAATACACCTTCCTTGGCGGAATAATTCAGTTTCCTTTCATTAACATCAGGTGTTATCCCATATATAAAATCGCTGTAAGTTGTTTCGGCATGAAATTGAGTAAAGAATACAATGTCGTTTTCCGAGGGTATTCGTTTTGCCAATCGAGTTTTACCAGTTCCTGGAGCACCTTGCAATACCACATATTTTCTGTTTAAGATAAGATTTCTTACATTTTGCTCATCATCAACATTTGGATAATTAACATTTAGTGCTGATTTGACAGCAGCTCTTTGTGTATTATTTGATGGCCAGTGCCGAAGAGTTGCATATAGTGCCAGATATTTTGTTATTAATTCCTTTCCAGTGTCATAATTATTGGGATTAAACAGTGTGGCGGTTAATAAAACTTTTCCATAGTTTTTTACAGCATTATCAAGAGAATCAGTTATCGTGTTCTCATTACAAAAAGATGTGAATCCATCTGAACTCTCTAAGTCAATAAAATCATTTTTTATATATGTGCCTTCTTTTAAGTATTTCATAAACAATCGCCGCGTCCCAGGAAGAGAAACTAGGCTATAGTCGTTTTTGAAGCCCAAACTTCCTACGCCGAGAGCGATTATCCATCTATCATCTTCATTGTTTTGCTCGTTGCTCGGAAATATAACAATACTTAAATCTGAATAAGCACCTGACAGGTCTTCCCCATCATTGATACACCCAAAGTATGCGCCTTTATCAGGGAACGGCGTGTTAATGTTTTTTCTTAATACATATTTTTTGATGCCACGGCTTATGCCACCGAATGTTTCAATTTGTTCTTCAAAAAAATTAACATAATCGCAATCATAAATTATATTTTGAAACATTAGTCTTACCTCCGAATTTTTTAGAATCAATTAATGGTTAGTCTTCCTCAATAAACAGTTTGTAGGTTTCAACATCTAATGCATCCGCAATGCGCTGAATATTTTCAAGAGAAATACTGCGGCGATAACACTCAATCGCGCTAATGTATGTGCGGTGCAAGCCGCATTTTTCTGCAAATTTCTCTTGCGAAATCCCTTTTTGTGTTCTGTATTTTTTGACATTATTGCCAAAGACTTTAATGATATCCAAAAAAATCACCACCGCTAAAATTATAGCAGTGGTGAATACAATAATTCTACAGACAATAAGTATCGTTTATTCTAAAAGTGATAGTTTTTGATACTAATTACTATCAGTCGATTTTTGTTGTCTTTAAGCCGAAAGTTTGCTTTGCATGGCTATTTTGGCGAGCGGGTAGTGGGAGAAACACGATTTCCGGTCGTGCAGCGACATAAAACCGAGCGTAAAGCAATTTTGCTTTACGCTCGGTTTTATCATTTTTTTGTTCATCCGGCTACTGTTTTGAACACCTTCCACACATTTTTGAGGCTCAGGATGCCTACGATGATGTAGGTGGCGATGCGGATGGCGTTTGCCGCCTTGATGGCTGTGATATATTGGTTTATTTTTATTGGTTTTAATAATTCTTTCATTGTTTTCCTTTCTGTTTGTTTTGCGGGCGGATGAAATCCGCCCCTATTACTTATTGTTTCGATTCCAAAATTACCGCGTGGGCAACGGCGGGGATGCTCCTGCCTTGCTTAACGGTGCTTGCCGAGAGCAGGGCGCCGGTGGGCACAAAGAGAATTCTTTTAAGGTCGCCTGCTGCAAGGGCGCCCAGGAAGTGGGCGCACAGCATACTCGCGCAACAGCCTGCGCCGGAGCCGCCGCCGTGCACATCCTGCGCTTCGCGCGCGAAGATAAGCTTGCCGCAGTCATCGTGCAGACTTTTAATATCAAGCGTATGCTCTTTTTTCAGGTATTCATACAGTATATCGCTACCCACATGCCCGAGGTCACCGGTGACAATGCGGTCAAAATCGCATAAGTCACCCTTAAGGTCTTTCATAATCGCCGCGATTGTTGAGGCAGCTGCCGGTGCCATTGCTGCACCCATATTATTGGCATCAGTGAAATCGAGGTCGATGATTTCACCGAATCGGGCGGCGCGGATTTTAACTTTGCCCTGCGCGCCGCTTTGTTTGCCGCTTTCGAGAATGGCGGCACCGGCGGCGGTAACAGTCCACTGGGCGGTGGGTGCGCGCTGGTTGCCGTATTCAAGCGGGTAACGGAATTGCCGCTCGCTTGAGCAAAAGTGAGAACCGGTGGCGGCAAGCGCTCTGCCTGCCGCGCCGCATTCGAGCAAATTGGCGGCATTAATGAGCGCAAGCGCCATGGTGGAGCAGGCACCGTAAAGCCCGCAAACATTTACCCCGAGGTTGGCAAAAGCGAAGTTGGAAGCAATACACTGGCTGAGCAAATCGCCTGCAAAGATGCAGTCAATATCCGCCCAGGTAAGTTTGCCTTTTGCAAGCGCGATTTCCGCGGCGCTTTTGAGCAGTTCACTCTCGCTCTCTTCCCAACTTGCTTTGCCGAGGGTGGTATCGGTAAATACCTTATCAAATTGATTGCCGAAGGGACCTTCGCTCTCTTTTTTACCGGCGCATGCCGCCCAAAATGCGATTTCGGGCGCATTTTCATACACAATGGTTTTGCCGAGTTGCAATGCCATTTACATCACCTTACATAACTTTAAAATATAATATATCAAACCATAAATATTGGTAGCCAGCACACCGTAAACGATGACGGGACCGGCAATGGAAAACATCTGCACACCGGTGCCTAAAATCTTGCCCTCCGGTTTATTATCAAGCGCCGGGGCAACCACGGCGTTGGCAAAGCCGGTAATGGGCACAAGAGTGCCGCCGCCACCGAATTTAGCAAGTTTATCATAAAGGCTCAGGGCGGTAAGCACTGCGCTGATTGCAATCAGGGTAACAGATGTGATAATTTTGGCGCTTTCCTCATCGGCACCGCCGCGCTGATACAGTTCAAACAGCGCCTGCCCTAAGGTGCAAATGAGCCCGCCGACCAAAAACGCTTTGCAGAAGTTGAGAAGCATTTTGCTCTTGGGTGCCGCGGTTTGCACGAGTTGATTATAATCTTTTCGTTTCAAATCATCATCTCCGCAAATAGTTTTTTACAAAAAGGCGGTAATATTCATAAATGGCAAAAAACGGGCAAAATACTAATGCGGAATGCGGAGTGCGGAATTCGGAATTAAAGGGCGAGACACTCGCTCGTCCAAACAAACTACGCAACAGAAAGAATTTACAAGCAAATCCTTTAAGTGTTGCTCCGTTTGTTTCTCCTCTTCCCAAAAAGTTTGCTTTGCAATACTTTTCGGGAGCCCTATTAACCGCTACGCTCTATTTGGTTCGCTGCGCGAACAGCGGTCAGCAGTCGGCGAAATACACCTGAAAATAAATAAGATAAGATAGGGGATAGATATGATATTTTTAAAAGCATTTTTGGTTGGCGGTCTCATTTGCGGGATAGTGCAGATTTTAATTGACAAAACAAAACTAACCCCTGCCAGAATATTGGTGGGGTTAGTGGTGCTCGGTGTAGTGCTCGGGGCGCTCGGTCTTTACCAACCGCTATGGGAGTTTGCCGAGGAAGGCGCGGGTGTGCCGCTGTTAGGCTTTGGTGCCAACATGGTAAAAGGGGTTAAAGAAGCGGTAGATGAAAAAGGCTTACTCGGCGTGCTCTTGGGACCGATGACCGCTGCTGCCGGCGGCATTACCGCGGCAATGGCTTGCGGGGTGATAGCGAGCATAGTGGCAAAACCGAAAGATAAGGCGTAGTGCATAACAGTGCGAAAAAATCCGAGCTTGGCGCTGCCAAGCTCGGATTTTTTCAGAGGTTTCTTAGTGGCTGCATTACAAGTACGCTTTGAGTTTTTCGCGAGTGTTTTCCTCAATTTTAATCAGTTTGCCGGTCAGGTCTTTGGCTTTTTCGTCCGCCGCGGCGTATTCATTGAGATATTGTGTGAGCGACTTAATGCCCATATCACAACCGTCGGTCATCAGCTCGGCAATCTTTTGGTCGGCATTGCCGCTCATTAATTTGAGCTCGGTTTTCATTTTGCTCATAAATTTGGCAATCGCATCGGGACGGTCAGTTTCAATTTGGTTACTTGCCAAAATTTCACCCGTTCGCTTAATGATTTCATTGTGCTCAACCTTGCAGACAGCTAAAATCTTTTTCAAATCCGCGGTTTCGGTTTTGTCCAAAATCTCATCAATGGATTCCACACCCATCTTGGCACCCGCGTTGCACTCCTTGAGTAATTCAATGGTATCTTCTCTCATAGTAAAAACTCCTTTCGTTTTTAGTAGTGTTTTCCGCTTTTGCCCGAATTATGCAGGTGACTGAGTGAACGAGAAAATTATCGGCAGGCGCAAAAAAACGCATGCGGTAAGCCGCATGCGTCAGACTGTCGATTGTTAATTGGTTTCTTCCTGCAAAATTTCGTAGCGGGAATACTGCAGGTTATTCTCCTTGATATATGCCAAGAGCGGGCTCTTGTGCACCTTTTCAAAAAAGCGGGAGTAGGAGCCGCCGGTTTGGTCGGAGCTGATGTATTTTTTTAAAATGCGCTTGGTGCGAAAGTTCATTTTGATTGGCGGGTAGATGATGTCTAAACGAATAATGGAGAATTCATCGGCAAAGGCGCTGTCTTTATATTGCCTGGCAAGGGAAATGTAAAACTCCTCTTTGCCCGAAAAGTTAAAATTGCCGCTTTCCAAAAAAACCAGGTCGTCAAACAGCCCGCTGCGCTCGCGGCACATGATTTCAAAAGCATTGAGCAAATCATCAATGCCGGTTGCGCCTATTAAATTGTCACTGAGTGTTTTTTCAAAAAACATAGAACTTCTCCAAACACAGTGCAAAAAATGATGTATATTTAGTAAAGTATAGCACTTCTTTTTGCTTTTTTCAATATTTTATGGTAAAATGATAGCAAATATGATAGGGAGATTATGTCGTATGCAGGCGAAAATCAATATCAAAAAGCTACATAAAAACGCGTTGGTACCCACCTACGGCTCCGCTTATGCGGCGGGCGCGGATTTATATGCACTGTGCGAGGCACCGCTGACGATTGCGCCCCACACCACGGTAATGGTGCACACCGGTATTGCTATTGAGCTGCCGGAGGGGTATGCCGGCTTGGTGTACGCCAGAAGCGGGCTTGCCTCAAAGCGTGACTTGGCACCGGCGAATAAGGTCGGTGTGATTGACTGCGATTACCGCGGTGAGGTTATGGTGGCGCTACACAATCATGGGCAACTGGAGCAGGTGATTGAAAACGGCGAAAGAATTGCGCAGTTGGTCATTACACCCTATATTACGGCGCAGTTTGAAGAGTGCGAGGAGCTCTCGCAGACTGTTCGCGGCGCCGGCGGGTTTGGGTCGACTGACAAATAAGGATTTGTCGAGCTGTTCGCTCGACAAACCTTATTTGAAGTAATAGGTAATAAGTAATAGTGAAAAAGT
>SVOD01000110.1 GCA_015066575.1 Oscillospiraceae bacterium
CAACGGCGGTATTCACTTGGGCACTGCGATGAATAAAGTGCTCAAAGACTTTATTGTCAAATACAAAAACATGACCGGCTTCAAGAGCCCCTATGTACCCGGTTGGGATACCCACGGTTTGCCCACCGAGCTCAAGGCACGCAAGAAGGCGGGCATCAGTGCGGATTCCACCATTTCCGATGTGGAGCTGCGCAAAATTTGCCGCGACTATGCTTACCAATATATCGATGAACAGCGCAACCAGTTTAAGCGCTTGGGCGTACTGGGCGAATGGGAAAACCCCTATATCACCTTAACGCCCGATTTTGAAGAGGAACAGGTGAAAGTCTTCTCCGAAATGGCGCAAAAGGGTTATATCTATAAAGGCTTAAAACCCGTGTATTGGTGCTCCGATTGTAATACCGCACTCGCCGAGGCGGAAATTGAGTATCAGGATGATGACTGCTACTCCATCTATGTGAAATTTAATGTTAAAGACGATAAAGGCATTCTCAGTGCCCTGGGCGCCGACGTTGCCAAAACTTCCTTTGTGATTTGGACAACCACTACCTGGACCTTACCCGGCAACCTGGCAATCTGTGTCGGTCCGCGCTTTACCTATGCGCTCATTCGCTGTGAGGATGAATATTTCATCATGGCGCGCGAACTGTGCGAAGCGGCGATGGCAGCCTATGAAAAAGACTATGAAATCATTGCCGAAGTGCAGGGCAGTGAACTCGAATATATCACTTGCCAACACCCGTTCTTAGACAGAGAAAGCCTCGTCATTGTCGGCGAGCATGTCACGCTTGAGAGCGGTACCGGCTGTGTGCATACCGCGCCCGGCTTTGGTGTGGAAGACTTTGATGTTTGTAAAAATTACCCCGAAATCGGCATTGTTGTGCCGGTCAACGATAAGGGCGTGTTGACAGAGGAAGCAGGGCAGTTTGCAGGCCTCACCACCGAGGAAGCGAATAAGAAAATCGCCATGTACCTTGAAGAAAAAGGCAACCTGTTTGCGCTCAAGAAGATTGTCCACCAATACCCGCACTGCTGGCGCTGTAAAGAGCCTATCCTCTTTAGAGCTACCAGCCAGTGGTTCTGCTCGGTCGATGATTTTAAAGAGGACGCCTGTAAAGCGGCAGACAGCGTGACCTGGTATCCCGGCTGGGGTCTTGAGAGAATCAAGAATATGATTCGCGAGAGAAAAGATTGGTGTATTTCCCGCCAGCGTAAGTGGGGCGTGCCGATTCCCGTGTTCTACTGCGACAAGTGCGGTAAAGAGATTATCGATAAAGACTTGATGGCAAAAGTGGCGGAAGTTTTCGGTAAGGAGGGCTCCGATGCCTGGTTTGCTCACGAAGCCGACTACTTTATGCCTGCCGACTACAAGTGCCCGCATTGCGGTGCAGCGGAAGGCTTCTCCAAAGAGAAGGACATTATGGATGTTTGGTTTGATTCCGGCTCCTCGCACCGCGCCGTGTGTAAAAACAGAGACTATTTGAAGTGGCCGGCAGATGTCTATCTGGAGGGTGCCGACCAATATAGAGGTTGGTTCCAATCCTCTATGCTCACAAGCGTAGCCACGACCGGTAAAGCACCTTATAAAGAAGTCATTACCCATGGTTGGGTGGTAGACGGTAACGGCAGACAAATGCATAAGTCTCTCGGCAACGGTATTGCACCCGAAGAGGTTATCAAGCAATACGGCGCCGATATTCTGCGCCTGTGGGTGGCATCTTCAGACTACCATGCGGATGTCAGGATTTCGCCCGATATTTTAAAGCAACTTTCCGAAATCTACAGAAAAATCAGAAATACATCCCGCTTCATCCTCGGCAATATCAGTGATTTTGACCCGAATACCGATATGGTAGAGGAAGCAGAACTCGAAGAGATTGACAAGTGGGCGCTGTGTGCATTGGACAAACTGATTACTTCTGTCAGAGCGAGCTACGATAAATACGAATACCATACCATTTTCCATGCGGTGCATAATTTCTGTGTGCTGGATATGTCCAATTTCTATTTGGATGTGCTTAAAGACAGACTCTATGTCGAAAAAGCAGATTCCAAGACCAGGCGTGCCGCGCAAACGACTATTTATAAGATTTTGGATGCGCTGTGCCTGCTTATCACTCCGATTTTATCCTTTACGGCGGATGAGATTTGGAAGGCAATGCCCCATGAAGCTGCTCGTGATGCTTCCTGCCCGCTCTTCAATGATATTCCCGCTGCCAAGGGCAGTGATACGGTTTTTGTGGAGAAGTGGGATCGCATTCATGCCATTCGCGATGATGTCAATAAAGCGCTTGAAGAAGCCAGAAACGCGAAAGTCATCGGCAAGAGTCTGGAAGCAAAAGTGGCGCTGTTCGCAAGCGGCGAATTGTTGGCGTTCTTACAAGCCAACGCCGAGAACCTTCCGGCTGCCTGCATTGTTTCACAGGTGGAAGTAGCCGAAGGCGAAGGAAACTTTAAAGGCGAAACCGAAGGCTTGAGCATTACGGTAATGAAAGCTGCCGGGCAAAAATGTGCGCGCTGCTGGAGCTACAGCGAAAGTGTCGGCAGCAATGAGCAGCACCCCGAAATCTGCGAGAGATGTGCAAAAATCCTTGGAGTGTAAGTTAGCATGACCGTTGTTTATTTCGTTATCATATTTTTACTTGTCGCCATTGACCAGGTTATTAAATATGCCGTGGTCACTTGGCTGCGCCCGCAGGAGTTTGTGGATGTTATTCCCGGCTTTATTCGCTTTCGCTATGTCGAAAATGATGGTGCGGCGTTTTCCATGTTGCAAAATGCGCGGTGGTTCTTTGTTATTTTAACCTCCGTGCTGGTGATTATCGGCTTTGTGGCACTGGCGAGTAAAAATATGAAATTCCGCTATCCGACTTTGCACAGTCCGTTTATTAAAACAGCGATTATTCTCATTTGCGGCGGCGGTATCGGCAATTTAATTGACCGCTTATGGCGCGGCTTTGTGATTGATTTTATTGAGCCGACATTTGTGAACTTTGCCGTGTTTAATTTCGCCGATATTTTGGTCACATGCGGCGCGGCAATCTTAATAATCTATTTAATTGCCGATGTTATCTTTGATTTTACGCAGAAAAGGCGCGAAATCAGAGACTATAAGAAAAGAAGAAAGCATAGATGAGTAAAACATTTTTGTTTACCGCCGATGAGGCGCGCGCCGGTTTTCGGCTCGATGTGGTAGTTTCTTCCTACTTTTCGGATGTCACGCGCTCGCGCGCCCAGCAACTGATTGCGCAGGGCGATGTAAGCGTGAACGGGAAAGCGCAGTCCAAAAACTATAAGGTCAAGGCAGGGGACAGGCTCAGCATCCATACCCCGCAGCCCAAACCCGTAGAAACCGAGCCCGAAGACATTGCGCTGGATATCCGCTATGAGGATGAGGATTTACTTGTCGTCAATAAGCCCAAGGGCATGGTGGTGCATCCGGCAGCCGGTCACGAAAACGGCACATTGGTCAATGCACTGCTGCACCACTGCGGCAAATCCCTTTCGGGTATCAATGGCGAGCTGCGCCCCGGCATTGTGCATCGCATCGATAAAGACACCAGCGGGCTGCTGGTGGTCGCAAAAAATGATTTTGCCCACCAATCGCTTGCCGGGCAAATTAAAGCCCACACTTTCACCAGAGAGTATGAGGCGGTGGTCTACGGTAACCTGAAAACCGATGAGGGAACAGTGGAAGCACCTATCGGCAGGCACCCCACCCACCGCAAGAAGATGGCAGTCACCCAAAAGCATGCGCGCCATGCCGTGACCCACTATGAGGTGGTGGAGCGCTATGAAGGCTTTACCCATGTCAGGCTGCAACTGGAAACGGGCAGAACGCACCAAATTCGCGTGCATATGGCGCATATCGGGCACCCTGTGGCGGGCGACCCGCTCTATGGTCCCAAAAAAGTGATTACTTCTTTAAACGGGCAGTGCCTGCATGCAAGGCTTTTAGGCTTTGACCACCCGCGCTCCGGCAGGTATGTGGAAGTCGACAGCGAACTGCCGGAATACTTTGTCACTTTCTTAAATAAATTAAAAAATTATAAATAGATTCGTTTTGGTTTCATGACTCAGGAGGCGTTTATGGAAAAATCAATACTCAAGGAATTGGAAAAAAAGGCATGTAAGGTGCGCCTTCATATTATTGAAGGTACTTTCAATGCAGGTTGCGGTCATCCCGGCGGCTCTCTGTCGGCAGCGGATGTCATTACCTACTTGTATTTTAATGAGATGCGCGTTTTTCCTTCCAACGAAAAGAGCGAAAACAGGGACCGCTTTGTGCTCTCTAAGGGGCACGCAGCACCGGCGCTTTACGGTGCTTTGGCGCTTAAGGGCTTTATTTCCGAAGAGGAGATTAAGAGCTTGAGAAAGGTCGGCTCCGTTTTGCAGGGGCACCCGAACCTTAACACCCCCGGTGTGGATATGTCGACCGGTTCTCTTGGCCAGGGCGTATCGGCAGCAGTTGGTATGGCGCTTGCCGGTAAGTTAGATAAAAAGGATTACCGCGTCTATACGCTGCTTGGCGACGGCGAGATTGAAGAAGGCGAAGTGTGGGAAGCGGCGATGTTTGCTTCCGCCAAAAAGCTGGACAACCTTGTTGTGATTGTCGACAATAACAACCTGCAGATTGACGGAACGGTGGAAGAAGTAAACTCTCCTTACCCGATTGATGAAAAATTCCAAGCTTTCGGCTTTGAAGTTATTAATATTGACGGGCACGATTTTGAGCAGATGGAAGCGGCGTTTGCCAAGGCGCGCGAAGTCAAGGGCAAGCCCACTGCGATAGTGATGAAAACGATTAAAGGCAAGGGTGTTTCCTTTATGGAAGATGTGTGCTCCTGGCACGGGAAAGCACCCGGTGCGGAAGAATATATCACGGCAATTGGCGAGTTAAGACTTTGCCTGGCAGAATTGGAGGCATAAGCGATGGAAGAGAAGAAAGTAGTCAAGAAAGCAACCAGAGAAGGCTATGCGGCAGCATTGGAAGAATTAGCCGAACGCCCCGATATCATTGTGATGGACGCCGACCTCGGTGCGGCAACCAAATCCATGACCTATAAAAAAGTGGCTCCCGAGCGCTTTTTCGATGCCGGTATTGCAGAAGCGAATATGATGGGCGTTGCAGCAGGGCTTGCCACCTGCGGCAAAACCGTTTTGGTTTCATCCTTTGCGATGTTTGCCACCGGCAGAGCGTTTGAGCAAATCCGCAACAGTATTGCTTACCCGCAACTCAATGTCAAAATTTGCGCTTCTCACGCAGGCATTTCCGTTGGTGAAGACGGTGCCAGCCACCAGTGTAATGAAGATATTGCGCTCATGCGCTCTATTCCGAATATGGTGGTCATTAATCCCGCCGATGTGGTCGAAGCCAAGGCGGCTGTGCTCGAAGCTGTGCGCCATGAAGGTCCGGTATATGTGCGTTTCGGCAGGCTCGCTATTCCGCAGATTTTTAATGAAAACTATACCTTTAGAATCGGCAAAGGGCAAGTGCTTGCCGATGGTGATGATGTCACCATTATTGCGACCGGTTTAATGGTAAACGAAGCGTTGATGGCAAAAGATTTGCTTGCCAAGCAGGGTATCACCGCTCGCGTGGTGAATATGGCAACCATCAAGCCGATTGACAAGGCAATTATCATTGAAAGCGCCAAAAAGACCGGCTGTATCGTGACCGCAGAAGAGCATTCCGTCATTGGCGGGCTCGGTTCTGCAGTAGCGGAAGTGCTTAGCGAAGAGTGCCCCACACCGCTTGTCAGAGTGGGTGTGAACGATTCCTTCGGTGAATCCGGTCCCGCTTGGGAGCTGCTCAAGAAATACGGGCTTTCCGCTGAAAATATTGCCAAAAACGCGGCAATTGCCATTGCAAAGAAATAATTGATGAAAGCATATTCCAAACAGATTACAATATTGGCGGCGATAGGTATAGCGCTTATCGCTGCCGTGTTTCTTGTAGCGGCTTTCAGCCCGCTTGAGAACCGTGCGAGTTTTGAAAGCACCGGAACCACCGCGCAGGCGGCAGGTGAGGAATCGCTCTTTCCGGTTAATATTAATACCGCAAGCCAAGCACGCCTGCAAACCGTTCCGCATATCGGTGAAAAGACCGCGAAAGCGATTGTGGAATACCGCGAACAAAACGGCGATTTCACCACAGTTGATGACCTGCTCAATGTCAGAGGCATCGGCGAAAAAACACTCGAAAGCATAAAGGAGTACATTTGTGTCGATGAAAAGTGAATTCAATTGGGCGTATATCGGTTGCGGCAGTATTGCCAAAAAAACCGCTGCGGAGATTGTTCGCGGTCCGCACAGAATCGTCAGTGTCTATAGCAGAAATTATGAAAAGGCCGGCAAGTTTGCCGCCGCTTACGGGGCGAGGGCATATACTTCGTTTGAAGAGGCTGTTGCGCGCGATGAGGTTGACGGGGTGTATATTGCCACACCGCACACTTCCCACGTTGAATATGCGCTTGGGGCAATGCAGTGCGGGAAACCTGTTTTGTGCGAAAAGCCGGTCGGCGTTTGTTTCAAAGATGTGGAAGCCGTGCGCACTGCCGCGCAGCAAAATGGTGTGTATTTTGCGGAGGCGATGTGGACTTGGTTCTGCGACCCGGCGCGCAAAGTTAAGGAGTGGATTGATGCCGGGGAAATCGGCGAGGTTAAGCGTATTGAAATCTTCCATGCGTTTCCCGGTCTGTTAAAAGCCAAGACCGACCGTGTCTTAAATCCCGATACCGCCGGGGGCGCTTTGCTCGATATCGGCATTTACCCCATTACCTACTGCTATAATCTGTTAGGCTATCCCGAAAAAATAGAGTGTGAGGGTATAGTCAAAAACGGCATAGATATCGGCGAGAGTATCACTTTGACTTATGCGCATACCGTGTGTCACTTGCAAACCTCTTTTTCGGTGCTTAAAGAGAGCTGTGTGATTGAGGGTAGCGAAGGAAGTATTGAGCTCGGTTTTTTTCATATGGCGAACAGGGCAGTGCTCAAAAAAGGCGGAAAAAAGCTGGTGTTTAAAGCAAAAACCGACTATTTGAGCGAGTTTACAAGAGCTGCAGAAGAAATCCGAGCCGGTAAAAAAGAGTCGGCTTATGTACCCTTGCAAAGCACAGAGGACTGTATGAAAATTATGGATGACTGCCGCAAACAAATGGGGCTGCGCTATCCCTTTGAAACTCAAGGGCAAACCACAAACAATCAGGTGAATTGATGTTAGCCGCCCTTACAAAATTATAAATAAGTAAAAAATAAATATCCACCCGCGCAGCGGGTGGTATTTCATTTTCGGGCATAGCCCTAATATTACTGGCGGCGCACAAGTG
>SVOD01000111.1 GCA_015066575.1 Oscillospiraceae bacterium
CCGGTTTTTTGTTGCTGAAGCCGTTTTCATTCCCCCGGTAGAACCGGGGGTTTATGGCTATGCTTAAGACCAATCACAAACGGGGCTGTCTTTAAGACAGCCCCGTTTAACAACAGCCTTTATTGTACTGTAACTTCTTGTGCCTCCTGCGCCTCGCGCTCTTCCAGCTCCTTGGTCATGTTTTCAAAGTATTCTTCATCAATAAAATATTTTTTCTTAAAGATAATGTAAGCGACCGTATAGGTGCCGACCGTGCACAGCGCAAGCAGTGCGAGCAGTGCATAAGTCTTCCCGGGGGCAATATTCTTTAGTATTTCTCCGATTTGCACCATCTTCTGGTCACCAGTAATGGTGCCGAGGTTTGCCTGTTGCTCCAAGTCGGCAATGGCATTGGTTTCCTTGTTGACGCCGATGACAATATAAAAGAGCATAACAACGAGCGTATTAATCGCATTGCCGAGTTTGGTCAAAAAGGCGCGGGTAGAGAAAATCACACCTTCGCTTCTTTTGCCGAATTTCAGTTCATTATATTCGGTCGTGTTGGCAATGCAAACCATAAAGCTCATATAAAATGCCGTGGTACCGAAGCCGCAGAAGAAATACATAAAGCTCATCAGCAAATATTTAAATGTTATGGTTGCGTTTAAAATCGGGACAGTAAAGGAGAAGGTGTTGTTCGGGAAGAACAGCCCTAAAAGCAATATGCCCATACCGCCGATAATTTCGGCAATCCACGCAATGCGCACAAGCCCCGCGCGCTTAAAGCGCTTCGAGAGCACCGGGAAAAAGATATTCACCGCCACTGTACCGATAGAGTTGAAAGCATAGAAGAGCATTAACAGCGAGCCGTTATAGCCGAATTGGAAGTAGATATACATGGTCAGCGCCGCGGTGGGGATAAACTGCGTAAACAAAAAAGCGAGGGCAATCCAGCGCAGCTGATCATTGTTTTTAAAGGTAGTGACCACCGATTTGAGGCTGATTTTTTCCGTGGGTGCCGGGTGCTCTTTGTCCTCTTTGACACCGACAAGTGTGATGGATTGGAAGAGGAACAGCAAACCGACAAAAATAATTGCCATGTAGGAGTAGGCTTTGACTGCCGAACCGCCGAGTGCCAAGTCGCCCGTGGTTAAAATCGGCAAGATAATGCCGCAAATACCGCCGCCGAGTGTGGCGCAAAAAACGGTCAGAGATGTCAGTTTATCTCTATCGGTCGAATTGCGCGCGAGAGAAGGTATCATCCCCCAATAGGCAATATCATTCATCGTAAAGGTAATGGAAAACGCAAAATACATGCAGCCGAAAAAGGTTACATATGCCCACCCCTGCAGGTTGTTCCAAAAGGAGAGCAGCACCACGATGCCGGAAGTGAACATGCCGATAGCAATCCACGGCTTAAACTTGCCGAAGCGGGATTTTGTGCCGTCAATAATATTGCCCATCACAGGGTCATTAAATGCATCAAAAATTTTTGCCGCCGCCATTAAAAAGGTGAGCACGGCAAACTGCGAGGCATCCAACTTTTTGGTGAAATACACATAGTTTAAAATATTACCCATGAAAAGCCCGGCACATGCCGCATCGCGCCCGACTGTACCGATGGCAAAGGTAATTAGATTGCGTTTTGTCAGCCTGCCTGAACCGGTGTAAGTATCACTCATAGTATCCCTCCCAACTTAACCTTTTATAATATATTTATTATACTATTAATTACCATAGAATACAATAGGCGGAAAAACGAACGCAAACTAAAAAGTATCGGGACCCACCATTGGGTGAATCCCGATACTTTTGATTGGCTGTTTTTTACAGCCCTTTTGTTTTTTTATGCAATAGAATTTTTCATCGCATTTTCTACTGCGTTGTCTGCGGCAACCGCTTTTAAATTGTCTTCACTTTCAATGGAAAGCCTTTGCTCGGCGGGAATTGTCTGCTCGAGCACTTCTTCCCAAGTTGTGACTTCTTCAGCCTGCATTGCCTGCTCGTTGGCTTTCTCTTGCGCGGCGAGGGTGTAGCCATAGTCGGAATAAGTTAAGAAACTCACCTGCGCATCGCCGACTTCTACCGTGCGGTTGACCGCTGCCACATAACCGCTACCGGAGTGGTAACCCCAGTTTTGCTCGATAATCGTGACAGTAGAGCCTTTCACGCTCTTAACCAACGCCCAGTGGGTTCTGTCCTGAAAGCGGACGATATCGCCTACGCGCGGTGTGTCGGTCAAAGAGAAACTTGCACCGTTGGAGCAAGTCGGAATGGAGCCCGGGGAAGATAAATTCCACACATCGAAACCGTAGACCTGCTTATAAAACTTCATCACGAGTGCCGCGCAGGAGTATTCGCTCGAACCGTAACCGCCGCCCGGTGAATATTTGGCTTCCACACGCACGCCGTCAAATGTAATGGTATCCGCAGTCTGCCCTGTATAAGTGATGCCCACCGTGCTGCCGCCGCCGACGGATGCCGCCGCGCTACCGGCAAAAACGCCAAACATCAATATAGCAAATAACATTGAGAAGAGTTGTTTTGTAATTCTACTCATAAAACCTCCGTTTCTGTTGTCTGAACAACGTTCTGTCAAGACAACGGGCGGCATTGTAGCATTTCACCCCCGCTTTGTCAAACCTAAACACAGAAAAAACCCGCCAAAAGCGGGTGTTTTTGTGATATTATTTCACTTTTTAATGATTTTGTAAAGAAAAAACCTTTACAGGGATTTTCATAATAACTTTGTAACTTTTACGCCGATTTTTTATACTAACGCTTCGTTTTTACTGTGTTACGGGGATTTATGTATTGTTTAGTTTGCCGAAAGTTCTGTAACTCTTTTTTGGCAATATGCACAATGTAAAAGTTTTTAACTTTACAAAACGGCCTATTTTCGCCTGTTTTGAGTAAAAATGTGTAATCTTTTCACAAAATCGAGCTTGACATGCACGACAAATAAGGATTTGCGGAGCCCCTTGCGGACTCCCAAATCCCTTATTTTGAGTGAATAGTGAACAGTGAATAGTGAATAGTGAAGGGCGGGACACCCGCACCCGATTATAAATCCTATAACCGTGCCGCTTGCGGCACTTACAATTCGGGTGAGGGCAGAGCCCTCCCACACTTTTTCACTATTACTTATTACCTATTACTTCAAATAAGGTTTGTCGAGCGAACAGCTCGACAAATCCTTATTTGTTAAAAACAATACCTGTTTAATTTTTTTCCAATACCGCATACAAACTCGTATCCGTGCCGAAGGTGTCGGCATTATATAAATACAGCACGTCGGTGATGCCTTCCTGCTTCACAAGGTCTCCGGCATAGTCATAGTAATACCGCGGGTCAATAATGGTAATTGAGTCAAAATACGGCCACAGGAACTGTGCAAAGCAATTAAAGTAACTATCCTTAAATACCAGCAAATTTCTGCCGGTGGCGGCGGTGGTCCGGATGTCAATGCGCGCGTAATTGCCGCCGAAAAAGACCGTATACTTATCGTTATTATCCAAAGCCGCCGTTTTGAACATGGAAGCGCTCTTTTCATTGGTGCTCACATATTCCGCTTCATAGAGTAAATCGGTTTTCGGCAAATACACATCCACCGTATCTCTGGCGGCAAAGCTGCCGCTTTTGGAAGAGAGCGTACCTCTAAAAGAGTCCGAAACGGTCAGTTTTTCATAATCCTTTATAACGCCTTTTAGTTTCATCGCGCCTGCCACCTCTTCAAAGGCGATTTTAGCGCCGAGGCTTGTCCAGTGATGGTCGGTGAGGTAATAGATATACTCCGCGCTGTTTTTGCTCAGCGCACCGGTAACATCAATAAAGTTTTGCTTATCGAGCCGTTTCTCAATCGAGGAAAGAAAAGCCTGCTGGTCCGGCACCGGCGCCCCTTTGGGCAGGTTTTGGCTTTGCACACTAACCGCATTGGGCACAATACAAACATAGTTGCGCAGCTTTTTGTAATCACTTTGAAATGCGTTCATCGCCGCAATATTCTTTTTCACCGCCTGCTCGTTCACCTTTTCGGGAATGAGATACAACTGCTTCTTTTTGCCTAAATAGACACCGCCGTTTTCTTTTTGTCCCATCAGCTTTTTGACGCGCAGGTTAATGCCGGTCCACATATCTCTGCCGCCGAAGTGGTCATTAAAATAGGTGGAGAGGTCTTTGGTATAAGTACCGTCCCACAAAGCGGCAAACGAAAACGCCGGGCGCGACGCGAGCTTGCGGTTTTCCCTGACGGAAAACTCCTTGGCAGGGCGCACCAGAGTGTAAAAACCCATGGTAAGGCACAGGCTTAAGAACACTGCCGAAAAGGAAACGATAATTCTTTTTTTGTTTCTTTTTTCCATTGCTGTCACCTCAAAATGCCGCATACAGGAACGATGTATAGGTGTCACTGACCATACTTGCCACACACAGTAAGAATATGACAATCAACACAATCACATGAACGGGGAAATAATACTGCAGCTTTTTGCGCTTGATATTGGTAATGATATTGCGCATCACAGGCAGGCTCAAGAACGCCGATACAAGTAGCAAAATCAGGAAAGAGGACAGGTAGTACCCGCCGGCGCTGCCGCCGGTGCCGATACCGAGCATATTGCCGAGATAGCGGAAAGCATCCCCCAATGAATCGGAGAAGAAGAACACCCAGCCAATCATCACCACAAAGAAGGTTAAGAAGCTGCGCAGCAAGCGCGGCACCTTCTTGAAGGCTTTATCCAAAAACAACTTATCTGCCGCATTGAAGATAAAGTGGTAAATGCCCCACACAATAAAGGTGAAGTTCGCGCCATGCCAAATGCCTGTGAGCAAAAACACTACAAACAGGTTTAAAATCGTGCGCTTCTCCCCTTTGCGGTTACCGCCCAGGGGAATGTAAACATAGTTTTTGAAAAACGCACCGAGTGTCATATGCCACTTGCGCCAAAAGTCGGTAATATTGAGCGCCGTATACGGGTGGTCAAAGTTCTGCGGCATGGTATAGCCGAAGAGTTTACCCAAACCGATTGCCATATCCGAATAGCCGGAAAAATCAAAATAGAGCATAAAGGTGTATGCCAATGCGCCGAGCCACGCCTCTAAGGTCGAGCGCTCTGCGGCAGTGCTTACTGCCGTAAAGAGAATGCTCAGGTTACCTGCAAGCAAGGTCTTTTTGGCAAGCCCCGTAATAAACTGCTCTAAGCCTATATTGCGGTTTTGGCGGGAATTTTCCACATTTTCGAGCATTTTGGTAAACTCGTGGAACGAAACAATCGGACCACTCGTGATTTTCGGAAAAAAGGTAATATAAAGCACAAAATCCAAAAAGCGCGGCACTTCCTCTTTTTCCCTGTAAACATCGCACAAAAAGGAAATGAGCGAAAATGTCACAAATGAAATACCCAGCGGTACGGCAATACCGAAGCTTGCTTTGGAAAGCCCGAAAAGGGAGCGGAAGAAATCGTAATACTTGAAGTAACCGAGAAACAGGATATCTACCGCCAGACCGGAAATAAACACAAATTTTGCCGGTGCCGCCTGCCCGTCTTTTTTCAATCGGTCCATTTGCTTGGCGGTAAAAAAGTTAAAGCCGATGACGGTACACAAATACAGCAAGTCGCTCAGATTGCCCCACGCCACAAAGAGCAGGCTTACCAAAATAAGATACACTTTTCTTGCCTTTTGCGGCACCACGCGGTAAATAAGCACGCTCAGCGGCAAAAACAAGCATATGAAAATGAGTTGATTAAATGCCATACGCGCCTCCCTTACAGTGCATCCCGAAAGGCTGCATCTGCCTTGGCAGCATCCTGATGAACGACAAACAGAATGTAATTCCCCTGCACATCCGTGATACTCGACTCGGTTAAAAGTGCGTACTGCTCTACACCGTAACCGTCAAAACTCTTCTTTTGCGTAGCAAGGCGCGCTTCAATCGCTTCTTTCACCGCCTGCTGCTGTGAAAAATCCTTCAGTTGCACTATCAGCAGCTCTTCGGCATCCATATTGGAAACCGGCCAATACAGCGCCACACTCTCGAACTGCGCGCTGTCTAAGCCGTATAAGCGCTTAAAGGTACCTGCACTCCCCTTTTGCATTTTCTTTAAGTCAATCGATTGGCTCACTGCCGCATTGACCTGCTTCATCGGGGTTTTGCTGATTTTATTTTGAGACGCGAAAACAACGAGCAATACCGCAAACGCGAGAAATATTGCCCAACGCACGACTGCATATATGATGTTTTTCGTTGTCAAATTCTTCATTGCTTACTAACTTCCGCTAAAATCGTTGCCATGTATAAATTCTTTGCCCACAGCGGGTAAAATGCCGGGCGCAAATGCACGCCGTCATCATCATAAAGCGTATCCATATTCTGCTTAACTAAATCGCTGTTATCCACATACAGCACGCCCTTTTCTTTGCACACTTTTTGGAGCGCTTTATCAAATTCCGGTATTTTGCCCCACACCGGGTTATTTTCCAGTGCCGCCGGCGTTGCCGGTAGAATGGAGGAGGCAACAATCGTGGTGTCCGGCAGTTCTTTTTTGAGCTTGTCAAAGATTTCGGCAAGCTCCGCGCCGTACTCCTCCCCGTTTGCCCACTCGCCGATGCCGGTATCGTTTAAACCGTAGCACAGGTAAATGGTGGCAGGATTGATTTGTTTTAGTTTGTCTAAATCAGTTAAAATGTCGCGAATGGTGTTTCCGCCTGCGGCAAAGACGCGGTCATCTCTCAAAAAATTGTAGTAAGAAAAGCCGACACAGCGCGAATCGCCCATAAATACATAGTTGTCGAACAGCGCCCAAATATTACTGTCTTCCCCACCGGTTTCACTGTCGACTGCCTGCTCGGCTTTTTTGAGGAGTGCTTCCACGCGCATGGTCTTGATTTTTTTCTCGACTGTCTTCGGGTCCTGCTTTTCCATTTTCACCAACTGCTCGGGTGCTTGGATTTGCTTGGGCTTTATATTTTGCACCGCTTCCGAAATCATCACGCTGATAAGCACCACGCCGCACACGGCAATGCTCATCACCATAGAATACAGGCGCAAGCGATTCATCCCCGATAGAAATGTCTTTAGTCTCTCAAACATCGTTATCCTTTATATCTTATCTGTTAAATATTATGTAATTAATACTATATCTTTATTATTATAAAGGAGATTGGCGCTTTTTTCAACTATATATACGCATTTTTTAAAGTTTATATCAAGATATAGTGCTAATTCTAATTTTTTTGACAAAAAAATACAGCCAATCTTGCCCACGTGCTGTTAAGGATAACAAGGTTCAAATTGCCTGACTTCACTCACCTTGGCAATTCTAAAATGCACTAA
>SVOD01000112.1 GCA_015066575.1 Oscillospiraceae bacterium
TTCACTACGCAGTAACTTCACTGCACCGCAACTTCACTTGCGCCTCGCGCAAACTTCATTCAGCGCGAAGCGCTGCTATTCCGCATTCCGCATTCCGAATTGTTAAATCGGGTGCGGGTGTCCCGCCCGATAATTCCGAATTCCGCATTCCGAATTCCGCATTAGCAATGTGCTGCTACTTACTATATACGACCAATTCTGTAAAATTACTTTTTTATTCTAAAACTTTTTTCAGATATTGCCCTGTATACGACCTTTTGCACCGCGCCACGGTTTCCGGGGTACCGGTGACAACCACTTCCCCGCCGGCGTCGCCGCCCTCGGGGCCCAAGTCGATAAGATGGTCTGCGACTTTAATCACATCTAAATTATGCTCAATCACAAGCACGGTGTTGCCCTTTTCGACAAAGCGCTGCAGCACATCAATGAGGCGATGCACATCTGCCGCGTGCAAACCGGTTGTCGGTTCATCCAAGATATAAAACGTGTTGCCGGTCGACTGTTTGGAAAGTTCGGTGGCGAGTTTCACGCGCTGGGCTTCACCGCCCGAAAGGGTGGTTGCCGGCTGCCCGATTTTAATGTAGCCCAAGCCCACATCATAGAGCGTTTGCAGTTTTTTTGCAATTTTGGGCACGGCGCTGAAGAAGTGCACGCCTTCTTCCACCGTCATCTCCAATACATCATAAATGGTTTTACCTTTGTATTTGACTTCGAGCGTTTCGCGGTTGTAGCGCTTGCCGCCGCAGACCTCGCAATCGGTGTACACATCGGCAAGGAAATGCATTTCGATTTTCACAATACCGCCGCCCTGGCAGGCTTCACAACGCCCGCCCTTAACATTAAAGGAGAAGCGTGAAGCGGTGTAGCCGCGCTGCTTGGCATCCTTGGTTTGGGCAAAGAGCTTGCGAATATCATCAAACACACCCGTATAGGTCGCGGGGTTCGAGCGCGGGGTTTTGCCGATGGGCGATTGGGTGATTTCAATCACATTGTCGAGCGCTTCCAAGCCGGTGATGCTTTTATACTTGCCCTCACGCTTTTTGGCGTGGTTGAGTGCATTCGCCAGGCGCTTATAAAGAATTTCATTGACCAGGCTCGACTTGCCCGAACCCGAAACACCGGTAACCGCCACAAAGGTCCCGAGCGGAATATCCACATCTATATTTTTGAGGTTATTTTGCGCCGCGCCTTTTATGGTTAAGAGCTTACCATTACCCGTGCGCCGTTTTCGGGGCACCTCAATCTTTTTTTCGCCCTTGAGGTACTTGCCGGTGATGGAGGCTTCACAGTTCTCGATATCTTCAAGCGTACCGGCGCACACGAGTTCGCCCCCGTGAATGCCCGCACCGGGGCCGATGTCAACAATGTAATCCGCCGCGCGAATCGTATCTTCATCGTGCTCAACAACAATGAGCGTATTGCCGATGTCGCGCAGGTGCTTGAGCGTGGCGAGCAGGCGGTCGTTATCGCGCTGGTGTAAGCCGATGCTCGGTTCATCCAGAATATACAGCACCCCCATCAGCGAAGAGCCGATTTGGGTGGCAAGGCGAATGCGCTGGCTCTCCCCGCCCGAAAGCGTTGCCGACGAGCGCGAAAGGGTAAGGTATTCCAAGCCGACCGCATTGAGAAACTGCAGGCGGTCGTGGATTTCTTTTATAATGGGCTTGGCGATGGTCGCTTCGCGCGCATCGAGTTCCAATGCGTCGATAAAGGCGAGCGCATCTTTAATGCTCATTTCGGTCAACTTTGCGATATTGATGCCGCCGACCGTCACCGCCAGGCTCTCTTTTTTGAGCCTTTGCCCGCGGCACTCGGCGCACTCGCTGACCGCCATAAATTTCTCAATTTCCGCCTTCGCCCAGTCGCTGGTGGTGGAGAGATAGCGGCGGTTTAAGTTGACCATCACGCCCTCAAACTCGCTCATGTAGGTGCCCGAGCCGAAGTCGGTGGTGCGCGTAAACTTAATCTTTTTGCCGCCCGTGCCGTACAGGAGCGCGTGCAGGCCTTCCGGCGGCAAATCGCGCACCGGGGTATCCATCGTAAAGCCGTATTCCTCGGCAAGCCCTTTATAGTACATTGTCGCAATCGAGCCGCTGTCATCGGCACTCCAGCCGGCGGCTTTGATGGTGCCTTGACTGAGCGACAGGCTTTTGTCGGGAATCACCAAATCGGGGTCAAGTTCCATAAAGGTGCCAAGCCCCGCACACTTCGGGCAGGCGCCGAGCGGGCTGTTAAAGGAAAACATCGCCGGCGTCAGCTCTTCAATGCTGATGTCGTGCTCCGGGCAGGCGTATGCCAGCGAAAAGAGCAGCTCTTCCCCGCCCTGCACATCAATCATGACCGCGTTGCCGGAGAGTTTGACCGCGCTCTCGACCGAATCGGTCAGGCGCGAGAGGATATCCTCTTTGATTACCAAACGGTCAACAATGACTTCAATCGAATGCTTTTTATTCTTATCGAGCTTGATGGGCTCGGACAAATCGTAGAGAATCCCGTCACAGCGCACGCGCACAAAGCCGGAGCGGCGCAGGTCGGCAAGTTCCTTGACGTACTCGCCCTTGCGGTTTTTGGCGATGGGTGCGAGCACCTGAATTTTGGTTTTTTCGGGCAGCTTCAAAATGCGGTCGACCACCTGGTCAATCGTCTGCCGCTCTATCGCTCTGCCGCAAATCGGGCAATGCGGAATGCCCACGCGCGCATAGAGCAGGCGCAGGTAATCGTAAATTTCCGTAACCGTGCCGACAGTTGAGCGCGGGTTTTTGGAAGTGGTCTTTTGGTCAATCGAAATGGCGGGGCTTAAGCCCTCGATATAGTCCACATCGGGCTTGTCCATCTGCCCCAAAAACTGGCGCGCATAACTCGAAAGGCTTTCCACATAGCGGCGCTGCCCTTCGGCAAAAATCGTATCAAACGCCAGGCTCGATTTGCCCGAGCCGGAAAGCCCCGTAAAGACGCTTAACCGGTCGCGGGGAATGGTGACATCAATATTCTTTAAGTTGTGCTCTCTGGCACCTTTAACAAATATATCTTTTTGCATAGTTCTTCCTGTAAGTGTGGAGTTTGGAGAGTGGAGAGTGGAGTTATGGAAGGGGCACCCTTACCCGTTCCGCTTCGCTCTACTTTGCTCGCGTTGCGAGCAATTTTGAATGTTGAATGTTGAATGTTGAATTGTGGTGGCAGGTTCGCTGCGCGGTGCGCGCAGCGAACAGTGTTCAGTTTTCAGTGTTCAGGGTTCAGTGGTGCCGCAAGAGGCACATTCTAATGCAAGGCTCTGCCTTGCCACCTTTAATTCCGAATTCCGCATTCCGAACTCCGAATTATCGGCAAGGCGTTGCCTTGCTACTTCCCTTTTCTTATTCTATCAATCTTATCGCGCAAATACGCGGCGTGCTCAAATTCGAGAATTTTTGCTGCCTGCTTCATTTCTTTGGTCAGGCGCTCAATGAGAATTTGCCGCTCTTTGGGCGACAGGTGCTTGGTTTTCTTCTGTTCCAAATCGTCCTTATGCGTGGAGATTTCGAGCACCTCGCGCACCCCTTTGGTAATGGTCTTGGGCACAATGCCGTGCGCCTCGTTATACGCCATTTGCTTTTGGCGGCGGCGGTTGGTTTCGCGTATCGCGCGCTCCATGGAGTCGGTCACGGTATCGGCATACATAATCACCTGCCCGCCGGCGTTGCGCGCCGCCCTGCCGATGGTCTGAATGAGCGAGGTTTCACTGCGCAGGAAACCCTCTTTATCGGCATCCAAAATCGCAACCAGGCTGACCTCGGGAATATCCAAGCCCTCGCGCAGCAGGTTAATGCCCACCAGCACATCGTATTCACCCAAGCGCAAATCGCGGATGAGTTCCATGCGCTCAATCGTATCCACATCAAAGTGCAAATAGCGCACCTTGATACCCACATTCTCTAAATATTCGGTCAAATCCTCCGCCATTTTGCGCGTGAGGGTGGTGACTAAAACGCGCTCGTTTTTGGCGGTTCTTTCGTTGATTTCACCGATTAAGTCATCAATCTGCCCCTCCACGGGTCGCACCGAGATTTCGGGGTCGAGCAGCCCGGTCGGGCGAATAACCTGCTCGGCAATCTGCGCGCTGTGCTCTTTTTCAAAATCGCCCGGGGTGGCGCTGACAAAGACCGCTTGGTTTAAGTGGCTGTAAAACTCCTCAAAATTGAGCGGGCGGTTGTCGAGCGCGGAGGGCAGGCGAAACCCGTATTCAATCAGGTTCTCCTTGCGGGAACGGTCGCCGCCGTACATGCCGCGCACCTGCGGGAGAGTGACATGGCTCTCATCCACAAAGAGAATAAAATCCTCGGGGAAGAAGTCAAGCAGTGTAAAGGGAGTCGCGCCCGGTTCTCTGCCGGCGAGCACGCGCGAGTAGTTCTCTATCCCCTTGCAAAAGCCGGTTTCGCGCAGCATCTCCATATCGTATTCGGTGCGCTCCTTGATGCGCTGGGCTTCAATGAGTTTGCCCTGCGATTGAAAAAACTTCACGCGCTGCTGCATTTCCTCAAAAATATCGGCAATGCCTTTTTCCAGTTTGTCCGCGCCGATAACATAGTGCGAGGCGGGGTAAATCGCAACATGGCTGACCACATTTTTGACCTCGCCCGTGAGCACATTAATCTCGGAAAGCCTGTCAATTTCATCGCCGAAAAACTCCACGCGAACGGCAGTATCGCTGGAATAGGCGGGGTAAATCTCGACCACATCGCCGCGCACGCGAAACTTGTTGCGCACAAAGGAAATATCGTTGCGCTCGTATTGAATTTCCACTAACTTTTGAATCATTTCCTCGCGGCTCTTTTCCATTCCCTCGCGCAGAGAAATGACCATATTTTTGTAGTCATACGGGCTGCCCAGGGTGTAGATGCACGAAACGGAAGCGACAATAATCACATCGTTGCGCTCGCTCAAAGCGCTGGTGGCGGAGTGGCGCAGCTTGTCGATTTCATCGTTAATCGAGGAGTCTTTTTCAATATAGGTATCGGTGCCGGGGAGATATGCCTCCGGCTGATAATAGTCGTAGTAAGAAACAAAATACTCTACCGCATTTTCGGGGAAGAACTCTTTAAACTCACTGCAAAGCTGCGCGGCAAGGGTTTTGTTGTGCGCGAGCACCAGGGTGGGCTTGTTCATGGCGGCAATCACATTTGCCATCGTGAAAGTTTTACCCGAACCGGTGACACCGAGCAGGGTTTGCTCTTTCATGCCGCTTTGTAAGCCATTGACCAGCGTGGCAATCGCCTCGGGCTGGTCACCGGTCGGCTGATAATCGCTGACAAGTTTAAAGTCCATGGTTCTTCTCCTTTCTTTGTAAGTGTGGAGGGTGGAGAGTGGAGAGTGGAGTTGTGGGCGACACATTCGCACTTGTTCCGCTTCGCTCTACTTATGGTGTGGAGGGTGGAGAGTGGAGAATTACTCTCTAAAATATTATATAGATAGTATAAACTATTTTTACTAAAATATAGGTTTTAATATATTAATAAAAATTAATTTAAAAGTCAAGAGTTGTTTTACAAATTCTTTTCACTGTGCTATAATTAATTTCAATATACCAGCAATTTTTCTGCTAAAAAATACAAACGGAGAAAACTAAACAATGGATGGAAACAAAAATACAGCAAGATACAAAAGCAAAAAATTTGCCATAGAAATTGTTTCACTATATGAATACTTAACCAAAGAAAAAAACGAGTATGTGCTTTCAAAACAATTATTGAGAAGCGGCACAAGCATCGGTGCAAACTTGGCAGAAAGTGAATGCGCCAGCAGTGAAAAAGACTTTTTAAATAAACTCTATATTGCTCTTAAAGAGTGTAATGAAACGCTCTATTGGTTGGAATTACTGCAGGAAACAAAACACATTGACACACAGCAATTTAACAAAATTCACTCGTCTTGTTCCGAACTTAAAAGAATGCTTTCTGCATCCACAAAAACAATCCAAGAAAAATCAGAAAAGGTATAACGACAACATTGTGTTGCTTTGCAACCCGTTTATAATGCAGGGCTTTAGCTCGTCGCCACAATTCAAAATCTCACGCGCAACGAACTATATAGAGCGAAGCGGAACGGGTGCGGGTGTCCCGCCTTCAACTCCACTCTCCACTCTCCACACTCCTAACTCTAATAAAGGTTTACAATGAAAAAGTTTGAAATTTCCAAAAACGATGCCAACCAGCGCTTGGATAAATTTATCACCAAAAGCGTGCCGGCGCTGCCTGCCAACCTGATGTATAAGTACATCAGGCTTAAGCGCATAAAAGTAAACGGCAAGCGCGCGCAGATTTCCACCCGCCTGCACTGCGGCGATGCGGTGGAGATGTATATTAACGATGAGTTTTTTGAAAGCACCGCGCCGGACTATGAATTTTTAAAAGCCGGCAAGAAGCTCGACATTGTGTATGAGGATGAAAACCTCTTAATTTTAGAAAAGCGCGTGGGATTGCTCTGCCACCCCGACAATAAGGAGTATACGGATACGCTTATCGGCAGGGCGTTGCGCTACCTCTACGAAAAAGGTGAATACAATCCCGACAAGGAAAATTCCTTTACACCTTCGCTTGCCAACCGCATTGACCGCAACACCGGCGGCTTGGTGCTCTGTGCCAAAAATGCCGAAACACTGCGGATTTTAAACCAAAAAATCAAAGATAGAGAGATTGAAAAAACCTACCTGTGTATTGCCTGCGGGACCATGCCTGTAAAAGAAGAAACCTTGACAGCCTATCTCTATAAAGACGAGGCAAAAAATAAGGTGACAGTCAAAAATAAGCCCTTCCCGGGAGCGAAAACGATTATTACCAAGTATAAGGTGCTGGAGCAAAAGCGGCACTTTGCCCTGCTTGAGATTGATTTGCTCACCGGCAGAACGCACCAAATCCGCGCGCACCTGGCGCACATCGGGCACCCCCTGCTCGGCGACGGGAAATACTCCAATAACACCGAGGGCAAAAAAATCGGCTACAAAAAGCAGGCGCTCTATTCTTATAAGCTACGCTTTGCTTTCACCACCGATGCAGGTATTTTGGAATACCTCAACGGCAAGGCGTTCACCGCGGGGCATGTGCCGCTGTATGAGGACTTTGCGGCGCTGCAATAATTCGGAATGCGGAATGCGGAATGCGGAATTAGTGGTGGCAACGCTACGTGTTGCATTTTAAAGGCGAGTTCGCAAAAGCGAACTCGCACAGCGTGTCGAAAAACTTGTTTTCGACACGCTGGCAGATGTTGAAAAAGTGAGATGAAATTTGTCAGTCTCTGCGCT
>SVOD01000113.1 GCA_015066575.1 Oscillospiraceae bacterium
TTAAATGCGTTGCGTAGCAACGCCACCATTCGCTAACTGCTGACCGCTGACCGCTGACTGCTCAAATAAGGATTTGGCGCGCTCGGAGAGCGCGCCAAATCCTTATTTGTAAATATTACAAATAATATCATTTCTACAAATCAGTTGATTTTTTTAAAAATAAGCATTATAATAAGAATAATTATGGATTAATTTTATTACTTTTTTTACCGAAGGAGCACCTATGAAGGGTTTGAAGCTATTATCATTATTATTAGCCTCACTGATACTGTTTTCAGTGTGCTCTTTTGCGCTGACCGGCGCAGCTGCGCCTGCCAAGAAAGAGGCGACCACTGCGGCGGATAATGCCAAGGAAATGGAAAAGCAGCTGCAGGATTTTATTAAGAAAAATAATATTGACGGGGAAAACCTCTCTTTCGGTTATGTTGACTTTAACCGAGAGTTGACCTATGTTTACAACGGTGAAAGGCTGTTTGCCGCATATGATTCCATTAAATTCCCGCTTGCGTACCTGTATTTTAAAGATTTGGTTACCGGCAAGCATCACCTAAATGAAGATGTCGGCAATGATAATTTGCGCACGGTCTTTTTGCGCTCGCTGACGAAGGATTTCGGGCACGATGAAAATGCCACGGATTTGCTCATTGAAAAGTACGGCGGGATGGAAGCGGTGAAAAGAGCGCTGTATGAATTAACCTACACGCCGGTGGATGATGCTTTCTTTGACTCGGATGCGATTTCGGCAAATTTTGCGATTGATTTCTTGAAAAAGTACTATGGCGAGGCAATGTATTGCAGCACCGACTTTAAGCATATGCTCATTGACCCGATTAAGCAATTCAGCTTAGACCGCTTTAGTGAAACATATATTTATGATTACAAGGTCACCCATCGCTATGGCATTTCTCGCCCCTTGAGCGGCTGTGTGGATATGGGCGTTGTCAACTCCACCAATCCGTTTGCTTTTGTGATTGATGTGGAAAACAGCAGCCACCCGGAAGAAGATATTGCGTTGCTTGCAGAGTTCGCCATGAACTTTAACGAAGATTACGGCACGCTGTTACTCTCGCAGATGACTACGCTTCCCGATGTGGATGAGGAGGACAAAAAGTCTTATGACGCGACGACCATCAAGGCAGTGCCGGTATTTGTGATTATCATATCCGCAACCGTGCTCATTGCAGCAACAATCACAACGGTGATGATTGTCAGGGAAAACAAAAAGAAAAAAGAAGACAGATTAGACTAAAAAAGATTTGGCGATGCCAAATCTTTTTTTTGAATGCGGAATTCGGAGTTCGGAATTCGGAATTAAAGGGCGACACATTCGCACTTGTTCCGCTTCGCTCTATTGTGAAAATGTAGTCTTTACTCACAAGTAAAAAAACCTTGTAACAGCTAATGATTTATTATTTCGAGATTGCGAGAAATCTTTAAAATGCAAGGCGTAGCCTTGCCACCACTAATTCCGCATTCCGCATTCCGCATTCCGAATTCAAATAAGGATTTGGCATCGCCAAATCCTTATTTGTTAGTTTTGTTCAAAAACAGGCTGTGCTTTTCTACTAATTTGTGACTATGTTTTTTGCTTTAAATATATTATAATTAATATGAATAAGTCTATATAAATTTAAATACCGATTCGGGCTACCCCGCGCAGAGAAAACTTTGAAAAAGCACATACCGGGATACCTCGAAAAAGATAGAATACTCAAGGCATTCAAGCGTCGAACCGAATGTGCCTGAATGCCTAAAAGAAGGAGTGTTATCATGAAACAGTCAATGAGAAAAGTTATCAGCATTGTGTTGGCATTGGTGATGTTGCTGTCGGTCCTTTCCGCCGGTTTCTATGCTTTTGCCGAAAATGAGGAAAACGATGTTTCCACCCCCGGCATTGAAACGTTGCTGACGGATGGGGAAGCCCTCAAAGCTTTTTTGGAGGGGAACTTCTTAAGCCTGGAAACATTTGACAAATTGTTGCGTGAGAATATGCCGGCGCTTTCCGAAATGCTCTGCGGCCAATTAGGCGATTTGTTCTACCAAATGGGCTATGCCCGGGAGGATTACCCGACCGACCGTGACGGCTTGGTGCTTGCGCTTGCGCGCGCTATCGGTTCTTTGGGTCCGGAAATCTTTAAAGAGCCCGAAAAAATTGAAACGACAGATTTATCTCTCATATATAATCTCGCGTATTTAGGCGGCACGGAGTATATAGAAAAGATTAATGCCAAGCTGCCCGCCGAACTGCGCTTTGATACCTCCACTCCTGTGATTGAATTAACTGCCGCGCAAGAGCAGGAAATTCGCGAATACTACAAAAAGTGGCAAGCCGGCGCGCTGCGTTTGGATAATTTTGATGTGCGCAATTATTTAGGCGACACGATGCTCCCTTTGGATTATTTCAAGATTGTGCTGCTCTGCTTCATTGCCGATGATGCGCGCTTGCCCGCAATTACCGAGGCAGCGATTGATTTTACACTGGATACACCCGACCGCAGAGCCTTGGCAAATGCGGTGGCGACCGTTTTGGATAACTTTGAGGCCCAACCGGTCAGCGCGGTGCTGCAGGTCATTTCCGACAGTGCGCTGCACCCCTTACTCAAAGCACTCTTACAGGTTGCCAATCAAGTAACGGTCAGAACCGACTATTACTCTTATAAAATTTTCCAAGAGGGGATTTACACGGATACGGACGGTTCCGCCGTTCCCCACATCAAAGCCAATGGCGACGGTACCTACTCCTATGTCGGTCCGAGCATGGTCAGTGCCTACTTGGACACGGTAGATGCTCTTTTGGCGCTGTTTGACGGCATGTACGGCGAAATGAACAACTCCATGCTCGAAAGCCTTTTCTCCAAGCGCTCCAAAGAATTGGCGGCGCTCGCGCAGGCGGCTTTGCAGGCGGCGAGCGCGACCGTCGGCGCCCAACAGGCAAAACTTAACAGCGATATCGAAAGCGCCAATATCGAAATTCGCTTTGCCAACCAAAAGATTGCCGAGATTGATTCCGGCGCGGCGCAACAGGCGCAGATTGCCCGCCTGCAATCGCAACTCGATACCATTGCGGCGCAGATTGCCGCTAATGTGGATGAACTCGATTCTCTTGAAAAAGCCGAGGCGCTTGCCAAGGATGCGGTCAAAGGCTACTATGATGCTTACGCCGAATTTCAGGCGCAAATGACACCCGAAAACCAGGAAGAAATCGAAAATAATCCCGACTATATTGCCGCACAGGCAAAAGTGAAAGAAACCGAAGCCGGTTTGGCGGAGAATTACGCAAGGCAAGAAGAACTGCGTGCGTTGATTGCACAGCGCAGCGCGCAGGCGGATGACCTTGCCAACCAAATCGAAAACTTACAAAACAACTATGTGCCGGCAGATGCCAAAGCGGTTTACAATAAGATGATTAGCACCGCGCGGCAGGTAATCAGCGACAGTGAGGCGGCGCTGGCAACCCTGCCCGAGCAGGATATCATCGCACCGGTGACCGCGACACTTGCTTCGCTTGTGGGCGCCTTCTTCAGTGCGTTTGACGGCGTGTATGATAAAATGATGAATGAGTCGCCCCTCAAAGCCCTGATTGCCCTGCTTTACGGCTTGAAAGACTTTGTGGCGGCGGTAGAAGCGATAAATTGGGATGAAATTGCTGCCGTGACGGACCCGCTCTTTGCTCAAATTGATGAAACACTCAATGGGCTTGTCGGCAGATATATCGGCGAAAACGGCGGAGCCAATATGCTCGCGGATTTAAGTGAAACGCTCAACGGCTTCTTAGATACCTACGGCGTTTATGATTACATCAATGTCGAATACCTCAACAACTTTATCCGTCAGGAACTGTTGGGTGACAATTCCGAGGTGATGAAGATTGCGGCAGGTGCGTTGCAGACAATCTTCCCCGATGTGCAGGCGACTTACGAAAGCATTGTTTCGTGCTTGATTCCCGTGCTCAGCGCCTTTAACTTCGGCGCGATAATGAGCGATATGGGCAATATCACCGCATCGCTCTCGCTGGCAAGCCCCAGTGCGTTTGCCTACCTTGCCGGTTTGAGCGACAGTTCGTTACAGAGCAATTATTTGAGCACGATTAACGCCAACCTGGTTGCCTACGGCTACGAAGGTGAACCGCTGCGCGCGATGATTTCCTTGAGCAGCACACAACAGAGTTCGCTGCTGCGCTATGTGCGTATGGAGCAGGAAGGCACCGACCTTGCCACCATTGCGGCATCGGGCTTTAACTGGAAAAACTACACCGGCTCGACTTCTCAACTCGCCCTTGCCAATGCCTTTGTGAAAATGGCGCTCGGTGACTCCCAAAAACTCGGCGACATTGCCGCCACACCGGGGCTCGGCACGGCGCTGACAAGACTGTTGTGCGACCTGTTTAATGACTTAAAGGCAAAACCGGTCGACACCCTTCTCAAAAAACTTTCCGATTCCGATTCTTTGGCGGCAATCGCGGATTTTGCCCTGGGCTTATTCAATGGCGAAGATGCCTCCTTTAAGTCCTACGATATGTTCTTTACCGATAATATTTACTATGACGGTGAGGGCAATACCACCTTCTATGATATGCTTGACAAAGAAGGCGTGCCGCAGTATACCGGACCAAGGGCACTCGAGCAGTATGTGCCCATTATCGGCGCGGCAATCGATTTCTTGAGCAATATCTATCAAGATGTCAACAAAAACAGCGGTGACCTGTTAAAGACATTGTTATACGATAAAGCACCGCAGTTAAAGCAACTAATCAAATCCGCTATCTGCTACACGGGAGCCGACGGCAGCGAAAAAGCCGGGTTGCTCTTCTATGTGCTGATGGGTTACGGCGATTACCTCAAAGTGGAAAATGAAGTGATGTGCTACGATGTGCTCATTTCTCTGGTAGAAGCCTCCATCCGCGAAGGCACAGCCGAAATTGAGGATGCCAATGCCAAGATTGCGCAGTGGAATGTGTACCTGGCGCAGGCGCAAGAAGCGGTGGATGCGGCGAAATTGGCGGCAGCCAAGGACGCAGGCATTTTCGATGAGAGCGTAACAGCCTTTGACGAAGCGGCGCTCGAAACCGCCATCGCCACGAAAACGGCAGCTCTCGAGCAGGAACTTGCCACCCTCACCGCTCAAATTGAGGCGGATGAGAGTGCCGTGGCGCAGGCACAGGATGATTTGGATGCGGCAAACGCCGCGTTTGAAGCAGTCAACGCACTGCAGGATTATCCTTACAATGACCCGTTCTACAGCGACCTGTGCGCCATCTTCGATGAGCAGGATTTGAGCCTGCTCGACACCCTGCGCGACGATTGTGCCGATGATTTTGATGCCACTTTCGGCGAAGGCAAGTTTGAAGAATTAGCCGGGTACATCACCGATAATTACGAAGATTATGACAGTGACGGCGATACCTTTATTGACGATTGGCTGCTTGCCGACGGTATTGGCGTTTACACCATGATTGAACAAGCGCAAAGCGATTTGGATGCCAAGCAGCAGGCGTATGACAATGCGGCAGCGCTGCAGCAAGCACATATTGCCGATTATGACAGCAAGAGCGCGCAACTGGTCAAACTTGAAAACGGCAGTGTGCTTGCCGCGATTCAGGCAGCGGGTGACGGTGTCACCATCGCGATTGACGACGGTTCTCTGCCGGCAGTCGGCGACTACTCCATTGCCGATATCGAAGAGGCTGTTCGCACCATCCGCAACGAAAGAATTGCTGGTGTGGAAGAACAGATTGCCGAGTATAACGCAACGATTGATACCTACAAGCAGGAGCAAAAGGCAGCAAGCCAACAGGCAACTGTCTTTAACCCGATGCTCGTGCCGCTGGCGGCGAGGGCTTCGGATGTGATTGCCGAGGGCATTATCAATGTCATTATGGGCGATAAGGCAGACGGCAGCGAAAATATCTATGTCTACATTATGAATCACAATATTGTGGATATTTTGACCACCGGCGGCAGGTGGAAGGCAATCTTTGAAATGATTATCGGCATTTACGAGCCGGCACTGCAGGCGCTGGTGAGTGAAGGTATTCTCGACCAAACCACGGCGGAGCAGTTAATTGCCGCTATGCCGGACTTCACGCCTTTCTATGAAGGTGCGCTCGCCGACTTCCCCGAAAACTTCAAGAGAAACCCTGTCGGCGCGCTGGGCGAAGTCATTCAATCCTTGACCGAAACCATTAAAGGCGGCTTTGCGCAGGTAGAAGGGGATTTGGAGCACGATGTGCTGCAAATGAAGAAGGTCAACAGCGATGCCAATGCCATTTTTGATGACAACTTCTCGCAAGATTGGCTCAATTCCTACTCCAAGTGCGTGATTACGCGCGCGGGTGAAATCTATCAATTCTTAGTCGATTTGTTAGGCTTATCGTTTATTAAAGAGCTGCTCGATGAAGATGTCGGCACCACCGGCATTCTCAGCGGTAAGATTGATACCTCCCGCCTGTATACGGATGTGCGCGTCTGCCTCTACAAAGGCGATACGCTTGTGGGCACCGTGGAAGTTAAGAAGGATAGCGACGGCTCCTTCATCTTCTCGGATGTAGACGAAGGCAGGTACACCCTCAAACTCGAAACGCCGACGGGTATCGGCTTCGAGATTCGCGCGATAGATGTCATTGCCGATGACACCACCGATTTGGCGGAAGATAAGAATGCGGATATCGCGCTGATTGAACTCAAACTCGGCGATGTGGACGGTAATGGTGTGGTCGATGTCGATGATATCGGTGCAATGCTCCTGGCGGAAAACTTCGGTTCCGACAGCGCGGCATACGATATTAACTGCGACGGCACGGTTGACTTTGCCGACCTTTCGATTGTGCTCGCGGCAGCCAACTACGGCGCACAGGCGCAGAGCATTGTGTACTAACGCTTGAACAACATTTACAGCGCAGCAGGGCTACCTGCTGCGCTGTTTTGTTCAAGCGACAAATAAGGATTGTCGAGCTGACAGCTCGACAATCCTTATTTGTCAGTTTTCAGTTTTCAGGGTTCAGTTTTCAGTTTCACCCACCGCGTGCTATGCACGCACCGCCC
>SVOD01000011.1 GCA_015066575.1 Oscillospiraceae bacterium
GAATTGTCGAGAAAAGCGAAAAGTGTTCTGATTTATAAATCCGTGTGGTTTCAGCCACTTTTTCGACAGTCTGACAGCCGCCGTGTAAAACGGCGGCTGTTTGCTTCTATCGTAAGGTTACCATGCGAAAAAGAGAGCAAAAAAGGAGCGAGAGCAATCACACTTACAGTCAATTCAGAGGAGTGCGCCGGCAGGCTGTTAAAAGTGACTACTGAGCTTCATTTGTAAAAGTAAGATTACATACTACTTTCTGCAAATGCTTCTGTCGGCAATAATTAATAGGGTTTTGGCACAAATTTAAACATTTGTTTAAAAGTCGACAAAAAGAGAAATGTGCGAAAAGAATATTACTCACAAGCCGGCGAAGGACGCGGTTATAGCGTTTGTAATCAGCCGCGAGAGCGAAAGAAAACGCGCTGCGGAAAGTCTCAAACAGAAAATAAAAAAGAAGATTTTCAATAGCCGACAAATTAAAAACTTACCTTATTAACAGCAAAAACCGCTATTATCTCAACTTTACGCGAAATTGAGATAGTAGCGGTTTTTGCGTCTCGATTTGCGGCGGCACGACTTCTCAAAAGCAGGCTGCACACACCTTTTTTGAGCTGTCGGAGCAATGCTGCCGTGTAAAGCAATCTGTTTTGGCAAATTTGCAGGCGGAGCACACCTCGCTTTTTGAATGCCGTTACGGATTTGGTGTTTTGCGCTGTGCCGCGACAGTGCCGACTGTGTGAAAGCGTTTCCCTCGTAACCCCTTTTAACCTGATTGTAAACGCTTAGTAATTTGTAAATATATTCGAAAAGTAGTATAATTATCTATATATGGAGCAAAGAAGGTGAAAGAATGAAAAAATTCATCGCGTTATTACTATGCTTAGTTACTATTGCGGGAACTTGTGCGTTTTCTGCCGCGGCAGATGATTTTTCAAGCGTACTTGCCAATTTTCCCGATTCCTATAAATCCTCGTTAACCGCCTTGCACAAAGCCCACCCGAACTGGGTGTTCAAGCGCGTGAGCGTCGGCAGAAACTTTGCAACGTGCCTCAATGCCGAGCATGACTGTCGCAGGCAGCTGTGCACGTTGGAAGCATCTTCCGCAAGCGACCCGCGCGTGTGCCCCGGCAGTTGTAAGGATGCGAGCTATCATTTGATTGCCGACGGCACCCGCTGTGCGTCCTACGACTATATTGCCGAGTGCATGGACCCGACCAATTATCTCAAGGATAACTTCATTTTCCAATTTGAATACCAAAACGCCAAGAGCTATTACACGCAAGCAAAATTGGAACAGGCATTGGATAATTCCTATTCCTTTATGTATAAAAAAACATGCAAAGTCAGCGGAAAAACCTACTATTATTCCCAAATCATTTTAGATGCCTGTAAAGCCAATAATATCGATGCGCTGTTTATTATCAGCAGAATTACCAATGAAGTCGGTGCGCTGTATCCGGTCAAATTGGCAAAAGGCTATGCGTATAACGGCAAAACCGTGTACAATTTCTTCTCGGTGGGCGCGTACCCGACCTATTCCAACGGTAAGCTCATCACAGCGCCCGAAAACGGTGCGAAATATGCCTATAACCACGGCTGGACCAACCCGAAGGCGGCACTGGAGGGCGGCATCGAATTTATCGCAAAAAATTATACCAAAGCCGGGCAGTATACCAATTACTTCCAAAAATACCAAGTTAATCCCAAGAGTTCTTACGACTGGTACGAGCACCAATATATGCAGGGCGTGGAAGCGATTATCAATGAATCCGGTTATACCTACAAAAACTATGTTTCCTTGGGGATTCTCGAGAAGGAACATGTCTTTTATTTGCCGGTATATGAGAATCTTTCCAAGGTCAATTACGAAGCGCAGGATTTGACATTCAAAGGCGCGGCTGACAGCAGCAACTACGTCTATGTTAATGCCAATGTCTCCAGCGAACTGTCCCTGAGAAGCGGCGCCGGTACTTCCTACAGCAAAATGGCGGGGCTGACCCGCGCGACACTCCTGCAGTATCTCGGCAAATCCGGGCTGTGGTACAAGGTAAAAGCGCTCAACGGCTCTCATAAAGGCAAAACCGGTTATGTGCATTCGGACTATGTCAACTTTGCGCAGAAGGTCTTTGTGCAAAAGGGTGCAAAAATGACACTCAACCCGAAAGTGCGCACCTCGACCTGCTCCTATGCTTTGGCGGCGGAGACGGTTTCCGGGGCTGCCACTGTTTCCGGCGGCATCGCCTATGGCAAAAAAATCGGCAGCAGTGTCTTTCGCGCCAAATCGAGTGCCGGCAGGTACGGCTATATTGAAATTGCCTGCACCGGTGTGATTGCCGCTCCGGTTTGCACGGCAGCCGGCGGCGACAAAAAGGTCAAAATCAGCTGGAAAGCGATTGGCGATGCGCAGAGCTATCGCGTCTATTCCTATAATACATCGACCAAAAAATACACGAGACTTGCGCAGACCGGCGCGACGTCTTACACCGTAAGCGGCTTGTCAGACAGCACAAAGTATACTTTTCTTGTGCGCGCGGTGGATATTTACGGCGGTGCAAGTGCCTATACGACAAAGAATCATGTGGCGGCACTGACACTTCCCGGCAAACCCGCGGTAAAAACAGAGGCAACAACAAACACTGTCACGTTAAAATGGGCGGCAGTCAAAGGTGCGGTCAAATACGGTATTTGGCAATATAACAGCGCCAAGGATAATTACACAAAGCTTGCCAATACGGACAAATTAACATATACGATTTCCGGATTGAAGCAAAACAGTAAGTACACGTATCTGGTGCGTGCGTATAATGCGACAGGCTGGGGCGCCTTTACCCGCGCCGATAATATAAGTATGATAACGGCGCCGACAGCCCCGCAGGTGACAGCGACAGGCGGCGAAAAAGCCACTCGCCTGCGCTGGAACAGTTGTGCGGGCGCCGCCTTCTACAGAGTTTACGCTTACAACACCTCCACCAAAAAATACACAAGGCTTGCGCAGACGACTGCGCTGACCTATAAGATTACAAGTCTTGGAGAAGGTACGCAGTACACATATCTTGTCAGGGCGTTCCGCACACCGGCTTCCGGTAGCAGCTATAGCGCCATGAATCATGTCAGCGCTTATACGATTCCGACAAAACCGACAGTCGGCACCAAAGCAGGCGGCACGGCGGTGACACTCAGCTGGGGAAAGGTTAAGAGTGCAGTGCAATACGGTATCTGGCAGTATGACGTGCTCAGCGATACCTATCAAAAACTTGCCAATACAACTGCATTGAGCTACACCGTCAGCGGCTTGGAGCCCGGTACGCAGTACCGCTTCCTGGTCAGAGCATACAACAGCACCGGGTGGAATAAATACACCGCCAAAGATACGGTGGCGGTGACAACACGCGGCTAAGAAAAAAACAAAAACTCTTGCAAGCCTCAATGGCTTGCAAGAGTTTTTTGTGCAGTGTTTAGTTTCCTTCTGCCGTTATTCGATACTGCATATAGTTTTTGAGCACCGATTTGCGGGCGCTTACCTCAAGCAGTGTCCCCTCATTGGTAAAGCTTTCGCTATGAATATTGGCATGCTCGCGCAGCGCGGCAATTTTGCCGCCGTCGGCAAAGGGGATAAGCAGCTTGAGTGTTACCGTATCGGCGGGCAGCAGTTCTGTTGTTTTCGCAAGCAGCTTGTCAAACCCGATACCCTCTTTGGCGGAAATAAAGACCGTGTTGCCCAGGGTGGGAATGGTAAAAGCATCGGGCACTAAGTCGCACTTATTCATCACCGTAATAATCGGGGTGTTTTCACAGCCGAGCTCATGCAGCAATGAGGTTGTTACCCTGACCTGGTCGGCACAAGCCGGGTCGGCAGCATCGCAGACGTTGAAGATAATATCCGCACCTACCGCTTCTTCGAGAGTGGAGTGAAAGGCCTCGACCAACTGGTGCGGCAGGCGGCTGATAAAGCCGACGGTGTCAACGAGCATAATCTTTCTGCCGTCGGGCAGCAAGAGGGCTCTGGCGGTCGGGTCCAGGGTTGCAAAGAGCTTGTCCTGTGCCAAAACGCCCGCGCCGGTCAGCGCATTGAGCAGTGTAGATTTACCGGCATTTGTATAGCCGACAATCGCGCAGGTGGTGATACCGTTTTTTTGCCGCCGCGAGCGCAGGAGGTTGCGGCGTTTTTCGACTTCCTTGAGTTCGTTTTCGAGCGCATAAATGCGGCGGCGAATGTGGCGCTTGTCGCTTTCCAGCTTGCTTTCGCCGGGACCTCTTGTGCCGATACCGCCGCCCAGGCGCGAGAGCATTTTGCCTTGCCCGCCCAAGCGGGAGATGCGGTAGTTAAGCTGGGCGAGCTCCACCTGCAGCTTGCCTTCGCTTGAGCGCGCACGGCGCGCGAAAATGTCTAAAATCAGTTCGGTGCGGTCGACCACTTTCATGTCGGTCAGGTTCTCAATGTTGCGCTGCTGGCTCGGCGTCAAATCGCCGTCAATAATGAGCAAATTTGCCTCTAATTGCTCGCACTGCTCCTTGATTTCGGCAAGCTTGCCCTCCCCTAAGTAGGTAGCGGGGTGCGGGCGCTCGCGCTTTTGAATGAGCGTGGCGAGTACCACGGCATCGGCGCTTTTTGCCAGCTCTTCAAGCTCTGCCATGGAGCTTTCGGCATCGTAGTCACCGCAATCAATGCCGGCAAGGATTGCCAGCTCTTTTTCTTGTGTGTTTTCGTGCAATGTGTTTTTCATACTTTCATTTTAGCGCAAAAAGAAAACAAAAGTCAACCAAGCAGGCGTAAATCATAAAAAAGAATATGGAAATTATGAAAGGAATATGATAGAATAAAAGATAATCTGTGAAAAAGGACTTGCTATGTATCAGCTGTGGGATATTCACGACATTAAGTATATTTTGAAGAAGCACGGCTTTGCTTTTTCCAAAGCGCTCGGGCAGAATTTTATTGTCGATGCTGCGGTGTGCCCCGCCATTGTCGAGGGTGCCGCAATCGGCGCGGAGGACTATGTGCTTGAAATCGGACCGGGCATCGGTGTGCTCAGTGCCGAGCTGTGTAAAAGCGCAAAAAAGGTAGTGGCGGTCGAGCTGGATAAGCGCCTGCCGGACATTTTGGCAGATACTCTCGCGGACTTTGACAATTTTGAACTGGTCGAGGGGGATATCTTAAAGCTGGATTTGCACACCTTGTGGCAGGAGCACTTTGCCGGCGCCGAAAACTTGAAAATCTGCGCGAATCTCCCTTATTATATCACTTCACCTGTCATTATGCGTTTTTTAGAGAGCGATTTGCCGATTGAGAGCATCACGGTGATGGTGCAAAAAGAGGCGGGTGAGCGCATCTGCGCGCAGCCGGGCAGTAAGCAGGCGGGCGCGGTGACGGTTGCGGTGCAGTATTATGCGAGCGCCGAAGAACTGTTTTTTGTACCCAAAGAGGCGTTTTTGCCTTCTCCGAAGGTGGATAGCGAGGTTATTCAGTTGACTGTCAGGGAGCAGCCACCGATTGCGCCGGTAGATGAAAACCTGTTTTTTAAGGTGGTCAAAGCCGCCTTTTTACAGCGGCGCAAAGCCGCTGCCAACTCCCTCTCGGCAGGGCTGGCAATGCCGAAGGCGGAAGTGATTGCCATGCTCGAAGCGCTGGGTTTTGCGCCCGATTGCAGAGCCGAGAATTTTTCAATGGAAGATTTTGCGGCAATTACCGCGTACCTTGCAAAAAGCGAGGAAAAATAGAAATAACATTACCGAAAAAGGAAATAAAATGGAAGAGTTTTTAAGAAGAACATGGGCTCAAATTGACCTGGAAGCCATTGAAAAAAACTACGATGTGTGCCGCTCTATGCTTCGAGACGGTGTGAAGATGATGGGTGTTATTAAAGCCGACGGTTACGGTCACGGCGCAATAGTCTATGCCAAAATCTTTGCCGAAAAGGGCTGCGAGTGGTTTGCCGTTTCCAATATTGACGAGGCGCTGCAAATTCGAGAAGCGGGGATAGATACGCCGATTTTGATTTTGGGCTTTACCCCGCCCGAAAAGGCGGCAGTGCTCGCGCTTAACAATATTGCACAGGCGGTTTTCAACCTTGAGTATGCGCAAGCTTTGGCGCAGTGTGCGCGCGAACAAGGCGTGCAGGTCAATGTTCATATTAAAGTGGATACCGGCATGAGCCGCATCGGTTTTTTGTATCAGGACAGTGAAGATGATGCTGCAAGCATTGATGAAATCGAGCAGGCGTGTCGTCTCGACGGGTTGTATGCGCAGGGCATTTTCCAGCACTTTGCCGTGGCGGACTGCGCTGAGGAGGGCGAGGTTTATACCCGCCTGCAATACGACCTGTTTTTGGATGTCATTCGCCGCCTGGAGCAGCGCGGCATCGGTTTTGAGCTTTATCACTGCTGTAACTCCGCCGGTGCGAGTGAGTACCGCGAATTGCAGTTAAATATGGCAAGGCTCGGTATTGTTATTTACGGCTTGCAGTCTTCCGGTGCGGTCAAAGAGCAATGGGGCATTACCCCGGTGATGAGTGTTAAAAGTGTGGTGGCGATGGTCAAAGATATTGAAGCGGGAACTACGGTTTCCTACGGCAGAACCTTTACCGCCGAAAAGGACATGCAGATTGCGACCGTTCCCATCGGTTATGCCGACGGGTACACCCGCCGCCTTTCCGGCAACGGCGCGCGCATGATTATCGGCGGGGAGTATGTGCCGGTTATCGGCACGATTTGTATGGATATGTGCATGGTGGATGTCACGGGACTCGGTGTCAAAGCCGGCGATGAAGTCACGGTTATCGGCAGAGAGGGCGATAAAGAAATTACCGCCGATGAAATTGCGCAAAAGAGCGGCACAATCAACTACGAAATCACCTGCGACATTTCCAAGCGCGTTCCGCGTGTCTATATGCGCGGCGATGAAATCATTTCTGTTCAAAAATTCTAAGTTGACAAAAATATTCTGTTATTATATAATTTTTTGGCTGTCCGCCGGTCGGCAGACAGCCAAAGAACATCCAATCGGGTGCGGGTGTCCCGCCCGCCACATTTGCGCAGCAAATATATCACTCGCCGCAGGCGAATATCACTGTGCGAAGCACAATATCACTTGTGCAACGCACAAATATCACTGTGAGCATAGCGAACTTATCGGGGTGTAGCGCAGTTGGGCGAGGAGCTCGCCGCTGCCGGCGGCAGATGAAGGCGAGCGGACGAGGGGAAGAAACACAGAGCGCGGCAACCGCTCCAAGGGCAGCCGAGCGACAATGTTTCTGACGGAAGCGCAGCGGAAACATTACACTGCTGTGAATAGTAGGCAAAAAAACTAAATATTTAATATTTCGGGGTGTAGCGCAGTTGGTAGCGCGCTTGCTTTGGGAGCAAGATGTCGCAGGTTCAAATCCTGTCACTCCGACCAGAAAAACTCACTTCCGCGGAAGTGAGTTTTTCAGTTATATTCGCCTGTGGCGAGTTAAATTGTACCTCGCACAGTTATATTGCTACGCAGTTATATTTGGCTGCGCCAAGTTTAAGGCGAAGATAATATAACTTTGTGTTGTAAACACAAAATATCACTATGAACGAAGTGAATAATATCACTGTTCGCGGCGCGAACAATATCACTTGAAAAAGTCGAATGTGTGGATTTTGAAAACGCGCGCAGCCATCAGGTTTTTTGAAAAATAAATCCGTTATCAACACTCCCACCAGAAAAAAGACTTGCCGAGGCAAGTCTTTTTTCTGGTGGGAGTGACAGTTGCCTGCGGAAAATATCACAGCATGAAAGTCACTTTCACGCTGTATATTCCGGTATCCACACCGTTACGGCGGTGCCGCCTTCTTTGCGCTGCGCTATTTCCAACTTGCCGTCACACATCATCTGAAGGCGCTTTTGTATGTTGGCAAGGGCAACATGCGGCTCGTCGTTATCGTTTTCGCCAAAGCCCGGTCCCGTGTCCTCAACGGTAATAACACTGCCGTTTTCGGTATGCCTTGTTTTAATGGTCACATGAAGCGGGCTGAGTTCGGGGTCAAGCCCGTGTTTGACGGCGTTTTCCACAATCGGCTGAAGTGTCAGCGGCGGAATACGAAAACTTGTATGCGGTGTGTCAAACTCCACAAACAGGTTGTCCTCAAAACGGGTTTGCTCAATCGAAAGATAGGCACGGGTGTGCTCAAGTTCCTCGTCAAACGGCACGGCACCTTCCTTGGCTAAGGCGGTAAAGTTTTTTCTCAGGTAAGCCGAAAAGTCGAGCGTGATTTGTTGCGCTTTTTCGGTATCCTGCGCAATCAGATAGTAAATGCTCATCATCGTGTTGTAAATGAAATGCGGTCGCATCTGCAAAACATTCACACTTGCTTCTTGACAGGCGATTTCCTGCTGCTGGCGTAAATTTTGTGCAATCTGTTCCGATATAATAAGCCCGAACATCGAAACGGCGGAAAGCACCGTGCTGATGTCAAGCAGTGCGGAAACGTCCACAAAGGTTTGCACCAACAGCGTTGCTGTCATCGGCAGTATGGCAATGAGAAACGCCAAAAAGTATTTACGTGAAAGGAGCCGCCGCCATCGAATCAGGCACACCATGTTTAAAAGCGTAATCGCATCGAGCGGAATCAGCAGCAACGCAAACCACTCACCCCGTTGAAATTGCCCGGCAGTCTGAACGATGTAGATATGCTCGGTAAAAAGCGTACTGCCGAGTAAGAGAAAAAACATTATCCAAAACACAGCTGTCGTGCGCAAAACAGCTTTTTTCTTTACATCGTTTTTACAACAGTGAACGAGGTAACCCGTTAACATCGGAATCGGCACGGAAAGCAACAGCACCTCCACAAAGCCGAAGATGCGCTGCAATGCTATACCAAGGTATTGATTCATAATCAAATCGGCAAGGCTCACAAGGCTGCATGCCATGAGAGCCGTGAAATACAAAATAAAAAATCGCTTGCTCCAGCGGTCAATTAGGGGAAGAATCGCCGTAAGCCATATTCCCAACAGGGCGATTAAAAGTGCTGCGCTGGTGATGGAAAAAGAGAAAATGGTGTACCACATGATTATTTCAACACCCCTTCCGTGATGAACGGATAGCGCAGTTTGGCAAGCTGCTCTCTCACACCGTCGGCGGTGAGCGGCTTAATCATAAAGCCGCTGGCTCCCGTGTCCCATGCGTCCAGCGCATAATCAGGGTAAGCGGTGAGGTAAATCACATTCGTTTTGGGGTTGCTTTTCAAAAGCGCCCTGCAAACATCAAGCCCGCTTATTCTTCCCATTTCGATATCTAAAAACGCCAAATCAACCTTGTTGCACTTTGCGTATTCAATGGCTTCCGACGGTTTGGTAAAGCCTTCAATATTTGCGCCGGGTAAAACGCTTTTTAATATCGGAATACCGCCGTTAAGAATAATTTTTTCGTCATCCGCCAGTATTACATTCGGCTTTTTGTTTGCCTGTAATGTTGCGTTAATTAGCAGTGCAACGTTCATGCCAAGGAGGTCGGCAATTTTCGCTATCATAGCGGCGTCGGGCATACGGCTGCCGTTTTCCCAGCGTGCAACGGTAGCGTTTGTCACGAACAGGCGTGCCGCAAGTTCTTTTTGCAAAATGCCCAACTCTGTTCTTTTTTGCTTCAAAATTTTAGAAAATGTGCTTTTCATCGTTACACCCTCTTTGCGTTGCTTGCTCTATTAACAGTATACTGAATTTATGAAGTAAATACAAGAATAAAAAGATTGGCATTTTGAAGTTTCCAATCTGGAAACTATTATTGACACAGGTTGCGCGCATATATAAAATGAAAGTATATATATAAGTAATTTAGACTTTTTTGCTATCAAGCAAAGACAAACACGAAGGAGGATTTTTCGCAAATGTATCTGTATTTTTCACTGGCGCTGACTGTCTGTGCAGGAATCGGGTTCGGCTACGGGTTGTACCGATTTTTTCGTGATGAATCTGCGTTGTATGTAAGAATGATTATTTTCAGTATCGGAAGCGCCATGTTAGGGAGACTGTTCGAAACGCTGCAGTTTTTGGTAAACGGGCAAATCGAAAGCGGTTTTCAAGTCGGCATGCTCGGCACTGTCGGCAGTTTCATGTTTTTGTTCAGTGCAAACTTCGGGCAGATGGACTCGATTGTAGATGACCATTCCCCGCGGTTTCGCAAAACAAGAATTATCTCTCTCGCGGCGCCGCTTCTCACCGCCTTATTCTGGGTTGTCATCGTTGCGGCGAAAGGATTGAATGCAACCACCATCCCGCTCGGCATAGAAACAATATTTATCGCCCAAGCCTCATATTTCCACCTCAAGCATTTGATTATTGAAGATGTTGAATACGGTTTGATTAAAGCGATTCGCGGTTATAACCTGATTGCACTCATTTATGTGCTTTTGTGTATGTTGGAGATGTTGGTAAAAAGTTTCGCTTTACCGTCCTTCTGTATCATCATCGTATATATTCTCCAGTGCCTTGTCATGCTTGCATTTGTACCGGTTCTTGAAAGGGGTGTTAAAAAATGGACAACTTGACCTATATCGTATTTATCTCCCTGACAGTATCACTCGGCTTGATGCTGCCGCTGATGGAAAAGAAGACACGCCGTATCGGTATTTTTATGATTGTCGGCATCTTTTCGTGTCTGTTTATTTCGGAAATCAACAGCATCCTCCTCAAATCGTTTGATAACGATCTTTACCGTGTTACAACGACAGTGACCCCTGTAACGGAAGAAATTATCAAACTGTTGCCGATTTTGTATTACGCCATTGTTATCAGCGATGACCGCCGCACATTGGTTACAAGCGCATTCGCCGTCGGCGTCGGCTTCGCTTTGCAGGAAAACATCGTTATTCTGACGCAAAATGTAGAAAATGTAACAATATTCTGGGCGCTGGTGCGCGGCTTCGGTTCGGGCCTTGTTCACGGTATTTGCACCGTTATGGTAGGCTGGGGCATTTCCTACATCAAAAAACGCCGTAAGTTGTTTTATTGCGGCACCTTTGCATTGCTCAGCACGGCTATTATTTATCACGCGATCTATAATCTGCTTGTGCAGTCGAAATACCAATATATCGGCGTTTTGTTGCCAATCTTAACCTATATCCCCCTGATACTGATTGTCCGCCCGAAACTAAAGAAACGCAAGATTGCTCTCTCTGCGGACAGCAACAAGAGTGAATAAAAACGCTAAAAGAATTAACACGCACGCACATTTCGCTTTATTGTAAGTGGCAATGTACAATAATATGGAGTTTTTTATGAATAGACATTTAAAATTGCGTCGCCCGGTAGCAGCACTCTCAGCCCTTGTGCTGATACTTACACTCATCGCTTCGGCGGTAGTGCCTGCCGGCGCCGCCAACAAGCGCTTTATCACGGAATTGAGCGTTGCGGCGGGAGAAAACGCTGTGGAAACGCTTGAAAAAGACGGCTTTTCCGTGATGATGGTCGGGTTGAATGTGACGCCCGACCCTGCCGCACAGGTGTATCTCGCTTATAAGCAGAACACAGGTGAAGCGATCACGAATGTGATTGTCTCACCGGATGTGGGCGACACTTGTACGGATGCAAAAGGCATTGTATATCAATGTGTGAGCCATGTGGATGTTGACACGGGGCTGAAAGGCAGTGCAGGCTGTCTCTACGCCACAAAAGATAAACGCGCAGGCGCACCGCTTGTCGGTCTTGACATTATTCGCGGCGACTCTTCAAGCTCAGAGGTGTTGTACCCCATTACCAATGACGGGGCTGAAATTGCGCGCACACCGAAGGGTGCGCCCGCAGACCTTGAAAGCACCGAGAACACCGGTGTTGTTTACCTTGCCCAAATACGCGACGGTATCGTGCTGCCCTATATCAGTGAAATAGGGGTTGTGACGGATACGGACAAGTGGAACGCTGTGTATACTGCCGGTGAACGCGGCTTCAATTATTTTGTTGAAGGGGATATTGATGACTCGAAGGAGACCTACACCATCATTGCCTACGAGCGCACGGCAGACCCGAAAAAGGCAATCACCAATATCACCGCCGTATCCGAAAAGACGGTCAAAACACTTGAAAAGGCACAGGTAGTCGATACACCGGCAAAAGGCACAAAGCAGGTTACGGCGGCATCGGTCAATATTTCCGGAGCGCAATACATCAGAGTATCCTCCAAACCGGTCAGTGCCAAGAGTGCCTACTACCTTTATATGACGAAAGATCAAAAGGCGGGGAATCCCATCTCCATGCTCTATGCGGAAAAGGCGGAGCAAACGGAGAACTTCCTGTTCGGCATGTGGGCAAACGCCTATTTCTTCTCACCGGGTGTCACCACGGCTTATACATACAGTATGAATGAAGATGTTTATGCTGCGCTTTGGAACGACCAAACCGTTTGCACCAAAGTGCCGGTACAACTTTTAAACAGCTTTGAAAATGAAAATGCCATTGTCGCTGCCCGTGAGGAGGCGACCGGGCAAGAGGTCGTTACCACCGCGCCGACAACGCAAGAAGTCACCGAAGAAGAAACGACGAACGCAGAGCCGACAACACAACAGGCTGGCGAAGCGCCGACAGACGCGGCGGGGGAACAAACCGCAAACGAAGCAACGACCGAAGAGCAAACAACCGTAGAGCAAACAACAACGGCGCAAACGACCACACAGACGGCAACGGAGCCTGTTACCGAGAAAAAAGCAGACCCGGAGAAACCCGCTTTCGTAAAACTTGTGATGTTCACGGCACGCGACGGGCTTCCGGGCAAAGCGAACAGTCTCACCGGTATGAACGGTGACCCGAGCGCGGTCTCTTTCAGCGAAAGAACGCAACGCACGGACCGCGTCAATAAATATCAGGCATCCGCTTTCAGCGGCAAAGTCGGTCTTGCACTGATAGGTGGCGGCGTTGTGATTGCTGCCGCAGTGGCTTTTGTGATTTGCAGAAAGCACTTTGGTAAAAAAACGCAAGCAAAGAAATCGAGGTGAGAGGCATGAAAAAAAGAATCATCGCGCTGATGACAGCGCTCATTCTTGTAATGTCCTGTATTCCGCTGCCCGTATTTGCCGCGGAAAAAGCCGATACATCGGCTTCCGACACCGCCGCCGTTTATGAGGCGGACGACGGGGCGGACGATTTCACGCGCTACGGGACCGATGGAGAATACGCCATCGTGCCTTGTCACGCAGGCAGCTCCTCGATGGATTCCGGTAACGGCAGTGAGTTTAAAATTTGGCGAACACACCGCATGAATAACCAGCGCTGGATTATCGGCAAGGTCGGAGATTACTACTATTTTAAGACCAAAGCGGGCGGCAAGGTTGTGGATGTTCCGCACAGTAAAGCTGCCAACGACCAGAAATTGCAGTGCTTCGATTATCACGGCAGTGACAATCAGCTTTGGCGCCTTGAAAATATGGGTGACGGCACCTATGCCATCCACTCAAAACTCAATGATGCGATGGTGATGGATGTCAAAGGCGAATCGAGGGACAACGGCACTGCTGTTATGTTATATCAACAGTCAAGGCGTTACAATCAGCGTTTTCGTTTCGTGCATGTCTCCAACACCGAGCCGGTAAACGAATGGGGTTCTGTGCGACAAGATTGCTACGGAAAAGATTGGTCGGTTTGGGACGGCTCTTTGTCCTACGACTGGTATTATAACCACAAAAATGAAAATGACCTTTACATAAACACCGCTGCCGACCTGCACGGTCTGGCTTCGCTTGTTGTCAACAACAATAACATGGCGGGCAAGACGATTCACCTGACGCGTGACATCAACCTGGCAGGGCTTCATTGGACACCGATCGGGTTCAACAACCGCTGGTTTAACGGCAGCTTTAACGGTCACAATCACGCGATAATCGGCCTGTCAAACACCAACAGTGATGACTATTGCGGACTGTTTGGAATGGTGGCGGGCGGCAGTATCTGTAACCTCGCGGTAAAAGGCACCGTCAAAGGTGATGACCATGTCGGCGGCATCTGCGGTATTCTGCAGCACGGACACCTTGTCAATGTCTACAGCGAGGTCAAAATTAATAATTGCACCGATGTCAGAGAAGGCGGACTGTGCGGTGCGATTGCGAACGGCGGTTTTGTGTACCGCTGCACGCAAAACGCAGCGGTTCACTCCACCGACTTTGATAATTCGAGAGGCGGTATTGCCGGTTACAGCGACGGTTGCATTCGCTACTGTGTGAATAATGCCGCGATAAGCCATAACTGGGACTATGTCGGCGGCATCGCCGGAGAGAGTGGCAGCGGTATTTTTGAATACTGTGCAAACCACGGCACCGTCAGCGGCGGCGGAAGTGCCGAGTATAACGGCGGTATTGTCGGCGCAATGAAAGGCAACGGCATCATCTTCGGCTGTTATAACGACGGCACGGTTGTCACGAATGATAATGATTATGTCGGCGGTATCTGCGGCAAGCCCTCGCAGGATAAAGTCGTGATCGGTTGCATCAATTTCGGCAAAGTTTCCGGTGATGATTCGGTAGGCGGTATCGTCGGCTTTGGCAATGCCTACAAGTGCTTTAACGCAGGCATTGTGGCAGGGGATGATGATATCGGTGCCATCGGCGGCGAATCGGAAGTGGCAATCGGCTCCTTTGCCTATGCGTATACCTGCCCTGTTGTCTGCGGCAAAAATGTGAATGCATGCCCCTGGGTAGGCGCGGGCGATGTTCTGAGCGGAAAAATATGTTTGGAACTCAACAACGGATTCGACTGCTCCTCTTTCTACGGCGTCAACGCTCCGTTTAGCCAAAATATCGGTAGTGACCCGTACCCCACCTTCGGTTCTTCCGAAGTGTCACAGTCGGGCGGCTCATTTGTCAACAAAGAATACTGTGTCAGAGTGGAATGTGACCGCTCTTATGGAAGCGTTGAGGGTGCAGGCACATATCAATCGGGCGCCGTTACACTCAAAGCAAAACCTGCTGCAGGCTGTGTCTTTGACCGGTTTGAGGTCAAGACTTCTGCCGGCGGAACAATGAAAGGCTATGACGGAACCGAAAGAGGCGCACCTGCAGAAAAAATACAGACTTACAAAGAAGATACCATTCAACTGACAGATAATATCACAAAAAGTTATACCGTTCGTGCGGTGTTTAAGGTTTTTGACGACACGCCGGACGATATGAGGGTTGCGGCAAAGCTTGAACTGGAATGTACGGATGATGCAGACGGCTGGAACAGCGTTACCATTCCGGTTGAGCTGGTTGACTCTGCCGGTGAACATCACCGTTGGGAGACAAGCCGTGACGAATTGAATAAAGAGGGCGCAAAGGTGACCCACACCTTCAATTTGGGCGCCGCTTCCCCCGTGGCAGTGTATGTCTACCCGAATTTCGGCGGCGGCTTAACCTTCCATGACTACGGGCTGAAAGCGCGTTTATGGGTGAATGAAGACGCGAGTGCTATGGAAAGTGCGGAAGTTACAATGCATTCCTATCCGTTCGTTTCATCCGTTTACGGTGATGATTATATGCACTTTAGCTTTGGAAACTTCGGAAATTCCACTGTGGGAGGGGAAAACTTCACCAAATGCACGGACGCTTGGAACAGTGCCGTCAGCAAAGGGGAAACCATCGTTCTTAAGGGTTCATGGCTACTCGACAGTGTTTTGAAGCTGGAAAAAGGAATGAACATTACGATAGACTTGAACGGCTATCCAATTATGCGCACCGCTAAAAAAACAGCCAAAAACGGCGAACTGTTCGAGATTGCCGGCGGTGCTGTGCTCACGATTATAGATTCCGCTCCTTCGCGCAAAAGCTGCGGCAATTTCACAGGCGGCAGCATTCAGGGCGGCAGAAGTGACGACACAGGCGGACTGATTGAATGCCGTGGAACACTTGTTATGAAAGGCGGCACACTTTACAACGGCGGTACCACCGACAAGGGCGGCGCCATAAAGTTAAGCGGTGCTGCAATAGCAAAATTGAACGGTGTTCTCATTTCCGACTGTTGGACAGATAAAGCCGTTATGTATCAAAACGAAGGCGGCGCCATCTATATGTGCGATTCCGCTAAAGTGAATATGAAAGACTGTGTGGTGCGCAACTGCCGTGCGCTCGATTACGGCGGCGCCATCTATATGGAAGATGAGAGCAACAGACTCACCTGTGAGAATGTTGACATCAGTATGTGTTCCGCTACCGAAAATCAGGGCGGCGGTATCTATCAGGATTACGGTGAAACAAATTGGATTGACGGCAGCATTGTCAATTGCCGCGCGGGTGATGATGACGGCGGCGGCATCTTTGTGAACAACGGCAAGACGAATTTGAAAAACATCCGCTTTGAATCAAACACAGCCCGCGCTAACGGCGGCGCCTTCTATTCCGACACGAGAAACGGCGTTTGGTTCTTCGGCTGTACTTTCCTCAGAAACACGGCTGAGAATGCGGGCGGCGCCGTTTATGTGTATAACAATAATGTATATATGGAGGATTGCTCCGTAATTGCCAACACCTCCACCGATGACGGCGGCGGCATTTATATTGCAAGAACGTGTACGCTCGGCATCGCCGGAAAAACGGTAATTCGCGGTAATGACGGCACGGGCTCGTTCGACAACCTTGTGCTTGAAAATAATGCTTACCTTTATAACCACGGTCTGCAACCCGGCTCGGAAATTCACCTGTGCAGCGATACCGAAGGCGGCGCGAAACTCAGTGGAACTCAAATGAGCGAATATCAGTTAAAAGAGTATTTCCGTGCCGACTACGGCAAACTGGCGTTGACGGATACGCAGAAAGTTAACACCGAACTGCGTGCGTCGGTATTCTCCGAAGGGAAAACGGCATTTATCATCGGCACTGTGGCGGTTGTTTTAGCGCTGATAGTCGGAACAATCATTTATAAAAGAAGAAAAAAGGAGGTGCGCAATGAAAAAGACAACTAAGTTTTTATTAAGGGCAATCGCTTTCGTGCTGACGCTGAGTATGTTTTTAAGCATACCCATGGTTCAGCCCGCACTTGCCGCAGCTGCCCAAGACAGTACTTTATCCAAGCAGTATTTGGCAGAAATAAAAATGTTCTACGGCAGGGACGAGAAAACCGCGCGCGCCTCATGCGAGAGCGAAGGCTATATCTTCTGCCCGACCGACTTGAATGAGGGCGGTTCAAAGCTTGTTTTAAAGGATGAATTTCAACCCCTTGAAGAAGGAAAGCCTATCGCAATGTATATGGGCTACAAAACAACAGAGGACCCGGATGAAGCCATCACGGATATCACTCTGCTGGATATGAAATATACCCATTTTGAACAACTTGATTATGAGAAGTTTCTCGACGCTCATGTGGGAGATTTTCGAAATGAAGCAGCGCAAATAATGGTGCTTGTGGGTGAGCTCAGAGAAAAGCTTGCCGCAGGCAGTCCGAATGCGCAAATGACTTATGATTCGCTGAACATGATCTATGTTGATGAGAGCAAGTCGCACACAGCGTCGGATAACCTGCTCGGTAACTATCTGCTAAACAGTGCAGATATCACCTTCTTTGAAAAGTTTATACAGCGAGGCAATTCAAAAATACTCGGCAAGATTGTCAGCCTGCTTTGCAATGCTGCCTCCGACTACAACGCGGATCACACGACCTGGGTTGACCGCGCAAAGGAGAGCGAAGTGCTTTCAGCGTATGAACACGGCACCTCGGCAACAAAGAATATGTATGATTCCAACTGCCAGGATACTGCCAAAAAACTCTCCAAGGCCATTAAGGATTTCAGCAAAACTTATAGCGAAGCGAAAAAACGCCTGGACACCTACGGCGAAACCCTCGGCTATGATGAGCTGAAAGGTATGAATGAGGAAAACGGCGTGGAAAAGCTTGAAGAAGCAAGCTCGGATTGTCGCTTCCCCGAATACAATGAAGCGCTTGCCACCTATGCAATGCTCGAAAAAATCACCTATTCAAAGAAAGGTGAAACAAAGGTAAACAACGCCGATTTACTCGTTGAGGAAGATGATGCGAAAGGCTCGTCGGAAGCATACACATCTACCCAAACCTTGGCACAGTATATTTTGGAGCTTGCTAATGATGCATCGCTCGATGACCACCTTTATACCATCTACCCCATTATTCACGCGCTCACGCAGCCGCAACGCGTAGCGCTTGAGCTCGGCGGTTTAAATGCCATTGTCAAGGGCTTGTATCAGGCGGATAATTATGCCTCCGAGCGCAGCAAGGCAGTGAAAGAATCAACGCAGAAGTTGAAGGCAGAGGGCTACAAGGACGGCAAATTGTATCTTTGGTCAGGGATTGACCGCTCCCTTTATAATAAAAAGGTTGTGCAAACCGATGCCACCAAGGAAGCCAGTGCAGCAGGCATCCAGCTTCAGAACGCGCAAGATGAGAAAGCGCGAAAGGATTCGTCCGACCTTAGCCAGGCGCTTGGAATTATTGATATATGCACACTGGGCTTCGGCGGTTTTGTGACGATTGTCGGCGCGTTTATCGGCTCCTCGCTATGGTATGTTGGCACGCAGCTTATCGAATTAGCGGGTTGGTACCTTGCAGCGGAACTGGTCGGCTACGCATCCACCTTTTATGTGCTCGGCACAGTGCTTTGCGCCATGCAAATTATCGGCTATATTTCATTAGTCGTCGGTTTGGCAATGTTGGTATACTCCATTTTCCAGTGGACCGGTTTGTTAGATATGCCGGAAAAAATAGATTACTCCAATATACCTGATGTTGTTTTGGATGCACGCCGAAGAGTCGGCGGCACCTATTCGGTACGCTATGACAGTGTAACGAGTAACGCAAGCGAAGAAGTATTATTGCCCGAAAATGAAAAGAAGCAGTTTATCGGTGGGTACTTTGTTATCGGAGTCGATTCGTTATCCACCGAACATGCGGAGCTCACCTGTTACCAGGGCAAATATGACCGGTGGATGGCGATGTATTACTCCAAATCGTCGGCAGCGGGCGACCCGATTGAAATCAAACCCGGGCAAGAACCTTTTGTCTCAAGCAAAGACCATCATGCACCCGAAGGGTATCAGCCGCTCAAACTCATTGTCGGCGGTTCCGCGGTAAATGTGAACGACATTGAGGTGCTTGAAAAGGAAACGAGAACACCGCTTTATGTGTTCTTCCCCGGTATGGCTACCGCAAACGAGACCGGCACAACGAAGGAAGATACCGGAAGTTATATTACAAAAGTGCATTTTTCACATGCAAGTGATAAAGAAACGGCGGTCAACCGTCTCAAACAAAAGGATTTCGAGTATATCGATGTCAATCTTACGCCTTATGACGGCTATACCATTCTCGGCTATCAAAAAGGCGAAGCGAAGGGTGCCTTAACGGATATTCGCATTGCCAACAACCGTGAGGAGAAAATTTCTTTCGGTGATGCAAGTTATTCCAAAATGGGCAGCGAAAATACCGAGTTTACTCCGGATGGCTTGGCGCTTTACGCAACAGCCGATAAATCTGCCGGCTCTCCGATAGAATCTTTGTCGATAGAATATAAGCGCAAAGAACCGGGCAGCGGCTTGGAGCCTGTGTGCCTGTTCAGCGGCGGTGACGCCGTGGATATCGGCGCAAAGTGGAAAGATAACATTCTGAACACAGGCGAAGACAATGCTTATGAATACTTAACGGATTTTGCCGGCTCTACAAGCTATGTAAACTCCGATAACCAATATGCTTATGAGCATATCAGCCAAGAGGACCCCGACAAAGGCATTTACCTGTATTTTAAGCCGAAGGAGCAGTATAAAGCGAAAGATAAAAACGGTAATCCCGCACAGCGCTATATTGCAGGCTTCTCCTACTTCCTTGCCGGCGATAATCAAACAAGTGATAACCGCTTTGGCTCCAACTATGAATTTATGCAACATTTTGCTAAATCAAACGGCTTTGAGTTGGTGGAAGAAGGCGGAGCACCCCTGCGCGTTATGACGGATAAAGCCGGCGAAATGACTATGGCAACCATGTGGCGTGATGTGGGCGGATATCCGGTAGATACTTATAAATTTGACCAGATCCACTCGCTTCGCGGTGTGAGCGGAAAAACAAAAGATGGCAAGTTTGTCGCCGGTTCTCTTGTTTATGCGGATACCGACGGCGGTTTGACGCATGATATAGGCTTCATTTATAGAGGCTCTCATAATATCTTCAACCGTCTTACGCGCAACGGCGAAAAAATGATGTATCATACCGCCATGTATTTCGGCGTATCATACACCTATAACCCGCACCGTGCGATTACCGGCGTTACGGGGCTGACCTCATTATACAGTGAAGCAAGCAACACGATTAAACAAACAGGTTTATCTACTCCGGCGGGTACCTTCCAAGCATGCAATGTCAGCATTCAGGGTTGCCCGATCATGTCGGCAGGCATTTCGGCAAGTTATTTCAACCCTGCCACAATGGGTATGCCGCTTTACACAAACTACGAGGCAAGGCAAAAATCAGAGCTTAGTTGGATGACGAAGCAGGAAACGGAGATTTTGACAAGATATCTTTTGACTGCCGGAGCGCGAGCAGGTGTCTCACCTTTGAAAGAGGGCGATATCGCATTCAGCACAAAGAAACTTGCCGACGGCATGAGCGGCTTCGTCCCGCTTTGCGATATGCGCACACCGGGCGATTATGAACACCCGATGAACTTTGCGCTCGATACAACGAATTTGGGCTCAAAATACCTGTACCTTTATCTCAACAAGGGTGCCGGCGGAAGAGTGGATGAATCCGGCAAAGAGGTTCTTCTCAATAACGAATACACCAAGAAGAAGTATGTTGCTGCCGTCTTTTGCGGCGTCGGCAAAAACCCGGATGCGGCGATGAAAGACCTTTACGCGCGCGCAAGCGAAGCGTGGAAGGGTGTTGCGAGCGAATGTTCGGATGTTTCCTCTCGCCCGATGGTTACCGAATTTGATGAAATCATTCCCGTTGACCTGTCTTCCAAAACACCGTGGTACACCCTTCATACGAACGATGTTAATATCAACAGCCTCAAAAACGGTGTAAGGGTACGGGGCAATGAAGCCGCGTACTACCGTTGGGACGGGCATGCCAGTGAGCGTGAAAAGTCGATTGATGAGTATGAAAAAGATTTGAACTGCGCTTACATCGGCGTCGTTCGTACGGGTGATAGCACAAAAGCGGCTTACGGTGTTCTGAAATATTATACAGACAATGGTAAAACCGCATCGAGTACGCTTAACTGCGGCGGTACCGTATGCAACCTTGCGGGCGGTCCGGTCAATTCGCCCGAGGGAAAATATTACCTTTATTATTCCCACAATTCAGGCACTGCAAACTATCAGGCACCCTTTACCGGCATCAATATCAGCGATAGCATTTTTGTGAACGGTTACAACACATCGTTATGTGTATCCGAGTCGGACAGAACGAATAATAAACTTCCGAAGTACGGTCAGTTGCGTATGCGAACGGATGAATACAAATACATTCACCTTTCGTATGACCGCGTAGACCTTCCGTATTACGAGATGCTTTATGTGGGCATAGGCAACACAAAAGAGGAAGCGTATGCCGATATGATTGGTACCACCAATTCATACGCTGCCATCGATGTAAACTGTAACTATAATTCCTATTCCGATAAATGGGTTGCCATCGGATACCGCCGTACAAACGCCGAAGAGGATGCGATTCGTGATATATTCCTTTACTACGGTGATAATCCGCCCGATGAAGTGCGCATTGATGGCGGATACTTGGTGACAGAAAGCAAAGTCGGAAGGAAGACAAAACTGTCCTTCGCCGAATACAGTGATGAAGATGGACCGGGTGTGCCGTATTACCTGTTGAAGCATAACCTGAAAGACGGCGCAGATGTGGTTTCTCTCAATGAGGGCAACGGCGGTCCCGGACTGTATCTGTATTACACAACGGCGAAGTTTAATGCCGAGAAGTCGGCAGAATCACAGATGGCTCCCATCACAAACCTCTGCTTTGCCTATGGGGATATTACCCCGGCAAAAGCGACTGCCGAAGACCTTGCTTCAGCATTTGAACACTCGTTTAAAGGTGCTAAGGATATTGACCTTTCCGCCTATCAGGACCCGATTTGGGAATGTGTCATGGGTGTGGAAGGTTCCCCTCAAAACTGGAAACTGACAACCCAGGGCGCAAGCCGATTCTCACTCAATAAGGGCGCCATTCCCGGTATGAACGGCAACAAGTGGGACGGCACGGATAACCGCGTGTATATGTATGTTGACCGTGCAAATTCCAATGCAACGACCCCCTATAAAGTGAGAGCCAATGCGAAACTGCCTTCCTTCGGTTATTATAGCAGAGAGACCACCTTCGGTATCCTGAAGCATGAAAACTGAAAGGGTGTTTCACTTGACAATTAAAAGGTATTTATATTATTCTATGATAAGGTTACCCATATAAAGGAGGAAAAACATGAAAAGAAGTATTTTTTCTAAAGGCTTAGCGCTTTTCCTGGCATTGCTGATGGTGTGCTCTGTGATACCCGTAACAGCGTTCGCCGCCAACAGCGGCAAATACATTAAAGATGTTTTTGTCGCCTACGGAAAAGACAAGGCAACTGCCGACCAATGGCTGAAAGACCACGGTTGGGAACCGTTTGCCGACCTGAATGAAGGCAAAATTTCCAACGTGATGAAGGATGTGGCAGCGGTGCTTGGTATCAAGCGCACCTCCGACCCGAACGAAGCGATTACCGACATGGCAACCATGAACATGCTCGGCGATTACAGCTTTGATGAGTACGATAAACTGGTTCAGGAAAAGAAAGCCGACATTGATGAATTTATCAAAAGCTTCATTCCCGCACTCGAAGAGTACCGTGATAATTACAACGGCAAGGGCAGTGAAGGCGGCAAGAAGCGTGCACAGGTAACGCACGACCTTCTCAACAAATTCTTTGACGGTGACCCGAACGGTCAATATGCTGTAAATGATACCGGCAAAGCGCTCGGCGATTTGCTTTTGAACAAAACCAAAACAGAAATCGGCGATATCGCTTACAACGCTCTTCCTGCCGAGAAAAAGCAGAACACGGCAGATTTTCAGCAAATCATTCTGGAAAGCTCAGGCCCTGCCGTTCTTATTATCGAGCAGGCATTGGCGCTTGCTACCGATACAGCGAAAACTTCATGGCTTGACCGTCTTAACGGTATGACAAGCAAATATCTATTGAAGCATATTGAGGAATTTGCACCCGAAGCGAAAGGTCAAAATCTTGCAGCCTCTGCAGTGAGAACACTTCTGGCGGCTCAATTTGAGGATTATTCAAAGAAGCTTGCAGCCGACTGGAAAGGTGTTCGGGAGGATATTCTCTGGTATGAGGCATACTGCGATACGCACGAACTCTGGCAGGAAGATGACGAAGAGGATGACGCGTATAGCAAAAGAGTGGAAACCTACTTTGGCAATTTGAAGGAAGAATCTGACGAGCGCTATAAGCAAGAAGCAGACCGTTTTCACAATATTGACTGCTATTATTACGCTATATCCAACACGAATTATTCAGGTGAATGGGGCTCAACGCTCTATGATTTCTTTAATCCGGAAGATGGAAATGCAGATTATAGCAAGAAATATGATTATTTCGCTCCCATTGCATTTGCACTTTCCGACGGTCAGCGTGCGTCCCTTGAATTTCTTAAGCTTCCTTCCCTGCTTCGCGTAGGTATTGACAGCGATTCGGTAATGAAGGCGGATTTTCCGTCGGTCGATGAAGTGTTTAAGAATAATGACGGCAAAGAGATGGAGAGCATCTCCATTTACAGTGGTATCAACCGCGGTATCTTCCGCAAGGGCGTTGCGCTTACCGGCGATGCACTGGACCAAAAGAACAAGGGTAAAGACCCGTATGAAAGAATTTGGGATGAGACCGGTATCGTCTCCATCATATCCTATGTCACCTTCGGTTTGAGTACAGTGTCAATTGTTACCGGCGCAGTATTGTATGCAAAATTTAAGGATGTTGTGTTTACGGTTATCGATACAGACGATGTTTTTATAACTATGGACGGTGGCGACCCAATGGCAGGAACCAAACAAGCATTGGGTACTACCGGTAAATGGTTAATGGGTATCGGCGGTGCGCTGATGATTGTTGCAGCCGTAATCAAAGCCGTTCAGATGTATGAATTCTATAACCGCACCTTCACGCAGATTCCGACTATGATTGTTGACGAAGCAGATATCGTCAGCTACACACCGGGCGAAAACGGAAAATCCATTAAGCATATCAACTTTAACCAGTTTGCGTATTATGAAGTCGTTAAGTGCAACCGCCAAGAGGTAGGGTTGCATAAGAGCGCGCAAAAGGGTGTTTCGAAGTATGTCGAATGGGGTTGCGGTGACGCGGCTGATTTGAATGCCGATATCGGCAAACAGTGGTTGGCGCTGTATGTGAACCGTTCTCCCGAAAAGGGCAACCCGATTTTGGCAGACTCGCTCATGATTCAGTATAAGGAAACAAAAACGCCGGAAGGCTGCAACGGCTATTTGCACATGTTCGGCGTGAAGGATACTCCGGTAAAACTTGACAATATGGATTTCTGCTACCGTGCAGATAAAGGCGGCTTATATCTTTTCTGGAATTCTGACGCGGCTGCTTACACCTCCTCCGCTTTCAGTCAGGGCGGCGTGATTGCCATTTCCGCTGCGGGCGGTTTGATTGTAGGCATTCTCGGTGCTACTGCTGTATTGCTTCCGAAAAAGAAAAAAAGAGAATCTGCATCTTCACAAGCATAAAAAGGAACAAAAAAGGAACAAAACATGAAAAAAAGCATTTTTACTAAAGGCTTAGCTCTTTTCATGGCATTGTTGATGGTGTGCTCTGTGATACCCGTAACAGCGTTCGCCGCAAACAGCGGCAAATACATTAAAGATGTTTTTGTCGCCTATGGAAAAGACAAGGCAACTGCCGACCAATGGCTGAAAGACCACGGTTGGGAACCGTTTGCCGACCTGAACGAAGGCAAAATTTCCAAAGTGATGAAGGATGTGGCAGCGGTGCTTGGTATCAAGCGCACATCCGACCCGAACGAAGCAATTACCGACATGGCAACCATGAACATGCTCGGCGATTACAGTTTTGATGATTATGAAAACCTTGTAAAAGAGAAGAAAGCCGACATTGATGAATTCATCAAAAGTTTCATTCCCGCGCTCGAAGAGTACCGTGATAACTACAACGGCAAGGGCAGTGCAGGCGGCAAGAAGCGTGCACAGATGGCGCATGACCTTCTCAACAAATTCTATGACGGTGACCCGAAAGACCCATATGCCGTAAACGATACCGGCAAAGCGCTCGGCGACCTGTTTTTGAACAAAACCAAAACAGAAATCGGCGATGCTGCTTACAATGCGCTTTCTGCCGAGAAAAAGCAGAACACGGCAGATTTTCAGCAAATCATTCTGGAAAGTTCGGGGCCTGCCGTTCTGAGTGTTGAGCAGGCATTGGCGCTTGCTACCGATACGCAGGAGACCTCATGGCTTGACCGCCTTAACGGTATGACAAACAAATATCTTTTAAAGCATGTTGAGGAATTTGCGCCCGAGGCAAAAGGTCAAAATCTTGCAGCCTCTGCCGTGAAATCACTTCTCGCCGCTCACTTTGAAGATGATTCAAAGAAACTGGCTGCCGATTGGAAAGGCGTTCGGGAGGATATCCTCTGGTATGAGGCATACTGCGATGCGCACGAGCTTTGGCAGGAAGATTTTGAAGAGGATGATGTGTATAACAAAAGAGTAGACACCTACTTTGGCAATTTGGAGAAGGAATCTGCCGAGCGCTATAAAGAAGAATTAGACCGTTTCCTCAGTATTGACGGCTATTATTACATGATATCCAACATTCATTATTCGGGTGAATGGGGCTCAACGCTCTATGATTTCTTTAACCCGGAAGATGAAAAGGCAGATTACACGAAGCAATACGATTATTTCGCTCCCATTGCGTTTGCGCTTTCCAAGGGGCAGCGTGCGTCCCTTGAATTCCTCAAACTTCCAACCCTGCTTCGTGTCGGCGCGGACAGCGACGCCGTCGTTGAAGCCACATTCCCCAAGGTAAGCGACGCTTTCCAGGATAAGAGCGAAAAAGAACTGGAAAATATCTCCATTTACAGCGGTATCAACCGTGCCATCTTCCGCAAGGGCGTTGCGCTTACAAAAAATGCGCTCGACCAAAAAAATATGGGTAAAGACCCCTACGGCGAGTTGTGGGATGAAGACGGTATCGTTGCCATTTCTTCCTATTGCGTTATGGCTTCCGGCGTTATATCCATGGTAACGGGTGCCGCTATCGCAATTAACGCAGCGAGGCACGCCGGAGCGTTGAAGGAGGCAATGTGGGCTAAAGATGGCGCATATATGGACTTGTTCAGTGACCTAAATGCATCGGAAGATGCTGTTCAAGGGGCATTAGACGAATATAACAAGGCGCGAGATGCCTTTACCGCAAATCAAAGCATGTCAACAGTCGGTAAATGGTTAATGGGTATCGGCGGTGCAATGATGATTATTGCAGCCGTAATCAAAGCCGTTCAGATGTACGAATTCTATCACCGCACCTTCACGCAGATTCCGACTATGATTGTGGACGAAGCAGATATTGTCAGCTACACACCGGATGAAAACGGAAAATCCATTAAGAATATCAATTTTGACCAGTTTGATTATTATGAAGTGGTTAAGTGCAACCGCCAGGAGGTTGGTTTGCACGTCAACGCGCAAAAGGGCGTTTCGAGCTATGTCGAATGGGGTTGCGGTGACGCGGCTGATTTGAATGCCGATATCGGCAAACAATGGTTGGCGCTGTATGTGAACCGTTCCCCCGAAAAGGGCAACCCGATTTTGGCAGACTCGCTCACGATTCAGTATAAGGACACAACAACACCGGAAGGCTGCAACGGTTATTTGCACATGTTCGGTGTAAAGGACACTCCCGTAAAACTGGATAATATGGAATACTGCTACCGTGCAGATAAAGGCGGCATCTATCTTTTCTGGAATTCTGATGCGGCTGCTTACACCTCCTCCGCTTTCAGTCAGGGCGGCGTGATTGCCATCTCCGCTGCGGGCGGTTTGATTGCAGGTATTCTCGGTGCTACTGCTGTATTGCTTCCGAAAAGGAAGAAGAGAGAAGCCGTGCAAACACAAGATTAAACGAAAAGACTTTGAAACTTATTTCATCAGGAGGATACCATTATGGGTTTATTCAGCAGAAAAAAAGATGCGGATTCAACAGCGGACAACGGGGCATTATTGACTGTTTCTGTGTCAAATGTCGGCACGGCATACACCTTTGATGTTGCAGGCAGACTTGACACAAATACCTCTCCGGAGCTTGAAGAAAAGGTTGGGGAAGTGCTCGGTGAAGCAAGCAAGCTCACCTTTGAACTCGGCAAACTGGAATACATCTCCAGTGCCGGACTTCGCGTGCTTCTCGGAGCAGCGCAGGCGATGGAAGAAAAAAGCAAAGTATCCGTTTGCAATGTTTCCGATTCAGTGAAGGAAATATTTGAACTTACCGGATTCAACCGCTTGTTTGATATGCAATAAATAATAGCCCCACACAAGGGGTGCATGTCATAAAGAATGTTTGCTCAAAATCATCATCTTTTTCGCTATAACTTCAGAAAAAATCATCATTAGGCGTCAGCCTTAACGAAGCTTTTTTCTTTGTTCTAACAAAAAATCTGATGATTTTCAGTGCGTTGCAGTTTTTGCTAAGTAATTTTATTCGAATAAGTGATAAAATCTTTCTTGCATACTTTGTGTATGGATGAAATATTTTATCGCTTAGGCGGATGAAAGAACAACGCAAAAACCAAACCTTCTTTATGGCATGCACCCCAAGTGGGGCTATTCTAAATCGGAAGGAGAAAAAATATGTCATTGCAAGCAATTATTGACGGTTTGTATAAAGAAGTGCTCTTTGTGGCGATGATATTGCTTAGCATACTTCTTGTCAACAACCTTGTGTTATATAAACAAAAACTGAAAGACCGACTCTCGCTCATGCTTTTGAACGCCGTCATTATGTGCGCGTTTGAAATCGTTTGGGTATTTTGTGAAAAACATCCTAATTTGAGGGTGCTCACATACATCGGCGCCTGCGGTTATACCATATCATTCGTAACGCTAACGGCTTTTTTGAACAGTTACATTTTAGAGCGCTTTGACCGCCTGCCGAAAAGCAAATGGTTTTACGCACTGTTTTATTATGTGCCCGTAGGTGCTTTTTCACTCGTCAGCATCACTACGCCCTTCACCCACTGGCTTGTTGAGGTGGACGAAGCCGGCGTGCTGCATGAAAACATCCTCTTTGACGGACTGTTCGTTCCGTTAATGGTGCTTTATGTTGTGGTAGCGGCGATTTTTTCTATTGCTTACGCTATCAGAAGTCGGCAAAAAAAGCACACGGCAACCATGCATGTTGCTTACAGTATGGTTGTGTTTACCGCACTCATTCCCGCCATCTATTTTTTAGAGGTTTTGCTGTTAGGCATCGACAGTGGTTATCTCGCTTTGAGTTTGGCAGTCTCCGTTTCCATGGTGTATTTGACCACCAATATCAGCACACATACGCTTTTGGAAACCAGTGCCAAAATGGCGGCGACAGAATCGGAACTGAACTTTGCAACGGATATACAGACGAGTGTGCTGCCGAATATTTTTCCGGCATTTCCGGAGCGTTCGGAGTTTGAAGTGTATGCTTCCATGGATCCGGCAAAAGAGGTGGGCGGAGATTTTTATGACTTCTTTATGATTGATGATGACCATTTTGGCATGGTGATTGCAGATGTTTCCGGCAAGGGCGTTCCGGCAGCGCTGTTTATGATGTCATCCAAAATTCTCATTAGCGATCACGCCACCATAGGCGGCACACCGGCAGAGATACTGGAGAGGGTCAATAAACTCGTTTGCGCCAACAATAAAGCACATATGTTCGTCACCGTGTGGCTCGGTATTCTCGAAATCAGCACAGGCCGCCTTACCTCGGCAAGTGCCGGGCACGAGTACCCGATGGTGAATGTGAACGGTCAATATGAAATTCTCAAAGACAAGCATGGGCTTGCGATTGGCGCCATAGCAAAATCAACCTATAAAAACACTGAAATTATGCTCAAAAAGGGCGACAGTGTCTTTGTTTATACCGACGGTGTCGCAGAGGCAACGAACGCTTCCAATGAACTGTTCGGCACGGAGCGTACACTCGAAGCGTTGAATGCCACCCCGAAAGGCGCATCACAAAAGGATGTGCTGGACTGCGTTCGCACCGCTGTTGACGGCTTTGTGAAGAATGCGCCGCAGTTTGATGACCTCACGATGCTCGGGCTTAAATATAACGGTCCCACTCCTCAAAATGAAGGTGAGGCAACCGCATGAAAGAATTAGTGATTGAAGCGCGTCGGAAAAATCTGTTAACGGTGCAGTCGTTTATAGAGGAACAACTCGAAGCATATGACTGCCCTGTGGCGACGCTGACAACGATTGGTATCGCCGTAGAGGAACTGTTTGTCAACATTGCAAACTATGCGTATGCGCCGGAAGTCGGAAACGCCGTGATTCAGGTTGCCGTGCACGGTGACCCGCCTGCGGCAGAGATTCGCTTTATTGACTTCGGTATACAGTATAATCCTCTCGAAACCCCCGCGCCGGATATAACCCTCGCTCTTAATCAGCGCAAAAAGGGCGGTCTGGGCATCTATATGGTCAAAAACAGTATGGACGATATCTCCTATGCCTATAAAGACGGCAAAAACATTCTCACCGTTAAAAAGAAAATTCGTTGAAAACCAAACCCACAGCCCGGCGCAAACGCGCGGGCTGTCAGAGTGTCGACAAAGTGGCTAAAACCACACGATTTTTATTTTTTTGGTATAAGTAAAACGAATTAGCACTTTCGTGAAAAAAGAACACTTCATTTTGGTTTAAGAAGATGAAACAGTGAAAATCGCCGTTTTTTGTTGAAAAACAGGCGATTTTGTGTTTTTGCCAACTCGAGCTTGGAGTACCTTTGTACGCCTCAGCGCTCGAGTTGACAAATTTTATCTCACTTTTTCGACCTCTGTCAGCTTGTAGACAAATGACTTTGTCTACAAGCTGACAGCCCGACGCAAACGCGCGGGCTGTTTTTTTGTATAACGAAAACCACGCGATAGTCGCGTGGTTCCAAAAAGGTTAACCGGTGAACAAAACCTCCGAAAGA
>SVOD01000114.1:0-6533 GCA_015066575.1 Oscillospiraceae bacterium
TACGGTATAGGCTGGTACATTCACTTTGCCGTATTTTTTGAAGTGATCGCTCTGCTGGTGGCAAGCGAAAAGGAAATTACCGACTATACCTCGATGGCACAGTTCCCCGTCGGTGCGGGAGAAGTGCTTTTTTTGCGCACCGTGCGCCGCTTTTTAAACCCCTCTTCTTTTGTGGCAACGGCGGTGTTTCTGGCGAGTATCGTGCTCTCTTACCCGCACTATTTTAAAGATGCTTTTCACATTATCGGCGTGGTCTGCATGACCGCCGGCTACATGATTCTTTTTGAAGATGTACAGTTTTGGAAAGAAAAAGCGGGCAAAGACAATTTATTTAACAAAATTTTCATTGTCTTTGCTGCCGCCATGGCGGTGCTCCCCTTTTTCTTCGGCAAGTATTGGAGCATTATTTTCTGGTCCTACCAACCGCTGTATTCCCACTGGTATATGGGTCCCATCGCCTTAGCGCTGAGCATTGGTGCCTACATACTTATCCTCAAATTCCCGCGCAAAATTTTGGAGCGCTTTGCGCACAACAAGGCATCGGTTTCCACCTCCAATATTGTGGTCAAAATTATCAATACCCTGCCGGGCGGCGCGCTCAAGCAACTGATAATGAAAGATTACCGCGTGATGCTGCAAAGCAATATCGGCTTGTGCGTGAGTATTGCCATTTGGGTAGTCATAGCATGGTTTATGACCAAATATCAGGCAAAATTAGACCTGCCCGCCTACTTAGACCATGAATTTATTGCGCTGTGTTATACAGGTGTGATTATTCAAATTTATTCCAACATCCTTTCGCGCCCCTTTGCCGGCGATTCCTACAGCGCATGGGTAACTCTGCTTTCCCCCGTGCCGCGCAAATACATCTTACTTTCCAAAGATATCGTGGTGCTGCTTGCGTGTGTAATATTCTTTATTCCGATGAGCATTTATCTGCACTTTTGGGGCGGCGGCGTCAGCTTCAAGCAAATGGGGCTGTGGTTCCTGCTGTACCTGTGCTATGCCTTTGTGATGGCGATGATTCTTAATCGCAATTTGGTCACCACCAAAATGAAGATGATAAAATCCGGCAAGCGCAAAGCCATTGTCAATGCCATTATCGATTTTATTAAGCGCATTTTTATCTACGGTGCCGCCATTTTAATCGGCGTAGGCTTCCAGGCGCTGCTGGATTCGCGCTATGCGAACCTCTCGCTGTTTATTACCCTGCCGATGCTCGTGATACTGGTCTTCTGCTGGTATATCGGCTTAGAAGCGCAGGTCAAATATATTAACAAGTATACGCAGAGTATCACGCAGTCGCTGGTGCTTTCATAGCCGCTATGCAGTGCAAGCACTGCGCGATATACCGCAAAGCGGTGCGATATAACTTCGTTGCGATATAGCGCATTCGCTGCGATATGTTCGCTAAGGCGAACAAGAGTGGGCGGGGCACCCGCACTCGATTGGAAAGTAAATATTTAGAATTGCGGAATGAACTATGCTCTTTTGCTTAAAGAGAAACCTGTTTTCAATGCAGCGCTTTGCGCTGCCACCTCAATTCCTCATTTCTAATTTCTAATTCCTAATTATTAAAAGAAGGAGAACAAAATGTCAGTATGTCTTGAAGTGAAAAACCTGACCAAGAGCATTAAAGGCAAGCACATTGTCGGCGGTGTCAGTTTTCAAATCGAAGAAGGCAAGATTGTCGGCTTTGTCGGGCCCAACGGTGCCGGTAAAACCACAACCATGCGCATGATTATGGGCTTAATCAGCCCCGATAACGGCAGTGTGCGCATCTGCGGTCACGATGTGGCAAGCGAGCGCAAAAAGGCGATGGGTAAAATTGCCGGCATCATCGAAAAACCCTGTTTTTACAAGGATTTTACCGGCAGAGATAACCTCTACCTCGCCGCCGATATCAGCGAAGATGCGGATGATGACTATATTGAAGAAATCATCGAGCTGCTGGATATGGACGACTATATCGATAACAAAGCGCGCACCTATTCTTTAGGCATGCAGCAGCGCTTGGGCATTGCGTTGGCGCTGATTAACCGCCCGAAAATTTTGATTTTGGATGAACCGCTCAACGGCTTGGACCCCATCGGTATGCGCGAGCTGCACCAGCTCTTCCCGAAACTTGCCGCAAAAGGCACTTCCATTCTCATTTCTTCGCACATTCTCAAGGAAATTGAGGAAGATTGCGATGAATGTATCATGATTATGGACGGGTCTACCGTGGAAATTGCACCGCAGGAAGGCGAAAGCTTAGAGGAAGCCTTCTTCAGAATTACCGATGCGAAAGGGGGTAAGCACCGTGTTTAAGCTCTACGGCTTTGAAATGAAAAAAATTCACCGCGGCGCAACGATTTGGATTTGCCTTGCGGTATTTGTGCTCATTTGCATGGCAATTAACTATGTGCATGCAGATGCTTTCTTAACCCCTGCCACCGTGCCTTCCCAAGAGGAACAGCAAAAAATTATGAGCGAAATGACCGAGGAAGAGCAGGCGGAATACAAGCAGCAAATCGAGTGGCAAACCATACTCCGAGACGGTGCGACCCCCGAACAGCTTGCCGCAATGGACGAAGAGGACAGAGCCGCTTACGAAAGCATTCGCTCCGGCGAAATTTTTACCTACGACAAAGAGCGGGCAAAGTATGAAATTGAAAACAACATCAATTCCGGCTTCGGTATTCCCTCATTTATCGAAAATGCCTTTGCCAACGGCTATATGGGCATGTTTATGATTTTTATCGCCGTCATTATCGCTGCGGTCATTGCTAAAGAGTATAATAACAGCACGATTAAAATCAGCCTGTTATCGCCGCACAAGCGCAGTGAAATTATCATCGCAAAGCTGCTGTGCATTCTGACAGTCATTATTGAGTTCTTACTCATTACCGCGTTATTATGCGCAGTGGAAAGTGTTATTTTCTTCTTAGCGGTTGGCAAAACCAACCCCGAACCCTTCAACTGTATGAAGGAAGTGCGCTTCGGTGACACGCTGACGACGATGAATGTAGTCGCGCGCCTGCTGCTGCTGTTCGGTATGAGCGTTTTAAGCACCTTTATGGTGGCGCTGGGCATCAGTTTTATTTCGGTCATTACCAAAAATGTGGTGGTTACCATTATGACACCCGTTGCATTTTTCCTCATCCCGATGGTGGTCACGAGCGAAAAAATCACCGGCAACATCATTTGGAAATACACATTCTTTAATCTGATAGACAATTATCTTTTGCTCTCCCCCACCTCGCGCACGACAAAGGATTTGGCAATTACTTTGGTCATTACGGCAATTTGGGCGGTGCTCTTTACGGCAGGCTCCATCTTCGCCTTTGAGAAACAGGATATTTATAACTGATGCTTTGGTTTTTGAAGAAAAACAACAGAAAATATCTGCTCATCTCCACTGTGCTCTTTTGCGCGGTGTGGGTGCTGTGCTACTTCGGCATCGGCTCGCTCTTTTCGGGCTCGCTCGAAGCCGGCAGTATGGAGGATTTGTACCAAGGCGAAAGTTTCTTCTCCCTGTTCTTTAACAACCTGCTGCACTGCGTGATTTGCGCTGCGGGATTCGGTATTCTCAGCGTGCCCATGCTCATGTTTGATGCGGGCAGCATTGGTGTAACCGGGGTGGCATTCAAGTTTTTCGGCGGCAGCTTTTCCCAATACCTGGCACTGCTGTTGCCGCACTGCATTTTTGAAATACCGGCATTGCTCATTTCCTGTGCCTGCGGCTTAAAACTGTTTACAATCCTGCGCGGTTACATCGGCGGCAAAAAAGAAGGGTATAAGGAAGATATCACCAACATTCTTAAAAGCGGCATTATCATCTTTATTTTGGTGCTCATTGCCGCTTTGGTCGAAGCATTTTTAACACCCGTAATTGCGGCGAAAGTCGTGGGTTAATGCGGATTTCGGAATGCGGATTTCGGAATGCGGAATGCGGAATTAAAGGTGGCAAGGCTGCGCCTTGCATTTTATCATCTCTCCCTCCGGCGCACCAATCGTGCGCCACATCCTAACCGGATCCCGTCCCCTCTGTCACTTCGTGACATCACCTGACAGGTGCCGTCCCTTTTGTCGGCTTTGCCGACATTTCCCCGCACTGCGGGGAGTCACCCTCATCAGAGGGAGGCTATTAATTGGTACATCATAGACCGTTAAATCAACAAAGATTTGTTCGCTATCGCGAACTCCAACTAACAAATAGAGCGAAGCGGAATAAGCGCGAATGTGTCGCCCTTGATGATTCACTATTCACTATTCACTATTCATTATTCACTATGAAAGCCCGGAGGTTTTTTATGGCTTATAAAGACGACAATGAATTAGAAGTAAAGCACTCATTCAAACTCGGCATCAGTTTTCTGATTTGGCTGGGCATTTCCCTGCTTTCGGTGGGGCTGGTGCTCACCATTATCTTCAAAAACCCCGAAAATATTTTTAAAGGCTATGAGGATGCCAAAACCACACTGACCGTGATTACCGGCATCATCTCGCTGATTGTGAGCACCATTTCGCTTTACATAAACTGGATTAGCACTTCCCTGCTGCTGTTTGCAGGCTTGCGCGCAGGCGGCAATAAGGAAGTTACCTATCGCTCGGTGCTTTACTATTTTTTGAAAAACGCCTGGTTTTTTGCGATTTGGATTGCCATTATTCTCATCGGTACGCTCATTTTCGGCACATCCTTTGTCACCTCTATTCCCTCGGCAATTATCACACTCTTGGTGATGATGGGGCTGTACTGCTTTATTTTGAAAAAGTTGCAGGCGGACTTTACCCTGCAAAAGAAATGGGTATACTACATTTTTGCCGCTGTTCTTGCTTTGGTAGTTGCGGGTTCGCTCTACTACACCGGTACCATCAACTATTCAAACGAAATCACTTTAGGGTAAAAACGAGAGAAAAAATAGATGAAACAACATTTTTTTGCGCTCATTGCGCGTATGAAATATATCAACCGCTGGGGCTTGATGCGCAACACGCGCTACGAGACACTCAGTGAACATTCCTTTGAGGTGGCGGTTACGGCGCACGCGCTTGCCATGATAAAAAATGAAATATTCGGCGGCTCTCTCAATGCCGACCGCGCGGCAGTGCTCGCGCTCTACCACGATGCACCCGAAATCTTAACCGGCGATATGCCCACGCCTGTCAAATACTACAACGCACAAACCAAACGCGCCTACGATGAGGTGGAGCAAACCTCTGTTAAGCGCTTGATGGAAATGCTACCGGAGGAACTCAAATCTCCCTATGAATCGATTTTGACAAAAGCCGATGAAGATGCCTACCTGTGGCAGCTTGTCAAGGCGGCAGACCGCATCAACGCGCTTGTGAAGTGCATAGAAGAAGAAAAAAGCGGCAACCGCGAATTTGCCGGCGCCAAAAAAGAAATCGAGAAAAAAGTCGCCGCCGTCGACCTGCCGGAAGTCAAGTACTACATCGAACACTTCCTGCCGAGTTTCGGGCTGACTTTAGATGAACATACGCATGCATAAAAAAACAAGGCAAGGGGCACCCTCAATATTATGGGCGCCCCAAGACCTTGTTTTTTTAGTGTTCAGTTTTCAGTTTTCAGTGTTCAGTGTTCAGCGGATGCCTGCGTTTCTTCTTGCGCATATTCATCGGCATATCGCATATTCGCTTTGTCTATTTCACGATGCACCCCTGCGTTTAGTGATGCTTTTTTAGCGATAATTAACCAAATTACAAAATATACCCCCGAAATGCTTGCATAATCAGCAAAAAATGGGTATAATATAAGCGCAAAAAATATTTTTTTATAAATGGAGGAGATTCCAATGGTTAAAGTAGCAATTAACGGATTTGGCCGTATCGGCCGTCTTGCTTTCCGCCAGATGTTTGAGGCTGATGGTTATGAAGTAGTCGCTATCAACGACTTAACCGATACCAAAATGCTTGCAAACCTTTTGAAGTATGATACCGCACAAAAAGGTTACTGCGGTTATATCGGCGAAGGCAAACACACAGTGGAAGCCGGCGAAGGTTCCATTATTGTTGACGGTAAGGCTATCACCGTATACGCAGAGCCCGACGCTTCCAAGCTTCCTTGGGGCGAATTAGATGTAGATGTTGTTCTGGAGTGCACAGGTTTCTACTGCTCCAAGGCAAAATCTCAGGCTCACATTGATGCCGGTGCCAAGAAAGTGGTTATTTCTGCTCCCGCAGGTAACGACCTTCCGACCATCGTTTACAATGTCAATCACGAAACACTGACAGCAGATGACAAAATCATCTCCGCTGCATCCTGCACCACCAACTGCTTAGCTCCTATGGCTAAGGCTCTTAACGACTTTGCACCGATCCAGACCGGTATCATGTGCACGGTTCACGCTTACACAGGCGACCAGATGATTCTTGACGGTCCTCACAGAAAGGGCGACCTCAGAAGAGCAAGAGCAGGCGCTGCCAACATCGTTCCCAACTCCACAGGTGCTGCTAAGGCTATCGGCCTTGTTATCCCCGAGCTGAACGGCAAACTGATCGGCGCTGCACAGAGAGTTCCGACTCCCACA
>SVOD01000114.1:6543-6950 GCA_015066575.1 Oscillospiraceae bacterium
TGTAAAAGGCAAGGATATCACGGTTGATGCTATCAACGACGCTATGAAAGCGGCTTCTACAGAGTCCTTTGGTTACAACACCGACCAAATCGTTTCTATGGACATCGTCGGTATGAGATACGGCTCTTTGTTTGATGCCACTCAGACCATGGTTGCCAAGATTGACGACGACACTTATGAAGTGCAGGTTGTTTCCTGGTATGACAACGAGAATTCTTACACCAGCCAGATGGTTCGCACCATTAAGTATTTCGCTGAAATCGGCTAAGATTCCGTTAATCACAAAAACAAAGGCTATGCGCCAAAGCGCATAGCCTTTCAGCGTGTCGAAAAACTTGTTTTCGACACGCTGGCAGATGTTGAAAAAGTGAGATGAAATTTGTCAGTCTCTGCGCTGAGGCGGGGAA
>SVOD01000115.1 GCA_015066575.1 Oscillospiraceae bacterium
AGATGTCGACATAGTCGACAGAGGGGGATATAATCAAGTGCGAATGTGTCGCCCTTAACTATTCATTATTCATTATTAATTATTCATTTAATAAGGATTTGGCGAGGTCGTAGACCTCGACAAATTCTTATTTGTCCGTTTATACGGACAAAAGGCTACCCGCACGCCGGCGGATAGCCATAAAGTCATTTGACTAAATTAGTCCTCATCCTTTTTGATGATTTCCTCACCGTTGTAATAGCCGCAATTTGCGCAAACCTTGTGAGGAGCCATAAAGCCGTGGCAATTCGGGCACTCGACAAGAGTGGGGGCTTTTGCCTTCCAAACACTGGAGCGTCTCTTATCTCTGCGCGCTTTTGAAGTTTTTCTCTTTGGTACTGCCATTGGGGCACCTCCTTATAATAAAGTTGAATCTTAACACATTAATTATCCATCAGGTCCAGCAGCGCCGACAACCTGGGGTCAACCTCTTTGGCGCACGCACAGGCGCCGAGGTTTAAGTTTGCACCGCATTTTGTGCAAAGCCCTTTGCAATCTTCTTTACAAAGGTACTTGGTCGGCAAACTCAATAACACATCACTACGCACGAGGTCGTCCACATCAAGCCTCATATTTTCTACCACAAGAAAATCATCGTTGTCATCGTTATTCAGTTGCGCCACAAGGGTGTGCTCCATCGGAACAGTGAACTGCCTTTCGGTCGGTTCGGCACACCTGTCGCACGGTGCGCGGTAGGTAAATCGAGCCTCTGCCTGCATAGTCACAATCCCCAACCGGTTGCGGATTTCTCCTAAAACACTGACGGGTGTTACAAACAGCTGTTCTCCCCTTTGCTGCACATCGGATAAGTCGACCTGCAACTCAAGAGGAAGGGATGTTCCTTCGTTTTCAAACAGTTTTTTTAACTCAATCAACATAATACCACCGAAATATTATATATTTAATAGGCTGATTTGTCAATAATTATTTTTAAAGCGCTGTCAAAGCGGTAAAAAAGCAGGCGCAGCAGCACTGCGCCCCAGACTGTCGAAAAAGTGGCTGAAACCACACGGATTTATAAATCAAAACACTTTTCGCTATTCTCGACAATTCCTAAAAAGATTTTAGTAAGAGGAAAATACAAGCATATGCTATTAGAAAATCGCCGTTTTTTACTGATATAACGGCGATTTTGTGTTTTTGCCAGTCTCTGCTTGGAGTATCTACATACGCCTCAGCGCAGAGACTGACAAATTTCATCTCACTTTTTCAACATCTGCCAGCGTGTCGAAAACAAGTTTTTCGACACGCTGAGGCGCAGACACACTGCGCCCGTTTTTCTTAACTTTTAGTCTACCAATTTGCAGATTTCAAAAATCTCTGCAGGCAAATTCTCCTTATCTTCACTGATAGTAAAGATAAAATCGGCGTTGCTGTCTTTAGAAAGCCCGTCAACTCTCTTTAAGAAAGTCAGTAAATCGCTGTAATCGCGGCCGATAATTCTCAAAGTTGCGTCTACAAAAATATGGGTAACATCATAGTTGCCTGCGCAAACGCCTGCCAAAAAACCGTAAAAACCGTTAACGGATTTAATATCATATTCATCCGTATTTACCAGTCTTGCTTTGGTGGTAATGTTTGTGCCGAGATTCGGTTTCTTTTCAATAACAACAATGTTGCCTAAAGAAGATTTGACCGCTTCGTCAACCATGGTGATTAATTTTTTGGTTTTACCGTTCCCTTTTGAACCGACAATAATAGAAATCATAGTATTGTCTCCTTCCTTTATTTTCAATCCTATACAGGAATATTTTACTATTGTTTGAATAAAATGTAAATGTTTTACTTAATTCTTTCTTCCAATTCTTTCTTCATCTCTTCGTAACCGGGCTTACCCAAGAGCGCGAACATATTCTTTTTGTAACTCTCGACACCCGGTTGGTTAAAGGGATTAACCCCTAATGTGTAGCCGGATACCGCGCAGGTTTTCTCGAAGAAATAGATGAGATAGCCGAGTTCCTCTTCGTTAAGTGCGGGCACTTCCAGCACCAGGTTGGCAACGCCGCCGTCACAGTGCGCAAGAATCGTGCCTTCAAATGCCTTTTCATTGACAAAAGACATCGTCTTGCCGGCGAGGAAATTGAGCCCGTCAATATTCCCTTCCACCTCTTCAATCACATATTCTTTTTGCGGCTTTTTAATGTTGACAACCGTTTCAAACATCAGCGCAGCGCCGCTCTCTTGAATGTACTGCCCGAGCGAATGCAAGTCGGTTGAGAAAATAACCGATGCCGGAAAAATACCTTTTCCGTCTTTCCCCTCACTCTCACCGAAGAGCTGCTTATACCACTGGCACATTAAGTCAAAACGCGGTTCGTAGGAAGCGAGCAGTTCGACTTTTCTGCCTTTGTTATATAGAATATTACGAATTGCCGCGTATTTATAACAATCGTTTTGCTCCAAATCTTCCGCGCAAAGTTCCTCGCGCGCTTTTGCTGCGCCGCGCATTAAAGCATCAATATCGATACCCGCGGCGGCAATCGGCAAAAGACCGACCGCAGTGAGAACGCTGAATCTGCCGCCCACATCATCGGGCACTACAAAGGTTTCGTAACCCTCTTCATCCGCCAAGCCCTTGAGAGTGCCTCTGGCTTTATCGGTTGTTACAAAAATGCGGTTTTTGGCTTCTTCTTTACCGTATTTCTTCTCAACTAAATCGCGGAATACGCGGAAAGCGAGCGCCGGCTCGGTTGTGGTGCCGGATTTGGAAATAACATTCACACAAATATCTTTGCCTTCACAAATTGCCAACAGGTCGTTGAGTTCATCGGCACTGATGGATTTACCGGCAAAATAAATATCGGGTGTATGCTTGGGCAGAGCATTGTAATTATGCGATTTAATTGCCTCAATCACCGCTCTTGCACCAAGATAAGAGCCGCCGATACCGATAACGATTAAAACATCGCTCTTTTGAATGGTCGCGGCAGCCTTTTTAATTCTTGCGAATTCTTCTTTATCATAGTCCACCGGCAGGTCAAGCCAACCCAAAAAGTCGTTGCCCAAGCCGTTGCGCGCGTGAAGGGTGCGCGCGGCGGCAATCACCTGCGGTGCAATTGCCTCAATTTCTTCTTTGGAAACAAAGTTCTCAATAAATTTTGTATTTAATACTGTTGCCATAAAATAATTGCCTTTCTCTCTATATATGCTTATTACTATTATACAGAAATCGGCTTCATATTGCAACCGCTATTTGAAATTTGTCACCGCACTTTTCAATAATTTTTCCAAAGCGCCCCAAAAAGTCAGTTTTTCGGCGGTCGAAGCGCTGATAATCTCTACACTGCCCAATTTTTCTTCGCCTAAATAAAATGTTGCCGTACCGATAACCTGCCCCTTTTCTACCGGGGCTTTAACTTCTGCGGGCAATTGGATTTTTGTGCTGACTTGTTCACCGGAGCCTTTCGGCGCCGTCACCAGCGGATGTTCACTCGCTAAGGTAAGTGCTAAACTGTCCTGCGCTCCGCCCCTGAGCTTGACTTGCAGGTTGTTGATATCAATCGCGGGCGAAACCGTTTCAAAATTGGCAAACCCGTAATCAAGCAAGCGCGCCGCGCTGTTAAAGCGCTCATCGGAATTTTTTGCACCCAATATCACAGCGCAAAGTTCGGTGCCATCGCGCGCGGCAACGGCGCTTACGCAAAAGCCCGCTTTGGTGGTCGTGCCGGTTTTTAAACCGATACAGCCGTTGTAAAATCGCACTAAGCGGTTGGTGTTGACAAGTTCTGTCTTTCCGCCTCTGAGGCTGTCCATCCAAATACAGGAATATTTACGGATGAGTTCGTGGCGCATCAATTCTCGGCTCATAAGCGCTATATCGAGTGCCGAGGAATAGTGGTTTTTCTCGTTTTCATCTAAGCCGGTGCAATTCTCAAAGTGAGTATTTTTGAGTTCCAACTCCCCTGCTTTTTTATTCATTGCCGCCACAAAGGCATCACTTGAACCGCTGACAAATTCCCCCAGTGCCGTGCAAGCATCATTGGCGCTGGCAACCACAACGGCTTTGAGCATATCGTCCACCGTCATTTCTTCACCGACTTCCAGCCAAATCTGCGAGCCGCCGTAGCTGACTGCATTTTCGCTTGCCGCTACCTTATCGGTCAGTTTGATTTTGCCGCTTTCGAGCGCATCCATCACCAAAATTAAAGCCATTACCTTGGTAATAGATGCCGGGTACAACCGCTCGTTTTCTTTTTCGGCGTAAAGCACCTTGCCGGTGTTCATATCGATTAACACCGCGCCTTTTGCATCTAAATCAATGCGTTCCCCCGCCGCAAATACAGGCAGGCATAGCGAAAAGATTAGTAAAATGCTTATAAAAATTGCTGCTGTTTGTTTCATAAACGAACCTCCTATCAATAATTCATATGCACAAAGTTGAAAATTTGAACCGTTTCCTATATAATAGGTAGTCAGAAAATAGTTTTAAAAACAGGAGGCAGTATGAAAGCGGCGTTTTATACTTTGGGTTGCAAAGTCAATCAATATGAAACACAACTGATGGCAGAGGCTTTAGAGCAAGCCGGCTATGAGATAGTGGATTGCGCCCAAAATGCCGATGTGTATATTGTCAACTCCTGCACGGTCACTGCGGCAAGCAACCAAAAAACGCGCCAAAGCCTGCGCGCTTTTAAACGAAAGCACCCGGAAAGTATTATGGTATTGGCAGGCTGTATGAGCCAAGCATATCCGAAAGAAGCCGAGGCGCTCAGCGAAGCCGATATTATTATCGGCAACACCGAGCATAAGCACTTGGCGCAACTCATAGAAGATTTTAAAACACACAATAAGCGCCAAATCGCGCTCGCTTCCCACACAAGGGATGAAAGTTTTGAATGCGGCACCATTACCGCTTTTGCCGGCAAAACCCGCGCCGAAATGAAAATTGAAGATGGTTGCAACCGCTACTGTTCCTACTGCGCTATTCCCTACGCCAGAGGTTTTGTGCGTTCCAAACCGCTTGAAAGCATCCGCAGCGAAGCAACTGCCCTTGCCGCGGCGGGCTTTAGAGAAATTGTGCTTGTCGGCATTAACCTTTCCGCCTACAACTTCAACGGTGCGGATATTGCCGACGCCGTGCAAACCGTTGCCGCTGTAGAGGGTATCGCAAGAGTGCGCCTCGGCTCGCTTGAGCCCGACCATATTACGGAAGATATTATCACGCGCCTTGCCTGTGAAGATAAATTTTGCGCGCAGTTTCACATTTCGCTGCAAAGCGGCTGCGACAAAACCCTCAAAGCTATGAACCGCCATTATACAGCGACAGACTATGCGGCACTGTGTAAGTCTTTAAGGGCACGCTTTTCGGATTGCAGCATTACCACCGACATTATGGTCGGTTTTCCCGGGGAGAGCGAAGAAGATTTTGAAGCCTCCTACCGCTTTGCCAAGGAAATCGGCTTTGAAAAAATGCATGTGTTTCCCTATTCGGTGCGTGCCGGCACCAAAGCCGCCACTATGCCGGAGCAAATTTCAAAGGCTGTAAAGAATCAACGAGCAAAAAAAATGCTCGCACTTGCCGAAACGCTGCGGCGCGAACATTTTGAGAAAGAAATCGGCAACTGCCATGAAGTGCTTTTTGAAACCGAAAAAGGCGGTTACTTCTACGGGCACACCAAAAACTATATCCCGATTAAAGTTAAAACCTCCCGCAAACTTAGCGGCGAAATATATCCGGTTTCTATCTCCGACTATGATGACGAATACTGTATCGGAATCATTCAAAAATAACGCAAACCAACAAAACAAGAACGAGAAGTGCCGTCGCGCTTCTCGTTCTTTTCTTATTTATATTATTCTGTTTCTTCTGCTGCTTGCGCCTTTTCTGCTTCGGCTCTCTTTGTGTTGAGCCTATCTAAAATCTCGGCGCTCTTTTCATTGGTCAGTTCATACTTTAAGGTCGGCAAAATGGAAAGAATACAAGTGATTGCCGCCGGCAAAGAAATCAGCAGGAACATACCGAGGCGGTAAGCGGGAATATTCAACTGTGCACCCTGGAATTCCACAATCTTTGTTGTGGAAGCAAATATAAACTTGCCCAAATTGTGTTCATGGGCATACGCCAGGTAATTGTTGACCAAATCAATATTTCTGTCGGAGAAACCGACAATGGTGAAAATAGCGCCCTGGATGAGTGAAGAAATGCCCGCACCGAGTTTGGTAATAAAGGACTGCCCTGCAAAGAATACACCATCGGGGCGATAGCCGGTTCTGTCTTCATCATAGTCGATACAATCGGCAATCATCACCGACTGCAGTACATTGACCGCACCCATGGAGCCGCCTACGAGCAAGAACATAATAAACATGATTACCAGCCATATCGGCTTGTACAATTCTGTGCCGGCAATCAGATAAAGCACGAAAATTGCGGCAAACGGGATAGAACTGATAGCGGTAAAGAAATTATATAAGGTTTTCTTTTCAAACTTGGAAGTCAGTTTTGGCGTTAATGCCATGGTGATAAATTGACCGCCGAAAACACCGCCGCCAAGTAAAATCATATACAGCAAATAGTCTTGCTTATCATAGTCGCCGTAGTAGTAACTCAAAATGCTCATGGCGACCAAAGCGATAATCTGCATCGGCGCTCTGATAACGCCGGAAACGAGCAAGCGCCTGAACGGCATACAACCCCACATAATGCGGAAAGTTTCTTTTATCTTCTTTTTTTCATTTGAAGGCTGCTTGACATGCTCTTTTGCATAGGCGGCACATTGGAACAGTGCGGTTGAAATAATCGTCGTGAGAATCGCTGCAATGATAAAGCCGCGCCTCTGTGCGATGTTTTGCGCATTGGGAGAGTCTATTCCGTTTTGAAGGGAAGCACCCAAGCCTTGCCCCACCTTGACAAAGAGCAACATCACAATACCGCCGCCGATGCCGGCAACAATACG
>SVOD01000116.1 GCA_015066575.1 Oscillospiraceae bacterium
TGATGCAGTTTGGCTGTCGCCAAACAAAGAAAAAGCAGGGAAATTAGCCGAATAGGGCAAGCGAGAGGCTATTAGGACTTAAGCCTTTTTGCCCCTTGCCACCACTAATTCCGCATTCCGCATTCCGAATTCCGCACTCAAATAAGGATTTGTGCGCTCGGAGAGCGCGACAAATCCTTATTTGTCAAGGAGGTACCCATGAGCAACACCCTGATTTTTACAAGCATTTTTGTTTATTTATTTGAAAGCCTTTTGTTTTGGTACTATTGCCAAACTGCATTCAAATCCAAATATAATAAGGGATTGAATTATGCGATTATTTTTGCCGCTATGGCTGTGTGCTGTGTGATACAGGTTATTTTTACTGCCCGTGGCTGGAGTTATGTTACAGTTGTGAATACTGTTACAAATACTGCTTGCTTTGCTCTCATTATTTATTTCCTTTATGGGCAAAAGCTGTTAAATGCGATTGTTCATTCCGCTGTGTATTTTGCGCTTGTTGCCGCCGGTGAATATGTTGTTATTCCGTTTATGAGTTTGATATTTGGCGGAACCTTGGCTGCGCTATACGAAAATAATGCGTTTTATTTCTTTATGGCGGTTTCCTCAAAATTTGCTCATTTGGTCTTAACACTGTTGGCTCTTAAAATTTATTTAACTTTCTTTGTCAAAGGCGGAGAAGGCGTTAAAAACAAAGAAAAAATTAAAGGCTTGCTGTTTGCTTTTCTTATCCCATTATCGTGCTTAATGATGTTTTTAGTGACAGAGTTGCTTTATGCACGGTTTCCTTTAGGCACTAAAGAAGCGATTTTATTGACCGCAAATGCTTTTTTATTGATGCTTGTAACCTTCGCGGCGTTTTACCTGCACAGCAACACGGTGGAGCAAGCGCAAAAAATCAGCCGCTTTACGATTGAACAAAAGCAGCGGGAATTTGATGCGCAGTATCATGAACTGATGAATAAAACCGGTGAGGATATGCAAATTCTTTCCCACGATTTTAAAAATCACCTCATTCAGCTTGATAATGCCGCAAATATGGAGCAGGTGCACGACTATGTGGCAAGGCTGTATCCCTCTATTCGCAATTTTGATGCGGCAACTGTCAGCGACAATGCGACACTCAATGTCATTATCAGCAAATACAACACACTATGCACCGTTAAGGGCGTTGCGTTTCGCTTCCACATAGAAAGTGCGCTTGAGCACTTGGAAGCAAGCGATTTGTCGGCGATTCTCAATAACCTGCTTGATAATGCGCTTGAAGCGGCAGAGAGTAGCGAAGCAAAGTGTATAGACTTGAGGCTCTTTAATAAGAATGAAAAATTGGAAACAGTTGTGCTGACCAACTCCTGCGATACCGCGCCGGTAGAGCAGGGCAGTGAGCTTTTGAGTACAAAAGAGGATGCCGGTGCTCACGGCTTGGGCTTAAAGAGTGTGAAGAAAACAGTTGCAAAGTATAACGGTTTTTATGAGTGGAAATATGATGAAGAAAAGAAAGAATTTATAACAACGGTCTCGTTTTATCACGAATAGAATTTTTTTCGGGAGGAACCATATGAGCGTTTATATTATCAATATTTTTATTTACCTTTTTGAAGCGTGGCTTTTTTGGTTTTATGCCGAAAAGGCCTTCGGCACCTCGCGCCCGCAATGGGTTGTGCTCTTAAGCATTTTTGGTGTTCACGCGGTGCAGTGCGCCGTTTGCAGTGTGTTTGCCATCACTTGGTTAAACCTGATACTTGGTATTTCCGGCAATTTTTTGCTCATTTTGCTTTTATATAAGCAAAAATGGTATGTCGCTGTGCTGCATGGGCTGATGCTTTATGCCGTAATGGCGTTTGCGGAATATTTGGTGATGCCGATATTGTCTGCCATCTTTAAAATAAATTTAAACGGTTTTCGTGACAATGCGGTATTCTACTTCTTTGGGGCAATTTTCTCAAAGATGTTAGACCTCATTTTTACCATCATCCTCTTAAAAATCTATTTAACTATTTTCAAAAAGGGAGACCCGCGTGCAAAGCAAAACGGCAAAGGCTTGCTGTTTTCTTTGGTCATTCCTTTTACAAGCATCGCTGTTTTGACTTTGGTGCAGTACCATTTACTGCAAAGCACGATGGATAGGCTCTCTATTATTATTTGGACCATTACCGCGGCGCTTTTAATGTTTTCAACCTTCTTTGTGTTTTATTACAGAAACTTTTTGCTCAAGCAGTCGGAGGAAGTCACCAACTTAACCTTGGAAAAACAGCAAAGGCAGTTTGAAGAGCAGTATTTTTCCGTGATTGAAAAAGACAACAGGGATATGCAAATCCTTTCTCACGACTTTAAAAACCACCTCATTCAAATCGAAAACGCCGAGAGCTTGGAACAGGTGCGCGAGTATGTCGGGAAACTCTACCCGACCATTCGGCAGTTTGATGCGGCAACCGTTAGCGACAACGCGACACTCAATGTCATTATCAGTAAATACAACACCCTTTGCACCGTTAAGGGCGTTGCGTTTCGCTACCACATAGAAAGTGCGCTTGAGCACTTGGAAGCAAGCGACCTTTCGGCGATTCTCAATAATCTGCTTGATAATGCGCTCGAAGCCGCCGAAGTGAGCGAAGCCAAGCAAATCAGCTTAAATCTCTGCAAGAAGAATGAAAAACTTGAAACACTTATCATTACCAACTCCTGCGATACCGCGCCGTTAGAGCAGTGCGGTGAGCTTTTGAGCAGCAAAAGCGAGCCGGACACACACACACACACACACACACACACACACACACACACACACACGGCGCCCGCGCCTGTGCATGGTGTAGGGCTTAAAAGTGTGAAAAAGACCGTTGCAAAATACAGCGGTTTTTATGAGTGGAAGTACGATGAGGAAAAGAAGGAGTTTGTGACGATTGTGTCGTTCTACAAATAAGGATTGGCGAGGTCGACGACCTCGCCAATCCTTATTTGAGTTAGGAGTGTGGAGTGTGAAGTGTGAAGTTGTGGGCGGGACACCCGCACCCGATTATATTAGTTGGATATAATCCGACTTGGTTAAAAAATCTTAGTCCTGTAGGGTTTGCGGAGCAAACAAAACAATCAAAGTTGGTTCGATGTTTTCATCTTTACCGCTTCTTGGCGCCCCTTGACGAGGGGAGCTGGCGCGCGATTGGCGCGACTGAGGGGTAGAAAAGTCGGACAAAATCAGTGTAAACTTTTTAATCCAACAGCTCGACAAATTCCTTATTTGTCGAAAACACAGCCATCATCCGATGGCTGTGTTTTTACATGTTTTTTCCCTGTTTTTTCGAGTGATATTGACTTGGTGATTTTGCTTTCATACAATGGACTTGCCGAGTAACGGCAGTATCTACCGTACTGCCTGCGGCACCGGTGCACAATAGGGGTATTTTCATCGAGAAACGCTTCCACAAAGTTATAGACGGTTTACTCTTGTTGTGCACGCGCGTTTCGCGCGCACACAAAATGAAATAAATCTATTATTTAAGGAGGTAAACAGCGAATGAGAAAACTTATCAGTTTGTTATTGGTTGCCGTGATGCTTGTCAGCTCTTTTGCAGGCTTGCAAGTCACGGCGGCTGCCGAAACCGGCGGCAGTTGCGGCGAACAGGTCACCTGGTCACTGAATACTCAAACCGGTTTGCTGACTATCAGCGGTAGCGGACCGATGTACAACTACAACGCCGGTGATGCGAGTAGCCCTTATTCTTATGAGAATTGTCCTTTTTATCATAACGAAGGTATTAAAAAGGTTGTTTTTGAAAGCGGTGTCACAACGGTCGGTATTTGTGCCTTCAGTTTCTGCGATTCATTGGAGGAAGTTGTGCTCTCGGATACCGTTACGCATGTGAAGGAAAATGCCTTCGACAATTGCTATAATTTGAGAACATTTGTACCGGGCAACGGCTTGCAACACATTGAAGAAAGCGCCTTTTATTGCTGCGACAAGCTGCAGGATTTTACCGTTCCCGCAAGTTTGCAGAGCATTGGCGAGTGCGCTTTTGCAAGTTGCCTGGGTTTTCGTAACATGGTCATTCCCGGCACAGTCAAGACTATCGGCAGCAGTGCTTTTGCCTACTGCGAGGCAATGCAAAGCATTGTGATTGAAAACGGTGTCACCGGAATCGCCGGAGGCGCTTTTGCCGGCTGTTACCGCTTGGCAAGCGCCCAACTTCCAAATACGATTACGACTATTAGTAAAAATCTGTTTTACGAATGTCACTCGTTAACCGACATCTCGATTCCCGACAATATCAAAAGCATCGGCGAAGAAAGTTTTTATAAGTGCAAACAACTCTCGGCAATTACTATCCCCGATGGTGTAGTGAGCATCGGGATGAATGCCTTTAACGGGTGCATTTCTGCCAAAAGCCTTTTTGTGAGCAAGACAGTTACTGCAATTGCTGCCGGCGCTTTTTTCTGTTGTTCCGGCTTGGAGAGCATTGAGGTAGATAGCGCCAATCAGGTTTATGACAGCAGAGATAACTGCCAAGCGCTGATGGAAACAGCCCATGATGCTTTAATCATCGGCTGCAAAAATACTACCATTCCGCAGAGTACGACTTCGATTGGTTCTGAAGCGTTTTGGCGCAGCCGTAACCTTGGTAATCTCACCCTTCCGGATACCGTTACAAGAATCGGTTCTTATGCTTTTTTCGAGTGTGAAGGGCTTACTTCCATTGGTCTCGGCGGCGGTGTAAAAACAATTGGTGAATACGCCTTTAAAGGTTGTGCGGATTTGTCTGAAGTGACAGGGGGCAGCGCACTGACAACGATTGAGCGAGAGGCGTTTTCTTCCTGCAGCGATTTGAAAGGCTTCACTTTTGGTGACAGCTTGAAAAAAATCGGTCAGAGCGCATTTGAAAATTGCACTGTGTTAGAAAGTATCGATATTCCCGACAGCGTGACTTCACTCGGGAAGTGTGCCTTTGCCGAATGTATCGCATTAAAAGATATTGCCATTGGCAGCGGTGTTCAAACCATTGAAGAGAGCACCTTTGCCAACTGTGCGGCGCTGACAAGCGTGGAAATTCCCAATACAGTGAAGCGTATTGAGAAAAACGCATTTGAGGCTTGCTCGGCACTGGAAAGTATTGACCTCGGGAGCGGTTTGGAGTATATCGGTACGGAAGCCTTTATGGATTGCGTGGCGCTGAAAACCATCTCTATTCCCGACCAAGTGACTGAAATCGGTGAAGCAGTATTTCGTAATTGCAGCGCTCTTTTGAGCGCCGATACAGGCAACGGGTTGCCGTTCATTAGTGCGGAAATGTTTAGAGGCTGCAGCAAGTTAGCCACAGTTAATTTTGGCAATGCCGTTACCTCAATAAAAGGATTTGCATTTAACGGCTGCGGCTTTGAAAACATCGTCATTCCCGAAAAAATTACGCAAATTCAACTCGATGCATTTTCCGATTGCGCTTTGCTCAAAAGCGTAACTATTCCGGAGGGCGTGACAACCTTAACCACAAATGTTTTCAAAAACTGCGTGAATTTAACCGATGTCAATCTTCCGAGCACTCTTGTGCGCATCGGGAAAGAAGCCTTTGCAAATTGCACGAGTTTGAGCACATTTGTATTTCCCGCAAATGTCAAGTATTGCTACAAGGGTGCATTCTCCGGCTGTACTGCGCTCAAAGAAGCGAAACTCAATGATAAGCTTACCCGCATTGAACAGGAAGCCTTTTCCGGCTGTGCGGCATTGGAGCATATCGAAATCCCGTATCTTGTCAGCAAGATTGGTGTGGCAGCATTCCAAAATTGCAGCAGTCTTACCAGCGTACAACTTGAAGACAATACACAGATCATTCAAGATGATGCCTTTGCAGGCTGCACTGCAATTCGAGATGTTTACTACATTGGCTCGCAAGAGCAATGGGAGAGCACCCAAATCGGTGAAAATAACGAATGCTTGACAGGTGCTACTATTCACTTTAACCCGGTGCATCGCCACGATTATGTTGCCGAGGTAACCAAACAGGCAACTTGTAAAGAAGAAGGGGAAATCACTTACACCTGCGCCTGCGGTGACAGTTACACCAAAGTCATTCCTCTCAAAAACCACACGCCTGCGGCGGCAGTCAAAGAAAACGAAAAGGCTGCCACTTGTACCGAAGCCTGCTCATACGATGAAGTGATTTACTGTACGGTTTGCGGAGAGGAAATTTCAAGGCAAAGTAAGTCTGTCAAAAAACTCGGCCATAATTACATCAGCGAGGCAACACCGCCGACCTGCACCGAAAAAGGCTACTATACCTTAACCTGTTCTCGCTGCGGCGACAGCCGCCGCGGGGATGATATTCCCGCAACAGGGCATACGCGCGGTGAACAAGTTAAAGAAAATGTGGTGGAACCCAAGTGCGGCTATGCGGGTTCATACGATTTAGTAGTATATTGTACTGTGTGTGAGCAGGAAATTTCTCGTTTGCATAAAACCACAGCGCCGACCGGGCACAACTACGAAGAAACAGTCATTGAAGCGACTTGTCAAACTCCCGGTTACTCGCGCTTTACCTGTGTAAATTGCGGTGATACCTATACCGCAAACTTTGTTCCGAAATTAGCGCATACGCCCGGGGAAGCGGTCAAAGAAAACGAAAAAGCCGCTACCTGCACGGAAGCGGGTTCCTATGATGAAGTGGTTTATTGCACCGTTTGCGGGACAAGAGTCTCTAAGCACACCGTAACCTCAGCACCGCTCGGTCACGACTACCAAACCAAAGTTGTAGAACCGACGTGCACCCATATGGGTTATACGGTTTATACTTGTGCGCGCTGTGATAAGAGTTATACGGACTACTATGTTGCGCCGACCGGTCATACCCCTGCGGCAGCTGTCAAAGAAAACGAGAAGGCACCCACCTGTACCGAGGCGGGGACTTATGATGATGTGATT
>SVOD01000117.1 GCA_015066575.1 Oscillospiraceae bacterium
GCACGCCATGGAGAGCGCTGTGCCCCACTGACCGGCGCCCGTTTCGGTCGTCACACCCTTTAAGCCCTGCTTCTTTGCGTAGTAAGCCTGCGCGCTTGCAGAGTTGAGTTTGTGGGAACCGCTGGTGTTGTTGCCCTCAAATTTGTAGTAAATCTTCGCCGGTGTGCCGAGCTTTTTCTCCAAACAGTAGGCGCGCACCAACGGAGACGGTCTGTACATCTTATAAAAATCCTTAATCTCCTGCGGAATATCGAAATACGCAGTGTCGTTATCGAGTTCCTGCTGTACCAACTCTTCACAGAATACGCCGCCCAATTCTTCGGCGCTCATCGGTTGCAGGGTGCCGGGGTTGAGCAGCGGCGCCGGCTTATTTTTCATATCGGCGCGCAGGTTATACCATTGCTGCGGCATTTCGCTTTCTTCCAAATAGATTTTGTACGGAATCTTGTTTTCGTTACTCATGATGTTTCCCCTTTCAATATGTCAGATAGTTTTTTACGATTGGTTTTCGGTTTCAACTGTGCTTCGCCATCGCTTGGTTAAATTAATTTTCATGGTTTCCCCTTTCGTATGGGTTGAAGGTTTTTGCCCCATATAAAAATAAAAAAATCTTATCCCACTCTGTTGGGACAAGATTGAAAATCCTGCGGTACCACCCGACTTCGCCTTGCGGCGCACTCACTCTATGTACAAACTATACATACTTCCTTGGTAACGGGTGAAGTTCCCGGCGCCCCTAACACACTGTGCTCGGTTTGCCCTCACGAGTCCATTCGCTGTTTTTCCGGTTACCGGCTCGCACCAGACGCCGGCTCTCTGAAACCTTTTAAAAGCAGTTACTACTCTCGCTCATCGGTTTATCGTTATTTCTACTATACTCCCGCAAAAAGCGTTTGTCAAGCGAAAATTTCAAAAATTGCGATATGTGAAAAATTTTCAATCACCGCGCCGAAAAAGAGAACTCCACATTGATGACCGGCTCGATCTCTTCCCCGAGCACGGCGAGAATGCGCGCTTTGACAATTTCGCCGATTTTGGCGCTGTCTTTCTTAATGTCGCTGTCAATGACCAAATCGAAGTACATTTTGTCACCCTGCGGCGAAAGGCGAAAATCATGCACCGTATAGTGCTCATCCACACTCTGCACAATGCCGAGCACCTGTGCCTTGAGTGTTTCGAGCGCGCTGTCATGTGTATCTACCGGGTCAATGTGCAGCACCAAACTAATCCCGAAGCGCTCACCGACTGCCTTTTCAAGGCTGTCAATAACCTCGTGAGTACGCACCAAGTCGCTGTCGGCAGGCACTTCGGCATGTGCGACTGCAAAAATGCTGCCCATACCGTAATCGTGCAATATTAAATCGTGTACTCCCAAAATAGCGGGGTCAAAATCACACATAAACTGTTGTAGTTTTTCGCTCAAATCCTTGTCGGCAGGCTTGCCCAAAAGCGGTTGCAGGCTCTCTTTTAAAATGCCGATACCGCTCCAAATGACAAAGAGAGACACCGCCGCACCGATGTAAGCGTCTATTTGCCAGCCAAAGCATTGATTGGTAATAACGGCAACGAGCACCGCTGCCGTGCCGGCGCAGTCGCAAAGCGAATCGCGGCTGACTGCTTTTAAGGCGGTAATGCCTGCTGTTTTGGCAAGTTTTGCGTTAAATATTGCCATCCACAATTTCACCAAAATGGAAGCAACGGATACGGCAATAAAGAAAGCGGAATAGGTCACCGCCTGCGGGTGGAGCATTTTTTCAATGGCAGTTTTGAGTAGTTCCGCGCCCATTAAGAGCACAAAAAACGAAATAATCAATGAAAGAATGTACTCATACCTGCCGTGACCGAAGGGGTGCTTTTCGTCCGCCGGTTTGCCGGCAAGTTTGAAGCCGATAAAACCGATAATGCAGGTGCCCGCATCCGATAAGTTATTAGCACCGTCCGCTATCATTGCCGCCGAAGCCGCCAGGTAACCGACCGCAATTTTAAACCCGCACAGCAGGCAGTTGAGAAAAATGCCGATAGCGGAAGAAAGCGAGCCGTATGCCGTTCTCACTTTAGTATCAGATGTATCGCGGTAATTTTTAACAAATAGTTTTAGTAATACTGTGGTCATGATAAACCTCTTTTGTGCATTTAAATTATTGTATCACTTTGCTCAGCCAAGTGCAACATCCAAAATCATCATCAATAAAAACCCGACTCCGAAGCCGACCACACCCATATTTATTTTTCCTTTACTCTTTGCTTCGGGAATGAGTTCATCCACGCAAACATAAAACATCGCCCCCGCCGCAAATGCCAGCAACAGCGGCAATGCCCTGCTTACCGCCGCTGTCATCCAAAATGTCAACGCCGCAGCAACCGGTTCCACCGCACCCGAAAGCGAACCGCAAGCAAAGCTGTACCACCTGCTTTTTCCCTCACCGCGCAGAGGCATGGAAATAATGGCACCCTCGGGAATGTTTTGAACAGCAATGCCGAGCGCGAGCAAAAACGCTGCTGCCAAGGCGCGCTGCGTTCGCTCTTCAAACGCACCCGCATAAGCAACGCCCACCGCCAGCCCTTCCGGTATATTGTGCAGGGTTACTGCCAAAATAAGCATTGCATTTTTGGAAGGCGATTGTGTTTGTTTCTTTCCCCTTTTTTGCAGCCCGACAATGCCTGCCTCGCTGAGCATTAAAAAGCCGATACCGAGCACAAAGCCGACAGAAGGGCTCAACCACGCGGGCGGTGCGGCTCTTTCCAAAGCCGGCAACAGCAGTGACCATATCGAAGCGGCTACCATCACGCCCGCCGCAAAACCCGACAGCAGCTTTTGTACCCCCTGCCCCACATCTTTTTTCATCAAAAACACTGCCGCTGCACCAAGCGCAGTACCTGCAAACGGTATAAGTATACCTGCAATCACCAAAAAAATCACCTGTTGCATTGTATGAACAAACTGCAAAACAGGTGATTATTTTAATTAAAGTAAAATGTAGAAACCGGAAGCGAAATAAAGCGTATCAACATCACTCGCGCCCTGCATTCGCTATGACCGGTTTTGCGCTTCATCTATGAGCGGGTATAAATCCTTATACATATCCTCCGCCATATTGACTTCTTCTCCCAGGGAAAGCACCTGATTTTTGCTCTCTGCATAAGGCGCCCAAACAGGAAGCCCCTCGCCGTTGGGATTGCCGGTTTTGACAAAGTTTACCCAATAGCTTTGCATGGTTTCGCTCAGCGCGTAATCACTCTTATCATAAAGCCAATCGTGGCGCCACAGGTTACCGTAGGCATAAGGCAGCTCGCCGCCATGGTTGGCGCGCAAAGAGCGATTGTCTTTCGTGAAGCAATAGAAGTAAACCGGCTTCTTTTGTGCCGCCATATACTCCGACCACTTGTAGTGGGAATAGGCAAACCATGTGCCGCCCCAAATGTAATCCATTGTTCCCTTGGCTTCGCCTCCGGCTTCCACCGCAAAGTCATAATCAAGCGCTATGGAATTGTACGGATACTGCTGCTCCACTTTTGCGGCGGTTGCGCCGAACATCTTTTCCAATGTGTCCTCATACTCGGCTTTATCCACTTTTGCAAAGAGGTTAAAAACATTCGCTTCGTGTGAATTATAACCGTTTAGGAGCGCCTGCTCATTATTATTGCCCTTTTGATACGTAAGATACGGCTGTTCGGTAATCGCATATCCGTCTACGCTCAAAGCATTGTTTTCATATTGCGTTTGCACCAACTTTTCGGCATCGATTTCCCGCAACTGAGCCACATTCTCACAACCAAACTCTTCAAGAATATCCTTACCCATCTGCAAAGCGTCTTCAAAAGTACGGAAGGTATGGTAAGGCACCTTCGGAGTAATCCCGCTGCTCTCGGCAATGGCATAGCGGAACAGCCCCTTTGCCAAGGGAGAAACACACAGCGCATTCACACTCGAAGCACCTGCCGATTCTCCTGCCACGGTCACCTGCTGCGGGTCACCGCCAAAGGCGGCAATATTCTGCTGCACCCACTTGAGTGCCTGAATCTGGTCTAATAAGCCGTAATTGCCGGTGGTGCGCTTGGGGCTTTGCGCCTGCAATTCTTCATTCGCCATATAGCCGAATACCCCTAAGCGGTAAGCGATAGTCACCACCACAATTCCCTGCTTTGCCAAATCCTCTCCGCGGTATTCGCTAAAAGAGGATTGCCCTGTCATCAAATATCCGCCGTGAATATATACCAGCACCGGTGCATTTTTTACTTCCCCTTGCGGTTTCCATACATTCAGGTAGAGGGAATCCTCGCTAACGGCTTCTCTAAAATTATCATCAAGGCTGATTTTATAGTTATGGTAGCCGATAATACTTGTCATAGACTGAACAAACTCGCTGTCGCGGTGCTGCATCGACATCGGCGCAAAGTGGTCGCACGCGCGCACACCTTCCCACTTTTCCGGTTCCTGCGGCTCTTGCCAGCGCAATTCCCCTACCGGAGGCTTTGCATAAGGAATACCGGCGTATACTTCCACCGCTTTATCCTCACTGTAAACACCCGTCAACTCACCCTGCGCAATCTTCAGCGGCGCGGTCACAGCGGGGTTCTTGTAGTCAACCGCCGGCAGTTGCTTATACGGCGGCGCAGAAATCACACTGATAAGCGCAAACACGCACATCAGCCCTGCCCATAAGCCGAGGTGCACCAGTTTTTTTCTTACTTTTAAAAACTTCACTTCGCACACAATGAGCACCGCTACTGCCACGGCTGCCAATATCCAGCCGAGAACGGTATTTTTGGAAAGCTCCAAAAATACAAGATACAGCAATGTGCTCAAAGCGGTAATAATCCAAAAGAAAATGTGCTTACTTTTTTTATCGTTTTTTTCCATAGTCAATCCTTTCGGTTAGGCAATATTGCCGTAGTATGTAATTGTATTATAGCAGAATGGAGCGGAGATTGCCACAGAAATGAAATCTTTTGCAGTGCAAAAGATGAAATCAAATCCCTTCATCCGCTTTTGCGGATTTCATCACGCAGTGATTTCATCCGAGTTTTGCGAGGATTTCATCCACCTGCAAAGGTGGATTTAATTGAAAGAATGCCATTTTTGATTGTCTCAAAAATGGCATTCTTTCATGGAGCGGACAACGGGAGTCGAACCCGCCTAATCAGCTTGGGAAGCTGAGATTCTACCGATGAACTATGTCCGCAAATATTTGTCAGCCTATTTATTATATGCAAAAACACTGTAAAAGTCAAGAAAAAACAGAGAGTTTAAGGGCACCCTAAAACTCTCTGTTTGTTTTTTGTCTTATTCTTCCGTGAAGAGCGGGGTTGAGTAGTACCTGTCGCCGCTGTCGGGCAACAGCGCCACAATGGTCTTACCCTTGTTTTCGGCTTTCTTGGCAAGATTGATTGCCGCACAAAGTGCCGCGCCGGAAGAAATACCTACCGAAATACCCTCTTGCTTGGCAAGGAGCTTTGCGGTGGCAAAAGCATCTTCATTGGAAATGGGCATCACGGCATCATACACCTTGGTATTGAGCACATCCGGCACAAAGCCTGCACCGATACCCTGAATCTTATGAGCGCCCGGGGTGCCCTTGGAAAGCACGGGAGAAGTTTCCGGTTCTACGGCAATTACCTGAATTTCGGGGCACTGCTCTTTTAAGTATTCGCCCACACCGGTGACGGTGCCGCCGGTACCGACACCTGCCACAAAGATATCCACTGCCCCTTCGGTATCCTTCCAGATTTCCGGGCCGGTGGTCGCCTTATGGATGGCGGGATTTGCCGGGTTGACAAACTGACCGGGAATAAACGCATTCTCGATGCTCTTGGCAAGCTCCTGCGCTTTTGCAATCGCGCCTTTCATCCCCTTAGCGCCTTCGGTAAGTACCAATTCCGCACCATAGGCTTTAAGGATATTGCGCCTCTCCACGCTCATCGTTTCGGGCATGGTGAGAATGATTTTGTAGCCCTTCGCCGCAGCGATTGCCGCCAAGCCGATACCGGTGTTGCCGGAGGTCGGCTCAATGATGGTCGCGCCGGGTTTTAAGAGACCTTTTTGCTCCGCATCTTCTATCATCGCTTTGGCAATTCTGTCTTTCACACTGCCGGCAGGATTAAAATATTCCAATTTTACCAACAGTTTTGCCTCTAAGCCCAAGGCTTTTTCAAGATTGACCGCTTCCACAAGCGGTGTGTTACCGATTAGTTCCAATGTTCCTTTATAAATCATGGTAATCCCCCTTATTTTATAGATGCAAAGCCTTTTTCAAGGTCTGCGATAATATCATCAATATGCTCTGTGCCGATGGAAAGTCGAATGGTGTTCGGGAAAATTCCCTGGTCTGCCAATTCCGCCTCCGTCAGCTGTGAATGAGTGGTGGAAGCCGGGTGAATGACCAAACTCTTGACATCCGCCACATTGGCAAGCAGAGAGAAAATCCGCAAGCCGTCAATAAACTGCCAGGCCTGCTCCTGCCCGCCTTTAATTTCAAAGGTAAAAATAGATGCGCCGCCATGCGGGAAATACTGCTCATACAGCGCGTGGTCGGGGTGGTCGGGCAATGCCGGGTGATTGACCTTTTCCACCAGTGGGTGCTTTGCCAAATAGTCTACCACCTTTTTGGTGTTTTCGGCGTGGCGCTCCAAGCGCAGAGAAAGTGTTTCCACACCCTGCAACAGCAAGAACGCATTAAAAGGCGAAATTGCCGCGCCGGTATCTCTGAGCAAAATTGCTCTGATGTAGGTCACAAACGCCGCCGCGCCGACTGCCTCATAGAAGGATACACCGTGGTAACTCGGGTTTGCCTCGGCAATCTGCGGGTACTTACCGCCTGCCGCCCAATCGA
>SVOD01000118.1 GCA_015066575.1 Oscillospiraceae bacterium
GCTCAGCGCCCATATGGATGAAGTGGGCTTGATTGTCACTTACATTCAAGACGATGGTGCGCTATCCTTTGCCACTGTCGGCGGGATTGACCCGAAAGCACTGTTAGGCAAGCGCGTGCGCATCAATGGGCTTTTAGGAGTCATCGGCACAGCACCGGTGCACCTAACAGAAGATGACAGCGTGATGCCCAAAGAAGATGAGATGTATATTGACATCGGCGCCAAAGACAAGGCGGAAGCTGCGCAGTATGTGCGTCAAGGCGATACGGCGGTGTTTGAAAGTGAAGTGGTGCCTTTTGGTGAAGGCTATTTGAAAGCCAAAGCGCTCGATGACCGCTTCGGCTGTGCTGTGCTCTTAGATATTTTAAAAAGCGATATGCCTTACGATGTCACTCTGTGCTTTTGCACCATGGAAGAAATCGGCTTAAAAGGTGCAGGCGCAGCGGCTAATCGTGTAAAACCCGATATTGCGCTTGTGATTGAGAGCACCACTGCCAATGATGTGTGCGGTGTCAGCGGGGCAGACAAGGTTTGCTGCTTAGGCAGCGGCGCGGTGCTTTCCTTTATGGATAGAGCAACGGTCTATGACCGTGAGCTTTACAAAACAGCGATGCGCATTGCCGAGCAAAACGGCATTGCCGCGCAGACCAAAACCCGCATTGCCGGCGGTAACGATGCCGGTGCCATTCAGCCTGCGGGTGAGGGCGCAAGAGTATTGGCGCTTTCGCTGCCGACGCGCTACATTCACTCGGCAGTGAGCACCGCAAACACGGAAGATATGAAAAACGCAGCGGCACTGGTCAAAGAATTAATCGCCGCTTTTGGAGAGATGGAATGAGCCACGCATTTTTTGAAATTGATGATAGTATCCTTGCCCTTGCAAAGCAGGCGGAAGAAGCCTGCGAGGCGCAGTTTGCGCGCATTGAGCAGGTGACGGAGTACAACCAAAACAAGGTTTTAAAAGCCTTTATTCAAAACCGCATCGGTGAGCAACACTTGCTCGGCTCCACCGGCTACGGCTACGGCGATGTCGGCAGAGAGGCGCTTGACCGAACCTTTGCGGCGGCGCTCGGCGCCGAAGCAGCATTGGTGCGCCACCACTTTACCTGCGGAACCCACACCCTCGGTGTGGCACTGTTCGGGATTTTGCGCCCCGGTGATACCTTACTGTGTGTGAGCGGCACGCCCTACGATACCATTCAGCCGGTTATCGGCATTCACGGTGAGGGAATGGGCTCTCTTAAGGATTTCGGCGTGCGCTATGAAGAAGTGGAGCTCAAAGAGGGCAGGCTCGATTTTGAAGCCATTGAAAAGGCGCTTAAGCAGAGCGAGCATTTAAAAATGGTTTATGTGCAGCGCTCGCGCGGCTATGATGCCCGCCCGACATTGACTACCGATGAAATCGGCAAAATTGCGGATTTGACACACCGCTTGAGCAAAGCCATTGTTTTTGTGGATAACTGCTACGGTGAGTTTACCGATTTTCAAACACCCACCGAGGCGGGTGCGGATTTGATGGCGGGCTCGCTTATCAAGAACCCCGGCGGCGGCATCGCCCGCACCGGCGGCTACATTGCAGGTAAAAAAGAGTTGGTGGAATTATGTGCTTACCGCGCAACCGTGCCGGGGCTCGGCGCGGAAGTCGGCGCGAGTTTGCATGAAAACCGCAATATGTTTATGGGGCTTTTTGCAGCGCCCCATGTGACCGGTGAAGCGCTCAAAACAGCGGTCTTTGCCGCGGGTGTTTTTGAACAGTTGGGCTATACGGTCAGCCCCGCAAGCAGTGAGGAGCGCTATGATATTATTCAGTGCATTCAACTCGGTACTGCCAAAGCGCTTGAGGCATTCTGTCGCGGGGTGCAAAGCGGCGCGCCGATTGACTCCTATGTGGTTCCCGAAGCGTGGGATATGCCCGGTTATGAGGATAAAGTGATTATGGCGGCAGGCGCGTTTATCAGCGGTGCTTCCATTGAATTTTCGGCAGATGGACCGATGCGCGAGCCCTACTGCGTGTGGATGCAGGGCGGGCTTAATTACCATTCTGCCAAAACCGGCATTTTGCTGGCAGTGCAACAGATGAAGGAGGCGGGCGAAATTGACCTATAACTTTCAAGGCGTTTCACAAGAGAGCATTACGCTCTTGGAAATGAATCGCTTTAATAATAACAAACCTTTTTATGAAGAGCACAAAAAAGAGATTAACGAGGGAGTGCGGCAGCAGCTCGGCGCGCTCACGCTCGATTTAGCGGAAGACTTATATGCACTCGATGAAAATATGCTTGTAAGCCCCAAAAAGGTTTCGCGCATTCGCCGTGACACCCGCTTTACCAAGGATAAAACGCTGTACCGCGCCAATGTGTGGGTAATTTGGCACCGCGCGTTGGAAGAGGGTGACATGGCGCCGGGGCTGTGGTGCGAAATATCGCCGCGCAGTGTAGATAACGGTATCGGATTTTGGCGCGCATCGCCTTCGTTTATGGCATTTTTCAGGTCAGATTTGCGCGAAAATGCAACGCCTTTTTTAGAGGCATTTGTGCCGCTGATTGAAGCGGGTTACCAGGTGCTCGGTGAGTGCTACAAGCGCCCGAAACCCGGTACGGAAGAATTGCCCGAAGCACTGCAAAAAATCTATAATCTTAAAGAACTATACTTCATTTACACCGAGCCGGGTGTGGCGCGCGCCGCAACACCGGCTTTTGTGGATGATATGAAGCAGCAAATACAATTGATGAAAGGAATGTACCGCTATTTAGACGGGCTTTATGCGCGCTTTAAAGCGTTACAGGGGTAAAACGATGGGAAAATATGATTTTTTAAAAAGCGGTACCGATGTCAGAGGCATAGCCCTCGAGTATCAAGGCAAACCGGTGGAACTGACCGATGAAGCGGTCTACGATATTGCCGCGGCATTTGTGGCGTTTGTGGGTGCAAAAACCGCAAAAAAAGCTGAGGATGTGTGCATCACGGTCGGTCATGACTCGCGCGTTTCGGCTGACAGGATTGCCGCCGCGGTACTGGGAGCGCTTAAAAACTGCGGTGTCAAAGCACTGTATTTTGATTTGGCATCCACCCCTGCGATGTTTATGAGCACGGTGGAACTCGGCGCGGACGGTGCAATTCAAATTACCGCTTCGCACCATCCGTATTATAGAAACGGCTTGAAGTTCTTTACGCGTGAAGGCGGTGCCGAAGGCAGCGACATTGTTAAAATTTTGAGTGATGCCGACAGGAAAAATTATGACGACAGCAAGTGCGGCACAGTCGAAAACTATGACTTTATGCCGCGCTACGCCGAAATTCTCAGGGATATTATCAAAAAGGGTGTCAATGCTGCCGACTATGACCACCCGCTGGCAGGCAAAAAAATCATTGTTGATGCCGGAAACGGTGTGGGCGGTTTTTATGCAAATGACGTGCTGGCGCCTCTGGGTGTCGATACCGGCGGCAGTCAATTTTTGGAGCCGGACGGTATGTTCCCGAACCACATTCCCAACCCCGAAAACGAGGAAGCCATGCGCTCAATTTGCCGCGCCACGGTGGAAAATCATGCCGACCTCGGCATTATCTTTGATACCGATGTGGATAGAGGCGGCGCAGTGGATGCCAACGGCGAAGAGCTCAACAAAAATAACCTCTTGGCGATTGCCGCTTACATTGCCGCCGGCGGCGAAAGCGGCAAGACCATTGTGACAGATTCCATCACTTCCGACGGTTTTAAAGAGTTTATCGAGAAGGATATGGGCTGCCGCCATCATCGCTTTGTGCGCGGCTATAAAAATGTGATAAATGAAGCCATTCGGCTCAATAATGACGGAATAGATACACCGCTTGCGGGCGAAACGGCAGGGCACATTGCTTTTAGAGAAAATTACTTTTTGGATGACGGCGCTTACCTGATTACCAAAATTGTCATCGAAATGATGTTGCTTGCCAAAGAGGGGAAAACCCTCAACTCCATCATCGCCGGTATGCGCCAACCGGCGGAAGCGGCAGAACTGCGTATGGATATTTTGGAACCCGATTTTAAAGCCTACGGGCAGTCGGTGATTGACAGCATAGAGGCGTATGCCGCAGCGCACGAGGATTGGCTGCTTGCCGATGATTCGCGCGAGGGCGTGCGCGTTAACTTCGCCGGGGCGGATTGTGACGGCTGGTTTGTGTTGCGCCTTTCCGTGCACGACCCGGTGCTGCCACTCAATGTGGAAAGCAATGTGGCAGGCGGTGTGAAAAACATTGTCAAGAAGATTTATGAAGTTGTCAAACCCTTTACCGGGCTGGAATTGAGTGCTTTCGATAAGTATATGAATTGAGCCGAAAAAACGGATACTTTAGCCGAAAAGGGTAAAGGACGGCTGCTCAGCCCGACTTGTTTTGCCCTGAGGAGTTACTATGCTGGAGATTGATTACGGGCTTGCCGGCAGCGGTAAGTCGCGATACATAAAAGAACTCTTTGCGCACAAATTGGAATCGGATGAAAAATTGATGATTCTTGTGCCCGACCAACATTCCTTCATCACAGAACGCAGTGTGCTGGAGGATTTCGGCGCGCAAAAAGGCTCGAGAATAAAGGTGATTTGGTTTAACAACCTTGCACGCCTGATTACAGAAACCTACGGCGGGGTGAAGCCGCAGCTGCTCGACAATGCGGGCAAGGCGGTTTTGATGAGCAAGGCGATTGAACAGAGCAGCGACCGGCTTGAATACTATAAAAAGCAGGCTAATCGTCCCGACTTTATTGCCGGTATGCTCAACTTCTCGACCGAGATGAAATTTTCCAAAACCAAGTTTGAAGACCTCGAAGCCGCGGCGACGCAGTCGGGCAGTGCAGTGCTGCAAAAGAAGATTGCGGAAATTACGCAGATTACCCGATGTTTTGATGAATTGGTGGCGCAAAGTTACCTTAATCCCGATGATATACTCACCGATGTCAACGCTATTTTGGAGCATGAAGCCTTTTTTGAAGGCTATACCGTGGCGATTGACGGCTTCGGTTTTTTTGACAGGCAGAAATTAGATATTATTGCCAAAATCATCAAGCAGAGTAAAGATACCTACATCACCCTTTGCACAGATAATTTGCAACTCGGTCAAAGTGAAGGCGACAAGTTTGAGTCGGTTAAAAAGACCGCCCATAAGCTCATTGACACGGCGCGGCAAATCGGGGTGGATGTCAAAACCAAATGCTTTGATGATTTGAGCCCTATGAGCGAGGCATTCCAATATCTCAGCCGCGGTATTTACACCCCCGGTGCCGAGAGCTTGGACAAGCCCTGCGAAAATGTGGCAATCTATGAATGTGTTAATTTACAGCGCGAGTGTGACAACGCTGCGCTGCACATCAAAAAGCTCATTATGCAGCGCGATTACCGATACCGCGATATCGCGGTGATTGTGCGCGATGAAGAAAAATATATCCCGTATCTCAAGCGCTCGTTTGCGGCGCTGGAAATACCGTTTTTTAAAGATGCGCGGCGTGATGTGATGCACGAACCGCTCATGCTTTTCTGCCACTATGCGCTCAAGTGCTGCGCCGATAACTTCCGCCTGGAGGATGTCATGGCATGCATAAAAAGCGCGGCGGTCGGGGTGCCGACCGAGGAAATATCCGACTTTGAGAACTACTGTATTGTTTGGAACATCAACGGCAAGAGAAAGTGGAGCGGTGATTTCACCTATAACCCTCAAGGCTTTACCGAGCGTTTTGAGGAAGAAGATGCAGCACTTCTTGAGCGTATTAATGCCACAAGACGCCGGCTTCTCATTCCGCTGCTGCAGTTTGCAAAAAAAATCAGCGGTGCAACCGTGGAGCAAACGGCAATCGCGCTATACGAACTGCTGGAAGCGGTAGATGCACCGCGCAACTTGAAGAAACTGTGCGCCTCGCAAGAGCAGTCTGCCGATATTCTTAAAGAACAAAATGAAGTGTGGGCGCTGATAATGAACTGTTTGGAGCAACTTGTCGCTACCCGTGGCAGCGAAGTGCTCGGCGCCAAGGATTTTTTAACCGTGCTCGATTTGGCGGCGGCAAATGCCACCATCGGTGTATTGCCGCAGCGATTGGATGAAATTTTAGTCGGCTCTGCTGAAAGAATACGCACCGATTTGCCCAAAGCGGCGTTTTTGCTCGGTGTCAATGAAGGTCAATTTCCCAAAGGCTTTACCGACGGCGGCATTCTCAGTGATGCCGAGCGCATGAACCTGCTGCGCAATGGAGTGGAACTCGGCTCAAACTTTAAAACCATGAGCACGGGCGAGCGCTTTTATGCCTACTGCGCGGCACTGGCGCCGAGTCAATATTTATACCTTTCTTACAACAGCAGTAATTTGGATGGCGACAACCTGAGCGCTTCCTCGTTAATTACGCAAATCCAAAGCATTCTGCCGCAGGTGCAGGTGCAAAAGGCTGCAGTAGCGGCGGAAGATATTCTCAGCGAAGCACAGGGCTTTGATGTCTTAACAAGGCTGTGGCAGGAAGACAGCCCCTTGCGTCAAACGCTGTATGAAATATACAACGAGAGCGAAACCTACGGCGATAAAACGCGCTTAATTGAGAAAAACAGTCAGGAAGCTCCCAAGCAAATTGCCGATGCCGATACGGCACTCAAACTTTTCGGTGAAGTGATGGCGATTTCGCCCACGCAGCTTGAAAACTATTCAAAGTGCCCGTTTATGTATTTTTGCAAATACGGATTGCGTGCCAAACCCGTTGACAAAGCGGCGCTGGATGCGCGCACCGGCGGCACCCTCATTCACTATGTGCTTGAGCACATGGTGCGCGATATGGGCAAGCAGGGGATTATTGCGCTGGATG
>SVOD01000012.1 GCA_015066575.1 Oscillospiraceae bacterium
CCGATACCGCCGGGGTTGGTGGTCGCGCGGATATATACCCGCGTGCCCGGTCCTGTCGGTCGATTACGAGAGAACATATACGAATATTCATCGTAAGTGAAGTGTGTCAATTCATCAAACCCGATAAAGTCATAGGCTTTACCCTGATAATTGGTTTTGTCTTTGGTGTGCTGCATGGAACCGAAGTAGATTTTTGCGCCGCTCGGAAACCTCCAACAGTGTTCTTGCGCATTATATCTCGCTTTTGGAAACGCCATTGAGTAGATTGTCCGCGACCGGTCTATCAACTCCGCCAACTGCGGATAGGTTTTCCTCAATATCAATCCTTTGTAATGAGATATATGCACCTGCCGCAAAGCCTCTGCCAAGAGCGCATCGCTTTTCCCGCCGCCGGCAGCGCCGCCGTAAAGCGCTTCATATTCTGTGCGCGCCTGAAACGCATACTGTTTCTTTTGCGGCTTCCATACCGTTTTTTTCATCGCTTCATTATCAATCCTCACTTTCGTATTCCGCCTCAGCAAGATACACGACACCACCGTCATTATCAGCAGCCTCGCTTTCATTTGATTTTAAGCGGAGTATTTCCAGTTTTTCTTTTGCCAATTCATACCGTTGCTGCTCCGAAAGGGAAGGGAGTGAATTGACATCTCGGATAATTGTTTTCACTTTATCCAGTGCCTCTGCAAGCGTTAATAAGTGAGACGGCTTTTCAAATATTCCGACAGAAGCATCGATATTATGAAGTAACCTTCGCGCGGTAAAGTCAATATCCTTTAACACTTCCGCTTTTGATTGAGTGGACATTTCAATCAACTCATCTGTTTTTTTCTGAATATCTGCATTGATACCCTCATATACAATCCGTTTCTGCTTCGCCCATTCACCTTCAGCGGAATGTTTTTTTACTGTTTGGTATTTCAAGCCGTATTTTTTAGCAATAGATTTTAAGGTGGCGCTTTCGGAACAGAGGTATTCGTTTTTGATTTTTTCCCAATCATACTTTTTTCTCAATAAGCATCACTCCAAAAAAGATAGCATTGTCCTGTAAACCTGGCAATTTTCATAGTTCCGGCAATTGCAATATTTCTTTTTATATGCGTTTTTTGTTTCCTTGTCACGGAAAGATAAAGTCAATTTTTCCCACTCTCCGACATCATCGCACTGAATAATATTGTAATAATCTCTTCCGAATAATGGGCAATCGTCAATTTCATATAGCTTTTGCCGCCGGAGTTCACAGCGCACTGACTGTAAGCGATTATATAATGTTTGTTTTGAAATACCGAATTGATTACAGATATCCATAACAGGCTTTCCGCTGTAATATTCCTCTTTCAATTTTTCTATATCAATCTCTTTGTTCATTTTCTTTTTCCGTTTCAGTTTTTGATATTATTGTCGCGCGGTTGTTCGTGCGCCTTCTTATTCAGGTATTTTTCCAAATCGTTTTTTGCTTTCGGAACCGTGTGGTTTGCACCGAGTTGCTCCAGCCCGTCAAGGCAGGCTTTGATTGCGTAGCAGATAAGTGTCTGTTCTTCCTTCATATCGGCAATATCTTTATCCTGCTCGCTTTGGCGAATTACCCATTTTACAAAGCCAACAATGACTCCTATGATAACAGCTGCCGCGCCAACGACCTCTGCGATTTTGATAATATCAACTGTAAATTGCAATTGTTTACCCCCCATATTTGCTTACTGTTTAAAATCTACCTTTTTTTATCTTTGCAGTATTTCGGTACCGCTCCGGTATATAAAAACACAACAGAGCCGCTAATTAAAAAAAGCAATCAAAGCGGTTCTTGCGCATTGCTTTTATCATCCAATATCAAGTACACTCTCTCGCCTTTTAAAATCGTATTAATTTGCTGTTTAATTTCGTGAATTCTACCGATGATAACAGCATTGTATCCCTCGTATATTTCGCGAAGTGCCTTATCTTCCTTTCCTTCTGCTGTCATACAATCTAACAGTGCCATGTTATCGCGGTATTCATCTTCTAAAGCCTTGCGCAGTTCTGATAAATAAAACACATTATATTCGTAACACAACTTTGTTTTCCCCCTCTCAAAATAAAAAGAAGACAGTCATGAAGCATATAATATCAGAAAGGAAAACTGTCTTCTTTTTCGAGGCAAATAAAAAGCCTCTCATAATATTAGATTTTAAAATGAAAAATGTTTATGTAAATATGCTCATCTTTCCCACGATTCCCATAATCTCTTGAAATTATCCTTTGCGCACTTCACTCGCTGGCAGATTGCACCCGGTGTAACGCCTACTGCTTGTGCCAATTCTCTTTGCGAAAGACCATCACAATATAACAACTCCAATAATTCAGCCTGCTTCGGCTTCATAGCAGAAAGTACCTGCCGCACGCGTTCAGATGTATCGTCACCGCCGCCGGATACGCGCTCAATGTCTTTATCGTAATAAGCAAACAGTTCGTATAAATCGAAGGCTTCACCGTTTGCGTTCTTAAATTGATTGACACTTACTTCATGCCGGCGCGCAACAGTCCGTTTGTTTTTTTCTTTTTTATTCATCTGCATAACCGTGTTGAACCACTCTTCCGGCACCTCAATTCTTTCCTTGCCGGTTGCTGTCTGATAGTATAGTTTCATAGCACCTCACTGTTTTAAATAGTTGTTCTGAATCACCGAACAACTCAAATGTACCAAAATAAATAAAGGTTCTGAAAAACTCAAAACCTTTAATTTAATACTATCACACTAAAAGTGGGATTTGTGGGAAATATTCATTCACCGTCTTTTTTATCAAACAGCCGATTGAGTCTTTTGGGGAGCGTGGTGCGGTCATAATGAAACAGTTCTCCAAGTTCTTCTTCGCTTTTCACTTCCGTATCATTGATGTATTTCATCATTATGTATGTGGCAAGTTCCCGGTCTTCGATAGAATCGATGAAGGCTTGAATATCTTTTTCTTTAGAGAGCAGCGCCTCGAATCTGTCGCTGTATTCTTTCTTCAAAGCAACCAACTTTCTTAAAGCGTTCCGTGAAGATGATTTGCGCACCGAAGCGGAAAGCATTTCTCTGTCGATATCATCAAATACATGAGAATTCATCTTATAAAGTCGCTTTTTGATTTGCTCCAATTCACGCTTCATAGTGCGGTACTCTTTCAAATCTTCTTTCGTTACCTGACTCATAATCCACTCCAATCTCCAAAAGGTTTTAGGAATATTTCCTAAGTAAAATACTGTTTGTGGGGCACAAACGGTCTGCTTGCTACACTAACGCAATGTCGAATAACGCCTTTTGCATTTTATCCGGGTGCGACAGTCACTTTTTATCTTTTGGCGTGTGATTTTACATTTCTTGTTGTACTTATATTCCTTGAGGATTTCCTCAACCTTTTGCAGCGGAATATAAATCTGATCGCCGTTGTGAATAATCGACAAATCGGCGCTGCCGTTATCCTCTATTGTCATCACACAGCAATACACCTTCGGCTTCGGCAACTTTCCCTTGCCGGCTAATAATCCCTTTACTTTAAATGCCTTAATATTCAAATTCTGCTCTCCTTTCGTCATACGGCTTGATACCGAAAACACAAAAGCCGTTTTCCATACCATAGCCGTTCATCACATAAGTGATTTTAAATGTTTTGTCCTCAATTTGGTGGTGCACCGGCTTACCTTTTATTACCGGAATGAATTGCACCAAATCTCCTTTTTGAAAGCCTCTGTCATTCTTCCTGATTTCAAACGGCTTCTCGCCGCTGCAAACAGGATCACAGAAACTGATATTTAGTTTTAATTTGTGAAGCATTGTATACCTCTTTATCTTTTCAATTAGTCTGACTAATTGTAATAACACTCTTGGCTGTCGTTCCGGCTACTAACAAAACCGCTTTGATTGCCTCGCTTTATTCCTCTTTGAATTTGATACACTATCTTCCGAGTGTCAAAGGGCTTTTGCGTTGACCGTTTCAACACTTTCAACAATAATAGAGATTATCCCTATTACTAAAAGCTTTTTTTATTCGCCGATAAAATCAAACAGAGTTGGCATTGAAATTAAATCTTCCGCTTCTTGAAGGTACCCGACACCATCTCGGAAATAGCTCTCGCTTAATTCACATCCGATGCCGTATCTTTCCATCTTCACTGCCATATACGGCACTGTCATTAAACCGCCAAATGGGTCGTAAACAGTCTCACCTTCTGCGGAGTACCGGTTGATTATTCTTTCAACGATATCGAACTGCAAAGGGCAGATGTGCATTTCTGCCTTGCGCTGGCTTTGTGTTGTATTCAGAGTGCGCATCCTATTGATGTCATCCCATACGGTCATATCCCAGCTGCCCGGTGCCACAACCATAAATGCCGCCGGCAGTCGTCCGTCTTCATCGAGTTTGTTTGCAAGTTTTATGTGTTCATCGTAATCATAAACACTGCCACGGGAAAACTCTCGATATACCTTCTGCAGTTTGCTGACATCTATGCTTTGCAACTCTTCTTTTGAAATCGGTCTGTTACCGGAAGAGCGCCAGAATGCATGCGCATCAATCTGCCATTGCCCTCTGGTATAGAGTGATTTGTCTTTTACCACAGGTGTGTCGGCATAAGCCTTTGAAGTATCGCTCGGCAGTTTGCGGAACAATAATATGTATTCCGGGCAACCGACTCCCATTTTCGTGCCGTCTTTACAGTTCTCTGTCCATCCGAGGCGATATGTTTGATTATTCTCGCGAACCACATCGGTGACAACCGTTATCATTCCCATGTACTGAAAGCCGTGCCGCATAAAGTGCTTTATTGCATCTGCGTGGAAAGGTTCAATAGTCGGCATACCGGTACCGGTAGCATTACCGAATAACACTCTGTCTTTAATATGGCAGGCAAACACTCTGCCCGGTCGGAGCACGCGCAGCAGCTGCGGTGATAAGAAGTCCATCTGCTCAAAGAAGCGGTCATCGTTTTCATTGTGCCCGAAGTCGTTATAGTTTGCCGAGTATTCGTAATGATTGCCAAACGGAATAGAAGTGCATATCAAATCTACACTGTTTTCTTCCATTTTGGTCGTTTCATCGACACAATCATTTAATACTGCTTTGTAATGCTCGCCGCATACTTCCATGCGCTCAACTCCTTTCGCCCTTTGCATTACATTGGTGTATTCAATATCAAGCCCGTATTCTTTGATAATACCGCGCATGATTTCCCGCTGCTTTATATGGCGGTCCCACTTAGCCATCAACTCATCAAATACACCTTGCTCCGCTTCTGTGAAGATAATATCGATAATTACCTTTTCGGTTTGTTTGAAGCGGTAAATTCTGTGAATTGCCTGAATGAAATCATTAAACTTATAATCGATACCCACAAATATCGCCCGGTGACAATGCTCTTGAAAATTGCACCCGCTTCCACTGATTATCTTTTTTGTTGCAAATAGTTTTGTTTTGCCTGATTTAAAATCAAATAATCTTTGGCGGCGCTTTTCCATATCCATTGTCCCGTAGATATCGACAACGCCGGGAATTTGTTTTTTGATTTCTTTTCGCTCTGCTTCTAAATCATGCCACAAAATGAAGGTATCATCCGGTGAAGCATCGACAATCTCTTTTGCTCTGCTCACTCTCGCGCGGCATGATATTTTCTTTTCCTTCGCTTCTTCCATTAGAGAAGTGTTGGTGTCAAGCAAAAACTTAGCCTGTCCGTCCCGGTCGCATGGCGCTTCATCATAAACACTGGCAACAATATTCTTTCTAATTTCCATAGGCGGCAGTTGATAGCCTTCATCAGAGAAGCCGAGGTCGGATGGCATTGTGATAAACAGCGCCCAAGATGCCATATACAGCCAAAACTCTTTTTCTCTTTTCGGATACAGCGTTAAGTTATTAGCCTTTGTGCTGTCTCTTTTGAAGAAGCGGGTGAGAGCCTGCCCGGTGTCCATTATTTCCAAATAACCGCCGTAATGGATTAATTCTTTGTATCTATTCGGCGATGGCGTTGCCGTATTCACAAACTTATACTCTATCCCTTTGAATTTTTCAAGGAAGGTTTGATAGGTCTTACTGCCGAAGGAGCGGAGTACTGCCGCCTCATCCAAAGAGGTAGCCCTAAACTGCTTTACATCTATTTTATCTTCGCGGACACTTTCATAATTTGTGATAAATAACTGTTTGTCGCTTTTTTCGGCGACCTCTGTATCACTGCGCACAAAGCACGGCGGCTCTATTTCAAGCAGATTGATAGCATCGCTTTCAAACTCCGGCATAACATCAAACGGCGCCACTATAAGTGCTTTCCCGCCTTTGTGCTTCAATATCAAGCGCAATATCTCAAGCTGCATAACTGTTTTACCAAGTCCGAAATCAGCGAAGATTGCCCTGCGACCGCCTTGGATTGCCCACTTCACTGCAAGTTTTTGGTGAGGCGTTAATATCGGATTGATTTCACTTTCATCAATATCAAATCCTGTTTTCTTTGCAACACAAACTTTAGAGTTGATGAAGTCTTGATAGGTCATTTTTTCATCTCTCTTCCGCAGCGTGAACAATAAAGCACCTCATGTGCTTCGGCAAGATTGTATTTTTTCCTACACTTTTCACATTGCATCATTTTGGCTTCTATTTCTATACCGGCAATCATTACATTGCAGATACAAGGTTTTAATCTGGTGAACAGATTATATCGGTAATTCTTCACATCACTAAAATCACTGCATTTTGTCACGCTATCGCGTTGCATATAGCAAATGCCGTCATGAATACATTTTTTACAACTATTCATTTCACCACCCCCGTATCCGTTGAATAAACTGCTTCAACTTTTTGTACCAGGAAGGGCTGTGCCTTTCATCATATCGGCGCTGCAGCATATCTAAGTATTCTTTATTATTCATTTTTAACACCTATTTCTTCACACCAATCCAACAATACCCATTGTCAGGAACAACTGTTTCTTGGATTGACATATTAAACTTTCTTCTAAACCGAGAGCATACAGTAACTCCGCTTCTTTTTTCATAAAATTTGCATTTTTTACAATAAACAATCTTTTTAGCTTCGACTGTTGGTGCTTCATCTATGATTTTTATTGCGGCTTCTACACCTTTAAGAAACGAAACATATTCTAAAACCGGAATTACTTGATTATTTGTATCAATTAATTTTTCGAAATTTAATGCACCTCTATCAATTAATCCTTTTTTCATATTTTCCTCTCCACACTACTTAGCGCAACAATTACAAGACAGCGATTGGCTTTCACATCCTGCAACTCTGCTTCGTAGTGTATTTCATTATTTTTATTCTTGCGCATCATCACGCCTGTTAAGATATACGGCGTTCCTTTGAAGCTGACCACTTCTCTGAGTGCCAAACTGACTTCATCGATTCTCATAACTGCCACACCTCGATATACAGCCCCGGTCTGTCTGCGTAAAACTTCTCGCAAATCTCGCTTGTGACCTGGGCATCGTCATTCCAAAAGTGAAGCCCTGTCATCACATCTTTAAGCGCCTTCTGAAGGTTATCCGTATCGGGGCGCGTGGTCTTGTATTCACCGTTCTGATGGGTACCGGTAATCGGAAAGCACCATTTCGCAAGTAATCTCACGGCGCCGCGCAGCGGCTTGTCCGGTCGGTAGGGTGCAATGCTGTCGCGCAACTTCATTTTTGCCGCTTTAAGTTCCGGCGGGTCGTATAAAACCGGTTTGCCTTTTTTGACGGCCACCTTGTGTTCCTGTGCGGTAACTGTTGGCGGTATCATCGGCAAGAAAAACTGTATTATTTTTTGCATAAAAATACCTCTAAAAAAAATTCGCTTTCGTCAAGCTTGGGGAAGGAATGGCAGGGCAGTTTCCGAGCCCTGCCTTTCTTCACCCTTGACCGTTGAGGGAAAGTTATACTTTACTCCCCGTAGGGGAGTACCTTTTTCCTTCCCTCGGAAAATCTCGGTTTTTGACCGACTTTTTCCCTGTGAGGGAAAATCTCGGTTTTTTCCGTGTTTTTCCCTTTGAAGAGTTAAGGGAAAATCCCGGTCTTTTACTCCGAGTTTTTCTTTCCCACATTGCCATCATCTATGTAGAAATTGCCGTGCTCTTTTAAGCGGGCTCTGACTGTCTTTTCTGTGACACCCATGTACTCGGAGAGCTCTTTCAAACTCACTTCATCTGCACCCATAGAACACGCCTCAAAAGCAGTCGCAACACTTTTCTTTCGCTCGTCTGCGCGCTCCGATTTGGATTTTTTGTTGCGCTTGAAGTTCTTTTTCCAAGTCTTATTCCAACTGCTTTCAAGCTCTATATCTTTGAGTGTGCCGGTGTCATCCTCTGCGTGAATCGGATATTCAAACCAGAAGTTCATGGTCGGTGGCTTCGGGAATTCTCGCAGCGTAGCATCGATACGCCAGGCACTGTAAGCGGCTATTTGTTTTTGTTTCGCGGTGATATCCTCAATTAAGCGCATATAGGCAGCGCGCGGCAATTCTTTTTCCGCAATCGAAAGCGCGGAATTAACCACCAATAAATCATCTTGGCTGAACCGATTGGTATTAACTTCAAAGCGCTTTAATCGTTCCTCAATAATGTCGCATATTGCTCTGTCGGATTTTACACTGCGCTGGTCTTCGGTCAATTCCAATTCGATTAAATCGAGCAGCGCGTCCGGGTCCCTTGCAAACACACCGGAGCCGGAAGCCCTGTCCATACTCTTCTTGCCGCCTTGTTCGCCCTTTGAATGGTGGTGGCAGTAAATCACTGCGCAATTCAACTCCGTGCACACCTTGTCAAACTGATTGCAGAAGTTTGACATCTGCTCTGCGCTGTTTTCATCACCGGTAATAACCTTGTATATCGGGTCTATGATAACGGCAATGTAGTTCTTCTTTGCAGCGCGCCTGATGAGTTTTGGCGCGAGTTTATCCATCGGTATGGAATTACCCCTCAAGTTCCATATATCAATGTTTTTGAGGCTGTCATGCGCCCAGTGCAGCGCTGTGTAAACATCCTTGAACCTGTGCAGGCAGGAAGCTCTGTCAAGTTCGAGGTTGACATATAGCACCTTGCCTTTCGCGCATTGGTAACCGAGCCACTTTCTCCCTTCCGCAATCGCGCAGCACAACTCAATGAGTGCATAGGATTTACCGGCTTTACTCGGTCCCGCTAAGAGCATTTTGTGTCCTTGGCGAAGGATGTCCGTTATCAGCGGCGGTGATAGTGCCGGCAGATTATCCCAAATACTTTCAATGCTTTCCGGCTCCGGCAGATTGTCGTTTATGCCCTCTATCCATTCATACCACTCATCCCAAGTGCTCTTGCCGATGTTGGTGTCAATGATGAATTGTTTATGGCCGTCACGCAAAAACCCCGGGAAGCGGGAAAGCCGCGAAGGATTCTTGTTTTGTCGGTCAATGCTCATACCGTTTTTGGTGCACACATTGTAGAGGTACTCCACGCGCTTTTGATATTCCTTGAAATCAACTGCATCCACTTTCACTATGGCGTGAAGTGATTTTTTACCGGAGTAGGAAAGAACCGCAATCGGCAATTCGAGTTCGTGAAGGATAGCATTTTGCTTGGAAAGGTCCATATTATCCGACTCTACCAGTGCATAGCGAAACTCTGTCACATTGCCGTTTTTGACTCCTTCACCGTCAAGAGGATTAAAGCGTATCCAGGCGCCCGCTTTCTTGTTATAATCTCCGAGAACCTGCCCGATATCGTCCTTGTGGGCTTTAATGGAGCGAATGAGTTCTCCGGCGGTTCTGTCGTAACTGCCTTTTGTCGGCAGAAACTTGCCTTCCTTTTCCCACGATTCGGTGACATATCCGACATTCTCTTCCGGCTGAAACAGTGTTTCGAGGTAGCGAATGACTTCATCGGCAGGGTGAAACTCGCTGTCTGCCGGCTCTGCAAAATCTTTTCCTTCTACATACGCTTTGTCGATTACAACATATTCGCTACCGATTTCACTGTCCCAGTCCAATTCGTGAGAGTCGTGCGGCTTCCATCCGCGCTCCTTTGCCATCTGTACTATGGTACCGCCGGTCACACTGCCGGAACCGTAGCCACCGAAGGTGCGCCACTTCTTGTCGCATTCGCCACTGTGATAGCGCACCGTATCGCGGGAAGACCACTCATCCCAAACGCTGACATCATATCCTTCTTCTTTGAGTGCCATGCCGACAGCGCACCACTCGGAGTAATCGCACTCTACCGGGTCGATGTATTGAATCACTTCTTTTAAGTTAAGTTTCTGTTGTTCCATGTGTATCTCCGTAAGTCGCCACATTGATATCGTAAGGCACGCGCCAACCGTTCGCGGCGATTCTGTCTATTAGTTTTTTTGCAGTATCAAACTGCCAGGTACCCACATGCTTGAAACCGCGGCTCTCAAGAAAGCGAATTTGCTTCGGCGTTGTCAAGCCCTGTTCGCGGCGATTATGTAAGCGCTCTAAAAGCAAGGTGGCTTTCCCGGCATTGTCGATTTCATCCGGCAGGATGCCGAGCTTTTCAAGAGTTGCTTTTTGTTTGTCGCTTGCCGGTGCCATTTCCCAACCGAAAGACGGTTGATAGTTCGCCAAGTCTTCCGCTTGAATTGACATTTCAAATTGCAGCGGGTCTACTAACTTCTTCTTGCGCTTCTTCATCTGCGCGAGTTGCTTGGCGAGTGCTTCTTCGCGTTTGGCAATCACATCTTCCGCAGCAGTCTGCTCCGCTTCAATAATATCTACAGGGCAGCCTGTGTCTTTTTCGATGTTTTCTGTCATCTGCTGCGCAACTTCCGCGCTCTCACATATCAGATGTGCCGGATGACATAACTCGTGTCGTTCCGTGTGCCACAGAAAATCTAACAAAAGAAGGTGGTCTTTTCCGGGAGAGAGCCTGGTACCGCGCCCAACCATTTGGGAGTAAAGAGAGCGCACCTTTGTCGGTCGCAGCACAATAATGCAATCCACATCCGGGCAGTCCCAACCTTCCGTGAGCAACATCGAATTGCAAAGCACATTGTATTTTCCGGCAGCGAAGTCTTCCAACACCTCTGTGCGGTCCGAGCTGCTGCCGTTGACTTCCGCCGAGCGAAACCCGTGCGCATTTAAAAGTTCGCTGAATTTCTTCGAGGTTTTCACCAGCGGCAAGAAAACAACCGTTTTTCTGTCCTTGCAGTAGTTTTCCATCTCTGCTGCAATTTGCTCTAAATACGGATCCAGCGCCGTGCCGAGTTCAGAAGTCTTGAAATCTCCCGACTGCATACCGACTCCGCTGATATCGAGCTTGAGCGGAATCGTCAGCGCCTTAATCGGAGAGAGATAACCTTCTTTGATGGCTTTCGGTAGGGTATATTCATATGCAAGGCTCTCAAAATACTCTCCTAAATTGCGCATATCGCCTCTATCGGGAGTGGCTGTAACACCAAGCACATTTGCACTGTCAAAGTATTCCAATACCTTTTGATAAGAGTTAGATAGACAATGGTGCGCCTCGTCAATAATGATGGTATCAAAGTAGTCTTCTCGAAACATATTCAAGCGTTTTTCACGCATGAGCGTTTGCACACTGCCAACCACTATTCTGTACCATTGCCCGAGGCAACTGTTTTCCGCTTTCTCGACTGCACATTTCAGTCCGGTAGACCGTTCGATTTTATCGCTTGCTTGGTCGAGCAATTCTCCCCGGTGCGCGAGGATAAGCACGCGCTTACCCTCGCTGACACATTGTTCCGTTACCTTTGCAAAAACAATCGTCTTTCCGGTACCGGTCGGGAGAACCAAAAGTGTTTTTTTGTTGCCGTTATTCCACTCTTTGAAGATAGCCTCTTTTGCTTCCGACTGATAAGGTCGCAGTTCCATTAAAAGCTACCTGTCGTGTAACTTGCCGCAGCAGGCGCCGCTTCCGGCTCGTAGAATTTTGCAATCTTGTTGTTTTGGCGTTCTTCGCCCTTGTCATTTTTCCATGTGTCAATCTTGACTTTGCAGCGCCCGGTCGCACCGTACACGGCATCCCAATTCATACGCACCGGCTGACCGTGTTTCTTTTGTCCGATTGCGATAAAGAACGCTGAGAGCATACCTTCCATTTTGGTATGTAAAAAAAGTGAGTGAATAATGGTTCCTTTATTGCCGGCATCATCCCACAAATCAATAGTCAAATCTGCCTGCGGGCATGCGGGTAATTTCGCGGTGGGGGCGTGTCGTTTGCGCTCAAACTTTACAACCTTGAAGTTGTAATCACCGGCGGGCAATAAAGTATATTCACTTTCTTTGGAAATTTCTTCGCCCCAATCTAATTCTCTTCCATTATTTAATTCGCTCATAGTAAATAATCTCCTTTTCTGTTAATTGAATGCTGTTTGCATGTATTGCTGCGCTTTCGCGCACACGCTGTCCCATGCGCCGATGAGGCAGCCCTCGATAAAATCTTTCGGGTAGTTTTCAATCGGCGTGCTGCGCGGGAAGTATCCTTGGTCTGCAACTGTAGCTTGTAAGACATCGGTTGTCATGCCTTTTTCGTTCATCAACTGGTACAGTTTTTGAACCACAGGATTATCCGAATCCGACGGGAGCGGCGGTACCGGTGCCTCTTTTACAAAATTATCTTGTGCAAGTGCCTGTTGCTCCGGCTCATCGTCGATGATTTCATCTACCGAAAATCCTTGTTGCTTTAAATTCGCTACCTGCTCGGCGGCAAATTCTTTTGCGGAAACCGTACTCTGCACTGTAGCCGTGTTAATTGATTGAGAGGGAATTGTCGGTTCAGCTTTTGCTGTTTCGATTTGCTGTGCCGGCTGCGGATTTTGTCCTTCATTGAAAATATGACTGATAAGCTTATAATCAAAATCCATCATTTCCGGGAAGCCGTAACGGTTCTTCGCATCCCAACACGCATTGTGAGTGGTATACATGACACGCTTATTTCCTTTGGCTTTTGCTTTGCCATTTTCGTCATGATAGATTTCTGTTTTATAGTTTACGAATAAGAGCATATCGCACCACTCTTTGAGTAAAGGTGAAATGTGTTTACTCATTTTTAATTCGTAGCGGTCATATGCACCCATTTCATCCGGTTGTTCAACTTTGCGCAAAAAGCTGTGTGCGTTGAAAACCACATTTATTCCGACTGCAATGATTTCATCAAGCAAGTTCAGGTATTTGCCAAATTCTTCTTTCGCATATACATATCCCTTTCCGTATCCGAAATCTTCAATACCGCTTTTTCCGGCTCTTGCGCAAATATTTTCATTGTCGAGTTTCTCTGCCCAATCTGCGGTATCAATTACATAAGTCTTGCACGGTCTGTTATCACGCACATACTTTGCTTGTTCAATCAACATTGCCCAAGATGTCGGTGTGTCAAATCGTGAAATGTTTAATTCCTTTGTACTGCCTTCCGTGTCTGTGAAAAGGGGGCTCGGAAATAACGAAGCAAAAGTTGATTTTCCGATTCCCTCGGGTCCGTAAATCACTATTTTCTTTGCACAAGGAATAATTCCTGTTGTAATGTTCATTAAAATTTACCTGCCTCAAAAGTTTTTGTTGCCGGTGCTGACTCACCGGTGGTGATGTATCCGTCCTCAATAATCACCGAACATTCATCACCTGTGGAAACGCGCGTGGCAATTACTTGGAGATTTTCACCTTCCAACCACTTGCCGAATTCTTCGAGCGTTTGAACATCCATCTGTTCGAGCTTGTCCATCAGAACAAAGCCGCATTCGGGGTTCAGTTTGCGAATGATAGCCGTTGCCACACGCAGTTGCTCGGAGCCTGACATGTTATCCCATTGTTGTCCGTTGTAAAGGATTTCTCCTTGTTCCACAGAAAGCCCGGGAAGCGGAAGGTTGGCGCCTTCAAGAAGTGCTTTCTTGTCGGAGCGGATTTGTTCAATTTCTACCGTCAAGTCGTTATACTGCTCGCGAATTGCAGCCGCTTCATCCATTGCACTTGCGCGTTCCATATTCGAGCGGATTTTCATATTCAGTTCATCCACTTGTCGGATATCCTCTTCCAACTCTGCGGTAGATTGGTCTTGTAAATCCTGTGCTTCTGTTTCTGCAATTTTTAAATCCGCAAAAACCTTATCTAACTCATCGGTTAAAACAGCAATTTGTTTGGTGATATCCTCTTTCCTTGCTAATAAAGCTGCGAGGTTATCTCGCTTCTTTTGGTTTTCTGCATTTTGCAAAAGAATGGCTTGCTGTCTGTTGATTAAATCGGAAGCGGAAATGATTTCTTCCGGTACCCCGCTGTAAAGAGGAAGCTCCGCAGCGTATTTTTCCTTTTGGTCGGCAATCTGCCCGATGGTGTGGCGCTGATTGTACTTTTCCAGTTCCTCTCGCTCGAGTTCAAACAGCTTGTCGCCGACACCGATAATCTGTAACAGCGTGTTTGCCTTTTCTTTGGAGTTCGATTCCATAAACTTCGGAAGGTTCAAAGCAAAACTCTCTACAAACTCATTGAGCAGCGCCTGCCCGCCTTTGTTTCCGTTGGTATCAATGACTTTCAAAGAAGCATTCTTCCCGGTGCGTTCCACCACAATTCCGTTGGAAAGTTCCACTCTAAGATACGGGGAAGCGTGAGAACCTTCACGCGCCGCCTGACTTGGCTTGAAGCGGTCACCGCCGAGAGCCCATGCGATAGAGTCAAGCACACTGGTTTTGCCCTGGCGGTTTTTGCCGCCGACAATCGTCAAGCCATTCTCGCTCGGTGTCATTTCCACCGCCTTGATACGCTTGACATTTTCGATTTGAAAACTGTTAATTTTAACTGACATATTCGTCTCCTTTACATTTAGATTGTTTTGTGTTAAAATAAAATATGACGATATTTTATAATCTACTGACATTTATTACTTTATCGTCTCTTACAACTGCTCGGTGTTCCCGCACCGGGCTTTTCTTTTTCAACGCGCCTTTTTCCACGCTCATCAATCAATAATGATTTCAAGTAAACAATAGAGCCCCAAGCAAACATCAGTGCGCCACCTGTCCCAATAATGTACAAAACGGTTTTTTGGGATTCTGTAAACAGCGGCGTTTCAAAAATAGTGGTGGTAATCATGACTATCATCTCTACGATTAAAAGCACTGCACCAACCCAAAAGAATATTTGGCTCCAGCGAACCAGCCAAAGCATTGTATTCTCCGCTACTATGCGCAATCGGTCTTGATGCTTTTCGGATTCTGTTTTAAAGATTTTCATTCTTATTCCCTCCCTTCTTTATCATCTGATTCAAGATGGTTGAGTTCTTCAAGATTGATGAGTTCAACAAGCATTGTGATAAATTCACTGTTTGTCGGTCTGCCCTTTTCCGGGCTAACCGTATAACCGAAAATATCATTTAATGTTTTTTGGTCACCTCTCAACCACGCCACTTCGATGGCATGGCGAATTGCTCTTTCTACTCTTGATGCGGTCGTACCGTTTTGTTTTGCGATTGCAGGATATAAACCTTTTGTAATTTGGTATTTGTATTCCGGCTCTTTATAGCACTTTAAAATTGCTTCACGGATATACTTAAATCCCAATAAACTAGTGGGAATACCGATGACAAACATCTTTTTGCAGATTGTTTCATTTAACTTTGTTTTAGTCATACTTTTTCTCCTTTCAATTTACTTTTAATTTACTTGCAACTAACTTGCCGGTCGCAGCAAGCGATTTACTTATTGCTTGTTGTTACGCCGTTTTTTTACTTGACGGTAACTTGCAATTCACACCAACTGACGTGCCAAGTCCGCCTGCGTAATTTTGCCTTCTTTGAATTGGAAACGCTTGTTTACTGTTTGGTAACACAAGCCGGTGTAACGCTGCACATCTTTTTTTGAAAGCAGGTTTTTTTCTCCGAACCTCTGACCGATTCGCTCCAGTTCCATCCGATAACCTTCTTTTTCTTTTGGCATAGTTTTTTTCACTTCCTTTACAAGAATGCTTTCCATTGTGTCTTCTCGTTAGCAAGCACCCAATTTTTTGGACCGTCTATTTTAAGTTTGCAACCCTCATCGCTGCAAAGCGGACAGTCGTGACAGTTTTCGTGCTTCTTACACTCAGTGCGAATAACCTTTAGTGCATTGAGCAAAATTTTCTTTTCTTCTTGCGACATAAGTGCTCCTTTCTCAAAAGTCACTCAACAGGTGACTGATTCGTTAAAAAAAATGAAGCGGAAACACCACATACATCAGAAATAGCAACCAATTCGCTAACCTTTAAATCTCTAATACCGTTAAGCTTTTGGTTGACTGTTCTTTCTGAAATATCAAGTATTTCCGCTAATCTTTTTTGTGTGATTCGTTTTTCTCTTAATTTGCCTCTTATTGAATCAAGATTGATTGACTGTTTCAAATTTTTCACCTCCTTGTCACTCATTAAGTGACTAAATAATACCACACCTTCTGTCACTTGTCAAGTGATTTTTTTCGCAATTTCTGACTTTTTTGTTGCATTTTGTGTGATTTATGTTATAATACTATAAAGAAAGGGGGATGGAATATAATGAAAACACTTGGTGAGAGATTAAAAGAAGCAAGGTTATCTAAAGGTTTTACATTAGAGGAATTAGCAAAAAAGGTTGGAACAAGTAAGCAAACAATTTCCAGATACGAAAAAGGAGTAATAAAAAATATTCCATATGAGAAAATCGAAACAATCGCAATTGTTTTAGGAATTGACCCTTATTCTCTATTTACATGGGAACAAGCCACAAATTCATTGGAAAATTCGATTAACCAAAATAACAGCATTGTAATGTTAAACGATGTAAAACTATATAACGCACCGTTATTTGAAAGTGTTTCCGCCGGCTTTGGCGTAACTGCCGTAAATGAAATTGTGGGATATATTCCGGTTATCATTTGCTCTGATGATGAAGCGGCAGATACAATCTGTATAAAAGTAAAAGGCGACAGTATGTCTCCGAAGATTGAAGATGGTGATATCATCCAGGTGCGCAAGCAGACTTCTGTCGATAGCGGCGATATAGCCGTGGTGCTTTTGGATGGCTCCGAGGGATTGGTGAAAAAGGTTGAGTATGATACCGAGTGGATTAAACTCATTTCTCTGAACATGAATTACCCGCCAATCGTACTGAAAGGTAAAGATGTTCTACGCTGCGCTGTCCTCGGTAAAGTGAAGCGCGTAATTCGTGATGTTTAAAAAAAGCAGAAGTATTGTGAGGTAATTAATGATGAGTCTATTTTCAAAAAAGAAACGAAAAGAAATAGAGTATCAACAGTCATTATTTGATTTATGCAAAAAGTATATTGTTAAATATGAAAGTTCGTTAGAAGTTTCTTCTCGGTCTTGTCAAACAGAACTTCTTCAAATAATAAAAAAACACATTAGTGAATTTACCGACCTTGATGAAATATTTGAAGACCCAACAAGTGATATAGACATGTATGCAAATATCGTCATATCAAATGTAACATTCGATATGCTTGTAACAGGAAAGTATCATTTATATTATGGTGTTATCAATCCAATGGGAATTGGTCCTACATTATTAAAAGTATATGAAGGAGCGATGGAGTGGTCCCTAAATCATAAATACATTGATTTAAAAACAAAAACAGAGCAATTCGAATATCTTAAATCAAGAATAGCAACGATAGGATAATTAAATAAAAAAACGCCCTCGGCGAGTACCAGTCGCCAAGAGCGTTGTATGCAAGGTATGATACATACCCTCACACTACATTGAGAATTGTATCACACCTTGTGCTATTTTGCAAGCACAAGGCATTTTTGCGCAATTTTGTTTCAAAAATGCTGTTTTCTGAAAGGATGATACAATATGAAAAAGTTAAAGCAAAAGAAGGTCCCGGTGCGCCAACTTGACGGTACTTATAAGCGAAAGTCTATCTATGGTTATACCGGGAAAGAGATAGACGAAAAAGCAAAAGCTGCGCAAGATGAAGCGGAAGCGGCGTATCAAACATCTTTGCACCCGACATTCAAGTCGGTCGCAAGAGAGTGGTGGGCACAACACGAAACGGAAGTGGCCATATACACTGCCGATTGTTACCGCAAACCTCTGAAAGATGTTGAGGAATACTTTGGAGACTGTATGCTTGATGAAATCCAGCCTCTTGATATTCAACGTTTTCTAACCGGTATGGCGAAGCAAAAATACGCTAAACAGACAATCAAGCTGCGCCGCATTGTGCTCAACATGGTTTACGATTATGCCATTCTCAATGGAATCACACAAATAAACCCTGTCACTACCGTCAAGGTACCCAAAGGAGCAAAAACCACACGCAGGGAACTGCCGAAAGACGAAGAAATAAAAATCGCTCTCGCGTCCGTAAGCGCCCCGTTCGGGCTATACCCGGTATTCCTTTATTACACCGGAGTTCGAAAAGAGGAAGCCCTCGCTATTGAGATAGATAAGGATATTGATTTTAAAAACGATTTAATTATTATAAATAAAGCTGTTATTTTTGAAAACAATAGACCAATACTAAAGGATGGTTCTAAATCGGAAGCCGGTATTCGCACCGTGCCACTTCTCCGACCACTTAAAGATATTTTGCAAAAGCAAAAGAGAAAAGGGCTTCTCTTCCCGAACGAAAAAGGGGAGTACATGAGCAAATCGCAGTTCGACCAGGCGTATAAAGACTACCGTAAGGCAACCGGCATTACCGCAACAGGGCACCAATTCCGCCACGCATTCGCCACACTCTGTTATGATGCCGGCTTGGATGAAAAAGACATGGCAGATATCGTCGGTCACGCCGATGCCGAAACGACCAAGAGAATATACGTGCATATCAAAGAGCAGCGCCGTAAAAGTTTTACGGATAAACTTAATAGCGTTGTATAAACTGTCCTACCGCCTGTCCTACTTTCGCGAAATATACTATACCTACGCAAATCTAAAACGACTGGAAATCGTGTAGTGGGTAAACGCCTACTCGAGGGTTCGAATCCCTTGCTCTCCGCCAAGAAAGAACGACACATTTGATACATTCAAATGTGTCGTTCTTTCAATTAAATCCACCTTACGGTGGGTGAAATCCTCGCAAAACTCGGATGAAATCACTGCGTGATGAAATCCGCCGAGGCGGATGGTGGATTTGATTTCATCCAAAATGCAGGCATTTTGGATTTCATCGGGCAAAGCCCGATTTCATCTTTTGCATCGCAAAAGATTTCATTTACATTCCTCCCTACAAAGGGAGTTTTTCTTTTATAATATTTGACAAAACCCCTCAAGCAATGCTAAAATGAAAGAGCCAAATATCTCAAATGAATAATTTGCAGTAATAGCCGTATGCTATTTTTATCTCTATTGATAAAAATGCATGCTCTTATTTGCATATGGTATTACTGCGTATATGTGAGATGTTTGGCGACAGTTGAGCTTGCGTTTTTGGGCGTACGGCTTGGCTGTACGCCATTTTTGTTTTAGGAGGACACTAATGCCAAGATTACCACTTGAATACAGTGAAGAGTACATAGGTTACTTAATGGTCTCAGGTTCTACTGAAAAATTTGAGATTGAGCAAATGAACTTAAATAAAGCTTCAAAAGAAAAACTAAGCCATGCGATTGAAGAAGGAAGAGTAACAGAAAAAAATGCACATCTAATCATCACTGAATTGATAATGTCAAATGACGACGGTGAAAAATTTGAGCTTATTCAATCAGATTGGATGGAAACAGAAAACGGCATCGAAATGTTGAGTCCGTCAAGAAATAAACCTAATTATGAAGCATATTTAAAAACATATATTGCAACGAATCAAGGGGAACTATATATTGATGTTAAATTGGAGAATATACATTTAAATTTAAAAAATACCAGCATAATTCAGTTGGATGGATTTCTTCAATTTAATAATATCGAAATGATGATAATGGGTAACTGTTCAGCAAATTGTAAAACAATCAATGAAAATGAATCTTGAGGAGGAATAATATGCCATTTGTACAAGCAAAATGCCCGAATTGTGGAGGCACACTTGCTGTTGATAATAGCAACGAAGCTGCTGTTTGTCCGTTTTGTAATACTCCCTATATTGTTGAAAAAGCAATTAATAACTATCATACGTATAATAACATTAATATAGAGAGCGGTAATACGGTTATTATTTACGGAAATGATAGCCAATGTAAAGAACAAACATTTAATGAGGAAACCATTAAGTTTTCTACATTCTCAACAAAGCAAGTGGTTTTCAAAAAAGCCATATTATTTGCAAGTATAATATCAGTTATAATAGCAGCAATTCTCTTTATATTATTTCTATTGAATGATGGACGAGCATTAATGATAACTCAGAGTACTTGGGGGAATCTTTGTCTAAAATATCGTAATAGTCTAATGCTTTTTGAGATAAGCGTTTTTTTGTTGACAATAAGCATTATTTTCCTAACAATTTTCCTTATGATTAAAAGCAAAAAATGCATGTTTTCCAAACACTCATCAGATGAATTACAAAAATTATTTTTGAATACAAGAAGAAAAATATTATTGGTTAATGATAAGGATATTTACAAAAGTTTTGTTCATATTATAACAGCTGGCAAATATTCTTGTTTTAATGTTAAATCGTTTTTATTTCCTTATATTTGGTTTATAAAAAGAAAAATGATTCATTTTTCTGCACTTATCATTTTGCTCTACTGTTTAGTAGGAATACTAATTACATTTTCTTATGATATGATGGGTGTGGTCCTTGGCGTTTTGTCGTTTATTATTGTACATATTGTCAGTGGTTTTTTAGCAGACTACGCATATATGCAGTATTTGGAACAAACATATCAAAAATCTAAAACAATGCAAGATGCAGTTGCAGAGACATTTTTAACAAAACAGTCTCAAAACACGGCTTGGCTAATCATTCTTGCGGTGTTGTTATTTATTGTTTTAGGAGTGAGTATAGTTGCTTTATTGCGTTGGCCGCTTTGGGGCGTTTATGTCAATTCTGCATTATTTAGGATACATAAAGGTGTCTACTAATTATATTTTATGTGTTTGTTTAGCTCTTGGGGCTGTAAGTCTAATTAAATGGCGAATAAATCCGAATAAAGGACGATTACTTGTATTTTGTTTAAGACAAAAACCGGTGTAGCAGGGATTCGTTCATAATGTATTGAAAACGCAAGAATCGATTTTGTCGTAGATAGCACATCCACCTTCCCAATAGCACATTCTTTGTTTTGTATTATTTATGTTGTGAGCAGACAAGAAAGAACACCGGTTTTGATACAATTCAAAACCGGTGTTCTTTCTTGGCGGAGTGATGTTTGCCTCACGGCAAGCGATGTTACCTGCGGTAGTGATGTCGCTTCCACTTGTGATGTGTGCTCCGCACGTGTTTATTGGCAAACATCGCATCACTGCGAGTGAAACGAGCAACATCACTATGCTTTAGCATAGCATCACTGCGCCACAGGCGCAACATCACTAAACTTTACACTTTTAAATGAAAATGATATAATGTTTCAAACCAATTTCAAGAAGTATTATTATGTCAGAATCAAAACTGCGTGAACTCGCCATGGACTTTTCCGTACAAATCATCGCACTGGTGAAAGAACTCAAAGCCAATTGACTACAGAAATATGAGCAAAAAAGAATTGGTCGACGCGCTTAATGAATACTCTGTTTTCAATGATGAATATGATTTGGAGATGAAATCCGTCATTTTTTAGACTTAAAAAATCTTTTACCCGCCAAAATTAAGTTATATTTGCAAATTAACAAGTCATTTTAGAAAAAACATTGCGAAAATAGGTGGAATGGAATATAATGAATACAGTAAATCGATAAAGGAGCATTAAGATGAAAAAGAGAATTCTCACTGTATTGATTGCATTCGTGATTATCATCACGGCAATTCCCTTTTCCGTACACGCCGAGGGTGAGACCCCGGTAGCAAAGGCTTTCGGAACCTCCGAAAGCTTTGCAAAGGATGCACCCATCAGCACCGTGCGTATTGACAGGTATAAAATTAATTCAATGAATGCCATTTTATATCACCCGGACAACAGCGTAGGGTTTCGCTTAGATGAAGACGGCTTTGTCTATGCCCCCAGATGTCGTGTCAAAGAAGGCTATGTGGGGCTGGGTTATTTCACGCTCACCTTTGCGAATGCGGCAATTTTGGCCGACGGCACGCGCAAAGACCTCGTTGTCAGGTTTGGTGATGTGACGACCATTGGCAAAATAGGCGAGGATTACTATGACTACCTCAAGTTTGTGCGCATTACAGATAATGCGAATGAGCCGCTTGTGTTTGCGCCGTTATCGGTCAATGCAGCAAAACATCTGTGTATTAGAAGCGCCGTTTCCTTTTATGTGACCGGCGCCGGAACCGGCGATACCATGCTCTTTGCGGCAGACAGCATCAATACAAGCCGGGAAGCCAGTGATAGTTTTGCAAGAATTCATCATGCACAAGGACATTACAACTACTCCGAATCCATGGAACCGCTCAGAGGCGTGGCGGAAGGCGCGGATTTTTACCTTACCGAAAGCAGCTGCCTGAAAGTGGTGGAAGGAACAAGCCCCAATACTTACGGTACGCGCTTTGTAGGCAACGGCGTTGAGCAGAGTTATTCCGACGGCTTTGCTACTGTCGCTATGGCAAAAGACGGCTTTGAAACAAGAGTATGGAGCTCAGCGGGAACGAATACCGTGCCGCTGGAAATCGGTTTCCTCACCCCGGTTGAGGGCTATTCTCTCGAAACCGCCTCCGGCGAAAACGGCAGTATTTCCCTTTGGGCAGACGGCAGTGCAAACAGCGAGCAGGCTGCGATGTTAAGCGGCGGCACGACCGAAACCCCGTTGACTTATTATGTGCCGGGCGGAAAGAGTGTGACACTTGTGATTACGCCGGATAGCGGATACGACCTTGAGACTTTGAGCCTTAACGGCGAAACGGTAGAGCCCACGCGCACACAGTATAAGACAGACGGCAGTATCTACTACGAATACGACCTTCCTGCAGGCATTGTCGATATGGCATCTGTCGCAGCAAACTTTGAGCAAAAGCATTTTCACAAATTAAGCTATACAGAGAGCACAGACGGCTTTGGAGCAGTTATTCACTGCACAGCAGAGAATTGCCCTTGGACAGACAGCAAAATGACTGTCAGCGCTTCTATTCCGGATGTCATTCGTTTCGGCGACCAGCAGATTTCTTCCATCACCGTTAGCGGAAAGGGTGAGCTTGCCACGGCAACAGAGAATAAAGTGCAGGCAAAACTCGTTTACAGTATGGAAGGCGCAGATGATGTGGAATACCCCGGCTTCCCGTTCCAATGCGGTGAAATTCTTGCGACCATAACGATTACCGATGCATTAAACCCGCACAACGTGCAAACATTTTCTGTCTCGAAAACCGTTAATTATGAAAAAGCGGATATGGAGCCCGGTATTATAATGCACTGCTGGACTTACGGAGACGAACCGGTGACACCACGACTGGCTGCGAGCACTAACCCCGAGTATGCCAGAACAGTATATTATTACAAACCGTGTGATGCGGATGACAGTGCTTATACCACGGATGTACCTGTCAATGCAGGGAAATACACACTCAAAGCGGTGCGCCCCGAAACCGCGCACTACAAAGAGGGCGTGGCAACGGCAGGCTTCGAAATTTATCAGGCAACCCCTATGGTGCCTGCTGCTCCGGAAGGCGTTACTGCGGTCTACGGCACAGCGCTTCGTGATGTGCCTCTCCTTGAAAACTGGTCGTGGAATACACCTGAGCGGAGTGTTGGCAGCCCGGGCGAAACGGTATTTGCGGCAACCTTTACGCCGGAGGACAGTGTCAATTACCGCTCGGTGGCAGTAGAGATTCCCGTCACTGTCACCAAAAGACCGGTGACGATTACGGCAGAGGATAAGAGAAGCACCTTGGGCAGTACACTGCAGGACCTGACCTATACTGTCAGCGGCGGTGTTTTGGATGGTGATGACCTTGGCATCATGCTTGAGACCAATGCAGATACAAATGTGGCAGGCGACTATGAAATCACGGTGAGCGCAGAGCATCCGCATTACGACATTACGCTTGTCGGCGGCACCTACACGGTTGATGCAGTGCAACCGCGTGAAGAAGACACTGCCGACAATACCGCAAATACCCCTGCAGAAGCTACCGGTCAGAGCGCAAGCGCAACGACTGTAAGCGCGAAGACATCGCCTTCCACCGGAGATGTCTTGCAATGGTTTGTTGCGTTGCTTCTTGTGAGTGCGGCGGGACTTATCACAGCGGCCGTTGTTAGAAAAAAGAGATTAACTAAATAAATGAAAGGCACTCTGTTTTGCAGGGTGCCTCAATATTTGCAAAAGTGCCTCTATATGGTATAATGACAATGTCATAACAATTTAGGGAGGGCAGTATGGGCATTATCAAAGCGGCTTCCGGTGCGCTCGGCGGTGTGCTGGCAGACCAGTGGCGGGAGATGTATGTGTGCGAGAGCATGCCACAGGATGTTTTGGCACAGCGCGGTACCAAGCGGGTGAACGAAAATTCCGCCAACACCAAGGGTGATGAAAATGTGATAAGCGACGGCTCTCTGATTCTTGTCAATGAAGGGCAATGCGCGATTGTGGTGGAGCTCGGCAAATGTATCGGCGTATACAGTGCACCGGGCGAAAATGTTTTCCACAGCAAGAGAACCGGCAGTGTTTTCTCCAGCGGCGGCTTAAAGGGTATCGGCAAGCAGGCGGCAGAGCGTATCGGCTTTGGCGGCGATGTGGCAGTGCACCAGTTTGTGATGTATGTTGATATCAAGGAGAAGATGAATAACCCCTTCTCTTTATCCGTGCCGCTGTCATTGGTCAACAAGGCAACGGGATTGGAGTATTTGAGCACAGTCAATATGAGTGGTGTATTTTCTTACCGCATTACCGACCCTGAAGTGTATTACAAAAAGATTTGCGGCAACAGCACCGGCACAGTCACGAAAGCCTCTGTGCAACCGCAGTTGGTTGCCGAACTGCGCAGCGCAGCTGTTGCGGCACTTGACAATTTGTGCGGTGGGGGATTGCCTCCCTCCGAGCTGCCGCAGCATACCGAAGAAATCTGCGCGGCAGTCAGCGCCTGCATGACTGAAAAGTGGGTAAGCCTGCGCGGGTTTTCGGTGGTTTCTATGGCGATTGAAAGCATCGCCTTGCAGGCGCAAGATAAACAGGTGTTTCAGGAAGCCGAGCGTGCGAAGATGCTCACGCAGCCCGATATGGCAGCTGCAACGCTGATGGCAGCGCAGGCGGATGCGATGGGTGCGGCGGCGCACAACCCCGCCGGCGCAGGCGCAATGATGGGAGCGGCGCTTTTTAGCGGCGCACAGTCCGCACCGCAAAGTAACATCTTTTTGCAAAAAGACAGTAGCAAACCCACTTTGTGGCGCTGCCGCTGCGGCAGTATGAACACAACGAATTTCTGCGAAAACTGCGGGCAGAAAAAAACATAAAAAACAGATAATAAAAGACGGTTCGTGGAAAAGAAAACACTTTCCACGAACCGTTTTTTATTGATTTTTCCTGCGGGTATTTGGCGGTGGCATTAAGTATTATCGCCGTTATCAAGCGAATTGGTTGCCGCTTCTGTCGCGACACGATTCGTTTGTTCGGAACAGGCAAAGGCAGTGAGAGGGGATTGGTATATCTCTTTGTGCTTGGAGCGTTTGAAATAAAGAAACATCAAAATCAGCAGCACAATATCAAGCAATGCCAGGCTCACACCGAGAAAGGCAAAATTGTCGTTAAGTTCCAGCAACTCCGGTGATAAGGAAAAATCGTATAAGCCGTGCACAAACCACGGCAGAAGGATGGCGATGGCACTGTATCGTTTCTTGCCTGTGTAGAGATGCTTTGCATAGAACCAGCCCATCACAAAGCCGTAGCCGATATGTCCCATCGTGAAGCCGCGCACAAGCATCGTCACAGGGTCTGCACCGATAGCATAAGGCAAATCCTCAATCAGCCCGAAGCCGGTGCCGATGATAACCATTAAAGCGGTTACATCCGCCCATGAGTAAGCATAGGGCTTCTTTTTGAGCACTTTTTTGAGTGTGATATACTTGACAATTTCCTCGGCAAAAGCTAACACAATAAAGGTATAGATAGCCTTGTATACCAATGGGTGCGCGTTTTGGAGAAGTGTTGCTTTGAGCACTTTGCCGAGAAAATACAGACCGGCGGAAAGCGCTAAAATCGGCAGCACGCTGATAAGCCCTCTTTTGAATGCATAACTGCAGTTTTGGCGGTAAATCGCATCTTCCTTATGCCGGTTTCTAAGCCATATAAAGATGAGTACAGCGGGTACAATACTGATTAAAAAGATGAGTACGGATATTAACATGATAAATCCCTTCTGCTTTGTTTGAATGGATATGATATTCGAACCGAGCGAATTCTTGTTTACCTGCTTTCTGTATTTTACCGGATTCCCTTAAAAGTATACCCTGCTTCGGTAATGGCTTTTTCGATTGTCGCGGCATCGGCAGTGCCGGCAATTTCCACTTCGCCCTTTTCATGCGAGGGTTTGGCGCTTTGCACACCCTCAAGCGCTTCAAGCGCGGTTTTCACTCTTGCTTCACAGTGCGGACACATCATGCCTTCTACTTTAATAATCATTGGTTTCTCTCCTTTAGGTTGATTTGTTTTTTCTATTTTCACTTCCACCGACGGGCGCTGTTTGTCGCGCTGCGGGGAATGAATGTTAAAGAGATTGAGCCGGAGCGCATTCATCACCACAAAGAAACTCGAAAAGCTCATTGCGGCGGCGCCCATCATCGGGTTGAGCGCAATACCGAAAGCAGGAATGAGTGCACCGGCGGCAACGGGAATGCAAATGGCGTTGTAAAAAAATGCCCAAAACAGGTTTTGCTTAATCGTGCGCAGGGTCTTCCTGCCGAGCCTGACAGCGGCGGCTACATCGGTCAGGCGATTATTCATCAGCACAATGTCTGCGGCATCAATCGCAACATCCGTGCCGCTGCCGACAGCGATGCCGATATCCGCTTCGGTGAGGGCAGGTGCGTCGTTAATTCCATCGCCCACCATGGCGGTAACGCCGCTTTGTTTTAAGCCGCGCACGACGGCTGCTTTTTCTGCAGGCAGCACATCTGCAATCACTTTGTCAATACCGACTGCAGCGGCAATTGCGGCGGCGGTGTTTTGGTTGTCTCCCGTGAGCATTACCGTGACAATGCCCATATCTTTAAGCTCCCGGATTGCCTGCAGCGCATCGGTTTTAGCGGTGTCCTGCACCGCGATAACCCCATAGAGGGTTTTGTTTTTTGCAAAAAACAGCGGCGTTTTTCCTTCAAGTGCCAGTGCTTGGGAAACACTTTCCAACGAATGGTCGGCAATCGCATTCTCTTTCATAAAGCGCAGATTCCCGGCGGCTGCCGGTTGCCCGCCGAGCGTCGCCTCAATGCCATTGCCGGCAAAGGTTTGAAATTTTTCGACTTGAGCAGCACGCAGTTCGTTTTCTTCCGCTTTTTTGCACACCGCTTTGGCAAGCGGGTGCTCACTTTTTTTCTCTAATGTATAAGCAAGGGTGAGCAAATCTGTTTGGCTGATATCCGCGGCGGGAATGACATCGGTCACTACCGGGGTGCCTTGGGTGACGGTGCCGGTTTTATCCATCACTGCAATTTGAATTTTACCTGTCTGTTCCAAGCTTTGGGCGGTTTTAAAAAGAATGCCGCTTTTGGCACCAAGCCCGTTGCCGACTGTAATTGCCACCGGCGTGGCAAGACCGAGCGCACAGGGGCAGGAAATGACCAAAACCGAAACGGCTCTGGCGAGCGCAAAGGAAATTTCTTTGCCTGCTATGAGCCAAATGACAAAGGTGACAGCGGCAATGCTAATGACCACGGGTACAAAAATGCCGGAGACCTTGTCGGCAATTTTTGCAATCGGCGCTTTCGTTGCCGCGGCATCGCTGACTGTTTTGATGATTTGGGCAAGCGTAGTATCTTCACCTACCTTAAGCGCTTCGCAGGTGAGAAAGCCCGCTTCATTGATGGTGGCAGCCGAGACCGTGTTGCCCGCGGCTTTTTCGACCGGTATGCTTTCGCCGGTCAGCGCCGCTTCGTTAACGGCACCGCTGCCTTCGATTACTTTACCATCGGCAGGGATTCTTTCGCCGGCGCGCACGGTAAAAATGTCGCCGACGCGGAGTTCTTCTATCGGTATGACGCTTTCTTTGCCACCGCGCAAAACTGTGGCGGTTTCGGGTTTGATGCGCATAAGTGCTTTGAGTGCGTTGGTGGTTTTTCCTTTACTTTTGGCTTCTAAAAGTTTGCCGACAGTGATTAGTACCAATATCATTGCCGCCGATTCGAAGTAGAGTTGCGCGGCGTAACTGCTTAACTGCGGTTCGCCGGCGGTCATGCGTAAGAGCGCATAGGCACTCCACACAAAAGAAGTGCCGGAACCGAGCGCGACCAAGGTGTCCATGTTCGGTGTGCGGTGTAACAGGCTCTTGGTGCCGGAAACAAAAAATTTTTGGTTGATGACCATTACAATAGCGGCAAGGATGAGCTGTAAAATACCGACAGCAAGCAGATTGTTCTCAAAAAAGGGCGGCAGGGGGAAGCCGAAGAGCATATGCCCCATCGAAAAGTACATCAAAATAAGCAAAAACCCAAGCGACCACAATAGCCTCTTGCGAATGCGCGCTGTTTCGGTGTCGGTAAGAAAACTCTCATTCGCTTTGGAATCGGCGCCTTGTAAAGAAGCACCGTAGCCTGCTTTTTCGACAGCGGCAATGACAGAGCTCTCGGGGGCAGTGCCCTCTACGCCCATGGAGTTGGTAAGCAAGCTCACCGAGCAGGAAGTCACCCCCTCCACCGAACTGACCGCTTTTTCGACAGCGGCAGAGCAGGCTGCACAGCTCATACCGCTGACTGTGTATTGTTTCATCATTTCATCAGCCGTCCCATCGTATCAATTAGTTCATCAATCACTTCATCTTTGCCTGCGCGAATGTCGCGCGCCACACAAGAGTGAATGTGCGCCGCGAGCAGTTGTTTGGAAAAGGCATTGAGTGCCGCGTTTGCCGCGGCGGATTGGATGAGCACATCATTGCAGTAGGCATCTTCTTCAATCATTTTTTTGATGCCCCTAATTTGTCCCTCAATGCGGTTGAGGCGGTTAAGCAACGCTTTTTTTTGCGCTTCATCGCGCTGTGTTTTTTTCTTTTGGCAACAACAGTTTTCCATAATACCTCCTCGACAAATAAGGATTTGTCGCGCTGTCGCTCAGCAGTCGGCAGCCGGCAGTCGGCAGCCAGCCGAGGGCGGGACACCCGCACCCGATTTAAATGCGTTGCGTAGCAACGCCACCATTCGCTAACTGCTGACCGCTGACCGCTGAC
>SVOD01000119.1 GCA_015066575.1 Oscillospiraceae bacterium
TAAAGGCGGTAGCAGCGGCAGCAAAAAGAAAACAACTACCACCAAGAAAGCTGCCACCAAAGCCTACGACCCCTACCACGCTGCCGACTATGTGCACCCCGATGACTTTTACTACGACTACTACGACGACTTCTATGACTACGAGGACGCCGAGGATTACTGGTACGAGCATCAGTGATAATGAATCCGTGGTATTTAACGCAAAGCAGACCATAATTTGTCCGCATTGTGACAATGAAATCGGTTTGGGAAGTGTTATTATTACAGCGAAGAACAGCAGGCTTATTGCCCTTATTTTAATACAGTTAAAAGCACAAGGCGGGTGCGGATGCGCCCGCAATGACTGCTTTTCGTCAATTGAACCATCATTTACAGAGCATAAAGGTGAAAACCTTTCTTTTTTGCAATTCACAAGGAGTATTTAAAAGTATGAAATTTATTCATTTAGCCGATTTACATTTAGGAAAAAGAGTCAATGAATTCCCGATGATTGAGGATCAAAAGTATATTTTAATCGAAATCCTTAACATAATTGACGCGCAACAGCCGGATGCGGTGATAATTGCCGGTGATGTCTACGACAAATCATTCCCGGCGGTTGAGGCGGTAGAGCTGCTCAACTTCTTTATAAATGAATTAGCTGCCAGAAGAATAGAAACTTTCATCATCAGCGGCAATCATGACAGCGCGGAGCGCCTTGCTTTTGCTTCTGATTTAATCGCGCAGTCCGGCATCCATATTGCGGGCACCTATCGCGGGCAGGAGAAAGCGATAGAGATGCAGGATAAGTTCGGTGCCGTGAAAGTGTTTATGTTGCCCTTTATCAAGCCGATTCATGTGCGCAAGGTGTTTGAAGATAAAGAGATTCACTCTTATGATGATGCGCTGGCTACCGCCATTGAAGCGCTCCATATCAACACCGATGAGCGTAATGTTTTGATTACGCATCAGTTTGTTACCGGCGCCAAGACTTGCGAGAGCGAAGACATTTCCGTCGGCGGGAGCGATAATGTGGATGTCAGCCTCTTTGATGATTTTGATTATGTTGCTCTCGGGCACATTCATTCGCCCCAGTATATCGGCAGGGAAACGGTACGCTATGCCGGTTCGCCCCTGAAATACTCCTTCTCGGAAGCCTCTCACCAAAAAAGCATTTGTGTTGTCGAGATGGGCGAAAAGGGTGAGGTAGATGTCAAGACCCTTCCGCTTGTGCCGCAATATGATATGGTGGCGATTAAAGGGACATATAATGAAATTATGTCAAAATCCTTTTATGAAAGCTTAAATCGCGAGGATTACTACCACATCACTTTGACCGATGAGGAGGATGTGCTCGATGCGATTAACCGCTTGCGCACGGTGTACCCGAAAACCATGCAAATAAAATATGACAACGCCCGCACACAAGCGAAGGCGGTTATTTCCGCAAACAAGAGTGTGGAAAAGATGCTGCCGATTGATTTGCTCGGTGAACTGTACGAAAAGCAAAACGGGCAGCCCTTGAGCGAAACGCAGAGGGAATATGCGCTTGCGCAAATTCAAAAAGTTTGGGAGGATGAAGCATGAGACCGATTACCTTAACCATGTCTGCATTCGGACCGTATCCGGACAAGGTGGAATTAAATCTTGATGTGCTCGGTAGAAGCGGCTTGTACCTCATCACGGGTGATACCGGTGCCGGCAAGACCACGATTTTTGATGCGATATCTTTCGCTCTGTTTGGCGCAGCAAGCGGCGATATCAGAGAAACAAATTCTTTTCGCTCCAAATATGCGGCGGATGACACAGAAAGCTTTGTAGAGCTGAAGTTTGAGTATCAGGGCAGGATATACATTGTTAAGCGAATCCCGGAATATTTGCGCGCAAAGAAGCGGGGAGAAGGCTTTGTAAAAACGGCTGCCGAGGCGGAACTGACGATGCCGGACGGGCGCATTGTCTGCAAAAACCGTGAGGTGACAAGGGAAATCGAGGCGCTGCTGGGCATTAACAGAAAGCAGTTTGCGCAAATTGCCATGATTGCGCAGGGCGATTTCAGAAAGCTTTTGGATGCCGATACCAATGCACGCATTGAAATCTTCAGGCAAATTTTTAAGACCGCTCCCTACAAAAAACTACAGGAAGAAATCAAGGATGATGCCAAGAAAACATACGGCGAAATTCAGGATGCAAAGAAAAGCATCGAGCAGTATATAGAAGGCGTTCACTGCGAGCCGACCAATCCGCTCTATCCGGATTATGAAAAAGCGCCGGCAGGGGAGATGCTTATTGAAGACACCATCAAGCTGATTGAGAAAATTGTTGCTGCAGACCGAGTGTCGCTCAAAGAGGCAAAAAAACAATACGAGCAGGCGGACAAGGCGCTTAGCGCTGTGCGCTCAAATCTGGAGCTGTATCAGAAACAGGAAAACGCAAAAAAGGACTATGAAAGTAATAAAGAGAAGTTAGCCAAGCTGGAGAAGGATTGCGAGGCTTGCGAAAAGGAATATCAGGCGCTTGAAGCAAAAAAGGGTGAGCGCGAGAGGGTCGCTAAAAGAATCACCACCTTGGAAAATCTGTTGCCTAAATTTGCAAAGTTGAATGCATTTCTTGAGCAATTAGAGAGTACTACCGTAAAGAAAACCGAAAAAGCTGCTCGGGTGCAAGCGCTGGAAAAGAGCTTGGAGAAAGATAACGAAAGCCTTCAAAAGAAGGATGAGTGCCTGAAACAGTTAAAAGATGCCGGTGTAAACGCAGCAAAGCTGCAGGCATCTATCGAAAAATTGCAGCAGCGATTAGAGGAAATTGCCGAGCTGGAAAAGAAAGCGGCAGAGCACCGGCGCATAGCAAGGCAGTTGAGAGAAAAGCAGCAGGAAGCGCAGCTTGCTATTGAAAAGCACCAAGAAGCGCAAGAAAGCTTTACCGAGCTCAACACCGCATTTTTGGCTGAGCAGGCAGGCATTTTGGCGCAGGGGCTTGCCGATGGTGAGCCTTGCCCGGTGTGCGGCTCCAAAGCACACCCTCGTCCGGCTGAGCTTTCCAAGAAAGCGCCGACCGAAGAGGATGTGAAAGCGGCAAAACAAAAAGCGGAGAATACTAATGAGAGAGCAACGCAGCTGGCGAGTAACGCGGCAGCTTTAAAAGCAAAAGAAGCAGACTTGAAAACAGAAATCAAGAAAAGAGCCGAAAAGCTGTTTGAAAGCTTTGAGTTTGAGGCGCTGAGCAGCCTGTGTCTTGCACAAAAGGAAAAGACACAGGCGCAAAAGAGCGATGCCGAGCGCGAACTTGCCGCCGAAAAAGAAAATGAAAAGCAGAAGGCACAACTTGAAAAAGATATACCGGTACTCAATGAAGCTATCAGGCAGCAGCAAAGTGACCTCACGCAAGGCAAGGCGGAATTGGCAGCATGCGCGGCGGCAATAGAAGAAAAGGCCAAGCAAATCACCCAACTGAAAAATGAGCTCGGTTTTGAAAGCCAAGCGGCAGCCGAAGAAAAGCTCAACGCTTTAAAGGCTGAGTCAGAAGCAATGCAAAAGGCGCTGGAGAGCGCAAGAGCCGAGTGCGAAGCGCTCAAAAAGCAAATCAGCGAATTGAACGGCACACAAAAAGGGCTGGAGAAAGCCATCCAAGAAGCGGTTACGCTCAATGCCGATGAATTAAACGAGACGCTCACGCAGGCGCAAGAGAAAAAAGTCACCGCCGACAAATTGAAAACGAATCTCTTCTCGGCGGTGAAGCATAACGAGCAACTTTTGAAGAGCATTCAAGAAAAGGCTGCCGATTTGCTCGCCATAGAAGCGCGCTACACCTGGCTGAATACACTTTCGCAAACTGTTAACGGCAATCTGTCTTCCAAAGAGAAAATCCGCTTGGAAACCTATGTGCAGATGATGTACTTTGACCGGATTATTCAGAGAGCCAACACGCGCTTGCTGGTGATGACCAATGGGCAGTACGAACTGCTGCGGCGCAAGGAAGCCGGGCAGAACCAAAGCCAAACCGGTCTGGATTTGGATGTTTTAGACCACTACAACGGCAGCATCAGGAGTGTGCGCTCGCTCTCGGGCGGTGAGTCTTTTAAAGCCTCGCTTGCCCTGGCACTCGGACTTTCGGATGAAATCCAATGCTCTGCCGGCGGCATTGAAATGGACACCATGTTTATTGATGAGGGCTTCGGCTCGCTGGATGATGATTCCCTGGAAGCCGCCGTTAAAGTGCTTGTGGGAATGGCAGGCAACAGGCGCCTGGTCGGCATTATCTCTCACGTGGAAAAACTTAAAGAAAAGATTGATAAAAAGATAGTTGTTTACAAGACACGGCAGCAGGACAGAATCGGCAGCACTGCAGGCATTGTACTCGAATAAATAGAAACTTAATAAATATCCACCCGTTCAACTGCAACGGGTGGATATTTATTGCGAATTTCTATTTGTTTTTCTTGCGGTTAATCAGCCGCAAAATGAGAAATACTATAATGATAAGCGCGCAAATGAGAGTGAACAGGTTCTTGGTAAGTGTTACCGCACTGCCGATTTTAAAGAGCACCGGGGGAATGGTGTTCAGCTTTAAAAACAGCACACTGAGTGTATTTTCGGCAATATCTAAGCAGAATAAAATCAGCGCAAGGAAGCTCAGCTTATACCCTTTGGGATGCAGGCGAATAAAGAGCGCTAAAAATAAGAAAGTATACACAAAAGCAAAGGCAAAATCCAGCGGCAGCTGGAAGTGCAAAAAGAGCGCTCTGCCGCTATCGCTGAGTGCCTGCAAAAACTGCTCGGCGGTTTGCTGCGAATAGCCGAAGGTTTGTAAGTCAAAAGCCGGAATACCGCCTGCCGCTTTGGCAATTGCGGGCAGGGAATAAATGTCCATCACGCCGAGCATTACCACAGTGAGCACGGCGGCGATAATTATATGGCTGTTTTTTACTTTTTCGAGAAAAAACCGTTTCATACGCTTACCTCACAAATTTAGTAAATACATTATATCACGAACCGGCTGAAAATGTAAATGAAGAAAGGAATAAAAATGGAAGAATATATCACCTTTATGAACCGCAAGGATATGAAGAAGATTGCAAAAATATTGCTCTTTTGCGCTGCGGCATTTTGCACACTCGGCGCGGTGGTTTACAGCAATACGAGATACAACGGCTTCGCGGATGTTGCACCGGCAAGCGCTTATACCTCCTACCTGAAATGGCTGTGGGAGCGCATTTGCCAAAGCCTGTGGCTATACCCGAGAAGATTTATTAATTTTTTTAATTAAGTATTGCAACAAAGCGCTAAAATTGTTACAATATAATGAAATATATTTTGTTTTATAACAAAGCATTTTGGGAGAAAACCATGCCTTTTGATAAGAGTAAAATCAGAAATTTTTCCATCATCGCACACATAGACCACGGTAAGTCCACTTTGGCTGACAGGCTGTTGGAGTTGACCAGCGCCGTTGCCAAGCGCGATATGACCGCTCAGATTTTAGACGATATGGATTTGGAGCGCGAGAGGGGCATTACCATCAAAGCGCACGCCGTTACCCTCAACTACACGGCACAGGATGGTGAAGAGTATATGCTCAACCTGATTGACACCCCCGGACATGTCGACTTCAATTACGAAGTATCCCGCTCACTTGCTGCCTGCGAAGGTGCGCTGCTGGTGGTGGATGCTTCCCAGGGTGTGGAAGCGCAAACACTTGCCAATACATATTTGGCGCTGGATAACGACCTGGAAATTGTGCCCGTTATCAACAAAATCGATTTACCTGCCGCCGAGCCTGAAAGAGTGGCTGCGGAAATAGAAGATGTTATCGGCATTCCTTGTGATGATGCGCCGCGCGTATCGGCAAAAACCGGTATCAATGTGGAAGCGGTGCTTGAAAGGATTGTCAGTGACATTCCCGCTCCGGAAGACCATGATGAAAAGCCGCTGCGTGCTTTGATTTTTGACAGTATTTATGACAATTATAAGGGTGTAGTTGTCTATGCCAAGATTGTTGACGGCTCGATTAAAGCCGGCGATACGATGCGCATGATGTCCACCGGTGCGGAGTTTACGGTGGTGGATGTCGGCAGAATGCGCGCGACCTCTATGGAGAGCACCGGTGCGCTGTATTCGGGCGAAGTCGGCTACATCACGGCGAGCATTAAAACCATTCACGATGCGAAGGTCGGCGATACCGTCACCCTCGCTTCCGACTCGGCTGCCGAGCCGCTTGCAGGCTACAAAGAGGTACTGCCGATGGTGTATTGCGGCGTTTACCCGGCAGATGGGGCAGACTATGAAAACCTGCGCGATGCACTCGATAAATTGAAACTCAATGATGCTTCGCTTTCCTTTGAACCGGAAACCTCGGGTGCACTTGGCTTCGGCTTCCGCTGCGGTTTTCTGGGGTTGTTGCATTTAGAGATTATCCAAGAGCGGCTGGAGCGCGAATACGATTTGGATTTGGTGACCACCATTCCTTCGGTTGTCTATAAAATTCATTTGACGGACGGGACAGTGCTTGACATCGACAACCCGACCCATTACCCCGACCCTGCAGATATTGATTATTCGGAAGAACCGATTACCGAAACGCATATTTATGCTCCGGCGGATTGTATCGGCACGATTATGGAGCTGTGTCAGGACAGGCGCGGCACCTATATCGGCATCGATTACATTAC
>SVOD01000120.1 GCA_015066575.1 Oscillospiraceae bacterium
CCGCCGTCAATATAAGCGGTTATAGAGGGGTGCGCCGCAAGATAGGGCGCCGCCTGCGTGTTTTCCCGATTTAAAAATTCACAAACATGGGTGTGACCGCTGATTAAAAAGCGCGCGCCGAGGCGGTCCATCTCATTCCAAGCCGCAAGGGATTGCTTCGTTTCCGTTTCGGGTTCACACACCTGCCAAGCATGGGAAAGCACAACAAGTTTGTCGCCGGTCTTCGGTCTTGTCTGTAGCCACTCGAGCATTGCGGCGCGTTGGCGCGCATAGTCATCCAAGCCGCCGTATTCCACATGGTCATCCGGCTTATCTTCTCCGCTGTCTAAAACCAGGAAAGAATATGCGCCGCGCTGCACGGTGTAATACAGCCTTTCATAGCCGAGATATGCCGGCAAATCCGCGGCAAAGGCACCGCGCGTTTCGTGGTTACCGCGCACAAAAATGACCGGCATTGTGCCGCCGGTAATCTCGCCGCCGAACTGCACAATATAGCGCACTGCCTGCTCTTCAAAGCTCATATCTCCCGCAGGGTCGCCCAGCATAATAAGCGCATCATAATCACCGAGCTGTGCGATTGCCGCCTTGGCTTTCTTTAACTGTGTATGCCAATCGGAAATGCACAGGTAAGACTGGGTTTTGCCTGTATTAACCTTGAGAGTATAAGGCCCCGCGCTGATGGTTTTACCGAGGCGACTGCCGTAGCCGAAATTCTCTACCACACGCGTGCTGCCGATTGTATATGGGTTATTATTTAAATGCTCATAGGGAATATGAACCGCATGAATGTGCCTGTCACCAATACGCCTGCCGTGTGCTTCGGCATAGAGCGTATACTCCCTGCCCTGATACGTATACTCCACATAACCGGTGCCCTTGTCGCTGGTAGCAAACACCACCGCATAATCCTTACCGGTATCCATCACCACCGGCGCGGCAACAAAACGAAAAGCCCGAAAAGGGAAAATGCTGCCGAGGGATGCCAATGCAATGCAAAGTGCCAACGCACCCGCCAAAACGGCTTTCCCTTTGCCGGATAACAGCGGCAGCAGCAACAAAAGCGCTGCCCCCGCCAAAAAAGCGCCGAGATACGGCAAATCTTTTTTTAAGTAGAGTAAAAAATCGGAAAAAGGCTCTGCGCCGCTGGCGCACAAAATAACGATACCGCCGATAAATGCCAAAGCCGCCAATACAAAGCCGACCACCGCACAGATGCGCATCGCCTTGGGAAACACTGCCGCATCCGATTTCCATTTCGGCACATACAGGCGCAAAACTGCTAAGGCGAGCAGCAGTGCAATCGTGGCAATAGCGAGCAGGAATACACCCATACTGCCGCCTAAAAAAATCATATTCGGGTCATAAAACACCCAGAAATTACGCATAGCGTAAAAAATGCTTGCTCCTGTCACAGCACATAAGAGCGCCGAAAAAAGCACCGGGATGCGCAAAAACCAAAACTGCTTCTGTTTCATTTTTTCCTCAAAAACAGCAATGCCTCCATTACTGTTACTTTCATTTTGCGATAAGGCGCCGCCGCAAGCACATAAGTCTAAGAAAAATCCGCCGCCAAAAAGGCAGCAACTGATTTTTTTGATATGGAGGATTATGTGATGAAGTCCTCCTTGTCGCATATTTCCAAATTCTATAATGCCACAAATACCGCCAATAGTCAAGGAAGAAACGGTTGCACTTTCTTGTTGCATTTAGTATGAAATACCCGAGCAGATGTTTACGCGTTGGCGAGTGAAAGACTTTGCCTGACGGCAAATCAATACCATCCGTCAAACGGGTGGTTTGCTCAGTGGCTATAAGCCCCGCTACTAACCCGTGTCTCAAGGCGCGGACTTTCACTTTGTTCAAGCCTTATTGTTTTTGCCACCTTGGCGTGCCTCTAAAGAGGCTCGTTTTTGTGCCAATTTTATCCAACTTTTCGTGTCATCCCGAGCGCAAGTCGAGGGATCTCTCTGTCGCCTGTTTAAGATACTTCGACAGGCTCAGTATGACAAACAAGCATGTCATTCCGACCGCAGAATCTTTAAAAGGCGAGTTCGCAAAAGCGAACTCGCAATAATAACATAGAGCGCAGCGGAACAAGTGCGAATGTGTCGCCCTTTAATTCCGAATTCCGCATTCCGAATTCCGCATTTGAGTGCCCACCCTCAAAGCATTTACTATGTATAACATTTGTTGCACACCCGCAAAGCGGGTGGTTGTTTGTTCCGCGCGACGGAACAGTCTAAAGACATTAAAAAACAAAAGCCATCTCTGACGAGACGGCTTCTATTTGAGAAAAAATTAAATTATTTGAGTTCGATTTTAGCGCCAACTTCTTCAAGTTTTGCTTTCATCTCTTCAGCGTCTGCAGTTGCAACAGCTTCCTTCAAAGTAGCAGGAGCGCTGTCAACAAGTGCTTTTGCTTCGGCAAGGCCAAGGCCGGTGATTTCACGAACAACCTTGATAACCTTAATCTTGGTAGCGCCAACATCAGCAAGAACAACATCAAAGTTGGTCTTTTCTTCTGCTGCTTCGCCGCCTGCTGCGGGACCTGCTACTGCAACAGCTGCTGCAGCGGTAACGCCAAATTCTTCTTCGATTGCGCTGACAAGGTCAGACAATTCGATAACGCTGAGAGTTTTGATTTCTTCAATCATCGCTGTAATCTTTTCAGATGCCATTTTAAATTACCTCCAAAATAAAGTTAAATGTCAATTTGTGGTTTCCTGCTCTCTTATTCGGCAGGAGTCTCCTCTGCGGGAGCTTCTTCGGCTGCAGGGGCTTCCTCGGCAGGAGCTTCCTCAGCTGCCGGGGTTTCCTCGGCTGCCGGAGCTTCCTCGGCGGGAGCTTCTTCTTTTGCCTCTTCTTGAGCCGGTGCTGCTTCGCCGCCCTTATCCGCAACAGCCTGAATAGCTCTTGCCAATTTTGCGATAGGCGCGTTAAGCACATTGCAAAGCATGGAAAGCAGAACTTCTCTGGTAGGAAGAGACGCGAGCTTTTCCACAGTTGCAAGGTCAACAACGTTGCCATCCATAAAACCGCCCTTAATTGAGAAGGACTCTACGGATTTTGCATACTTGCCGAGAATTCTTGCCGCTGCCGTGTAATCATCTTCACTGAAAGCCACAGCGGTTGTGCCCTTAAAGACATCATTGAGTTCGCTCAGCTCAGCTTCTTGAGCCGCTCTGCGAAGGATGGTGTTTTTGAGAACCACATAGTGCACATTTGCCTCGCGCAATTCTTTACGCAGTTTGGTATCATCTTCTACATTGATACCCTTGTAGTCAACGACCACACCGGCAATGGCACCCTTGAACCAATCGGTTACTTCGGCAACTTGTTGCTTTTTGAGTTCAAGTATTTTTTCGCTTGCCAATCTAATTTCTCCTCTCTTGTTTTCTTGATCTACAAAAGAAATGCTTTCCTCAAAGAGCGAGGAAAGCAGACATACACATAATAAATAATATTATACTATATTATTTGTATGCTCATCCTCGGTAGGCAACTTTAAACAGTTTTACGATTGCTCACCTACTGTCTTTGGTAGAACAGATGTATTGTATCACACAGCCTGCGCCGTGTCAATACCAAAAATATTATTCTGCTGCTGCAGCCTTGGTGCCGAGCTTGTTGGGGTTACAACGCACACCGGGACCCATGGTGGAAGCAACCGTGCAGGTTTTGATATACTGACCCTTGAGCACTGCCGGGCGCGCCGCGATAACGGCATCCAGCAATGTGTTGAGGTTGACAAGGAGCTTTTCCGTACCGAAAGAAACCTTGCCGATGGGGCAGTGGATAATGTTGGTTTTATCCAATCTGTACTCAATCTTACCTGCTCTTGCTTCTTCAACAGCCTTACCGACATCAGGCGATACCGTGCCAGCTTTCGGGTTGGGCATCAATCCGCGGGGACCGAGGATTTTACCAAGGCGGCCGACAAGACCCATCATATCCGGTGATGCAACAGCAACATCGAAATCGGTCCAACCGCTTTGAATTTTAGCAACGAGGTCATCGGCACCGGCTTCGATAGCACCGGCAGCCTTTGCAGCCTCTACCTGGTCATCACGGCGGCAGAAGACGACAACTCTGACATCTTTACCGGTACCGTGGGGCAGCACAACCGCACCTCTGACCTGCTGGTCTGCGTGACGAGAGTCAACACCGAGTCTGATGTGCGCTTCCACGGTTTCATCAAACTTCGCGGTAGCTGCTTTGATTACGGTATCCAGTGCTTCGTCACAATCATATAATTTTGTTCTGTCTACAAGCTTTGCGCTCTCGACATATTTTTTACCATGTTTCATTTTTTCTTTCTCCTTTAAAGTGGTTAATCGGATTTATCCTCCCACTATCAGCCGCCGATGGCGGCTTGAGAGTATATTATTAAAAACTTAATTACCGTATTATTCAGCCACGGTAATGCCCATGCTGCGCGCCGTGCCTTCAATCATCGACATAGCGGATTCAATGTTTGCAGCATTTAAGTCAGGCATTTTGGTCTCAGCGATTTTTTGAATCTGCTCTTTGGTGATGGACGCAACCTTGGTTTTGTTCGGTTCGCCGGAAGCAGTTTCAATGCCGCACGCCTTTTTGATAAGCACCGCTGCGGGCGGCGTCTTGGTAATAAAGGTGAAGGAACGGTCCTCATACACAGTGATAACCACCGGGATAAGCAAACCGCCGTCATTCTTCGTGCGTTCGTTGAAATCCTTTGTAAAAGCTACGATGTTGACACCGTGCTGACCAAGAGCGGGACCTACCGGGGGAGCCGGGGTTGCCTTGCCTGCCGGAATCTGAAGCTTTATTAAGCCTACAACTTTTTGAGCCATTTTATAGCACCTCCATATTTCGTGGTAGTGGCGGGAGTACCGATTGCGATAACCCCTCCCACAAGGAACTGATGTTCCGTTTAAGCGCTTTGCGCTTATGTTTGTTTTTTTGCCTGATTAGTCTTCACTTTTGGCTAATTCAAGCTGATTCAATTGAAACTCTACCGGAGTTTCTCTGCCGAACATTGAGATAATGACTTTGACAAAGTTATTCTCAATATCAATCTCGGCAACTTTGCCGCTGAAGCCTACCATTGTGCCGTCGATAACATTCACCGTATCGCCGACTGCGAAGTTGACTTCAACCACTTTGCTCTCAACGCCCATACGCGCCACTTCTTCATCAGTAAGCGGAACGGGCTTGCTTCCGGGACCTACAAAGCCGGTGCAGCCGCGGATGTTGCGCACAATATACCAGGTATCGTCGTTCATGACCATTTTGACCATCACGTAACCGGGGAATAGCTTGCGTTCCACCTCTTTGGTCTTATCGTCTTTAATCTCGGTAACGGTTTCGGTAGGAACCTTTACCTCCGGGATTAAATCTCTCAGACCGCGGTTGTCAACCACCTTTTCGATGTTGGTGGCAACTTTGTTTTCATAACCGGAATAGGTATGTACCACATACCATTTCGCTTGCTCTGCCATACAAACCTCCTTGTAGAGAATTATTGGGCAGCTTTTGTCTGCGCCTCGGTCGTTGTCTCTTCTGTCATTTCATCGAGAGCTTCTTGAGATGTTTGTGCATCCGTGCTGTCTGCTGCGGCAGTTGTTTTTTCACCTGCCAGGGATTTGATTCCCTTAAGACCCAAGGACATACCTTGGTCAAACAGGTAAATTACGGCAGCTGCAATCGCAACAACAACGATGACGATGACGGTGTTTCTGAACACAGTCTTACCATCGGGCCAAACAATCCTTTTGACTTCACTCCAAAAACCCTTGAACCAGGAAGCAATTTTGTTAGGCTTTTTGGCGTTCTTGGAAGACTTCTTGTCAGCAGTCTTCTTTTCGGTATCCTTTGCCATTCTTCTTCCTCCTTCAATTACTTCGTTTCGCGATGGAGTGTATGTTTCTTGCAAAATCTGCAATACTTTTTCATCTCCAGGCGATCAGGAGTGTTCTTCTTGTTTTTGTACTTGTCGTAGTTTCTTTGCTTGCACTCTGTGCATGCCAAAACAATTTTAGTTTGCATTTCGCGGCACCTCCCGTTTTACGGAATTATTTTTTTGTTGATACATTGCTGTATCGCCTTTCGCCTACCTCAAAAAAACGGGCACAAGAAAGGGGGTGCACTTAATAAGGATGTGCCGCTCAAAATCGCCTCTTTTTCGCTATAATCGCAGTAAAAACTGCTGCCTGGCGCCAAGCCAAGGCGGCAGTTTTATACTTTATTCTACCAAAAAATAGGCTGATTTTGAGTGCTACGCAGTTTTTGCTAAGTGATTTTATTCGGATAAGTGAGAAAAAATGCTTTGCATACTTGCCGTATTCAATGGATTTTTTATCGCTTAGGCGGATGAAAGAACACCGCAAAAACCGGTACCTCCTTATAAAGGGCACCCCAAAGCCCCTTCTTCGAGGTAGAGATAGTTTACCACAACAAAAGCCGCTTGTCAACAAAAAAATAAATTATTTTTCTCTTTATTTATATATAATAGATATCTTGTGCCGGCTTTGCCGCGCAGCACAAGATGTAGACAAATAAGGAATTTGTCGAGGTCTTGCGACCTCGCAAATTCTTATTTGAAGCCTATTAGCAGTTAGCATATTGGCATATTAGCGAATGGGCGGGACACCCG
>SVOD01000121.1 GCA_015066575.1 Oscillospiraceae bacterium
GCCAATCAACGAAAATGCGGTAGAATTAGCCAAAAAGAGCAAGCGAGAGGCTATTTGGGTTCGATTCCCGTCGGGCAAACCGAACCGCTTTTCTAATGCGCGCTTTGCGCACCACCTTTCACATTCGCTTTAGCGAATATATCGCATCTGCCTTAGCAGATATATCGCATTTGTTTTAGCAAATATCTCGCACCGCTTTGCGGTATATCGCGCGGTGCTTGCGCCGCCCCTGTCGACTGTTGCCTTATTTCAAATTGGTTAACCAATTTTCGATATCTTTATAGGTTCTCTCGCCTTCGTCATATAAAAAGATATGCCCCGAGCCTTCATAGGTAAGGTAGGTCGCCTGCGGGCAAATCTCTTTCATCCGCTCGATTTGGTAGTAAGGCATGGTTCTGTCCGCCGTGCCCCAAATGACCAACATCGGTATTTCTGCCGCTGCGACTGCCTTATAGGCTTTCACGGTTTCGGAAGTATTGAGAATCGTGTGAATTAAGCTTGAAAAAGTCGCATCCACAAAGCCTTTATACTGTAAAGACGCGGCAAACTGCCGCTGGTAATCATCAATTTCCTCTTTAGAGTAAATAATTTCCCGCGCACAGCCGTTAAAGAGGCTCTTTGCGCCGATTTTAGAAAAAATCCACTTACCGAAACCGGGTATTTTGCACATCTTCATATAAAACGGAGCTTTAAAGCTATCCATTCCGGCGGGCGCGAGCAGGATTAATTTCTTGACCACACCCGGATTGCGCCGGCAAAACTCGGTTGTAATGCTGCCACCCATCGAGGTACCGACTAAAATAAACGGTTCACCGGGAATGAGTGCCGCGCACAGCTCTTCTAACTGCCGCGCAAATAATTGAGGATTATAGTCTGCTTTCACGCGCTCGGAAAGCCCTCTGCCCAAAAGGTCGTAGCGCAACACTTTGTAACCTGCGGCGACAAATCGCTCAAAAAGCTTATCATAAATATAATAGGGTGTTGAGTAGCCGTGCACAAGCACAACCGTTTCCCCTTCCCCTTTGATTTCATAGTGTGTGTTGCCGCCGGGCAGGTCAATAAACGAGCCCGCCGCCTTCACGCGTGCCGCATCATCCAATTCTAAGGTTTGCGCTTTGGCAAGCAGCGCCTTTTTTTCTTTCTTATCCATAGCAAAGCCTCCCTACTCTTATTTGTATCACTTTCCGGCGCTTTCGTCAAGAAAAAGGGTACAGATTGCAAAATAATCACAAAATTTATGAATTATAATTGAAAAACCCTTTTAAAATAATTATAATAGTATTATCTTTTATTTACCGGAGGTAACCATGGTCTTTCAAATGAGTATCGGCAATCTCATTAATGTGATTGCGATTGCCATCGGCACCGGCATTTGCGCACTGAATATTTTCCAAATATCTGCCGGCGATTGGCTCAAAAAAGAAGTAAAGCGCTATTTCCAAATCTTCTTCGGTTCGGTCATCGTCTATATTTTAATGCACTTGGTGCGACAACTGCTTGACGGTATTGACGGCAGCGGAGTGCGCGTAGCGCTCTTCACTACTACCTTCTTGGAGTTCCTTGCTTCCGGCTTTATGGTCTACTTAATCAGTTTGCTGGTTACCTTTTCCGCCAATGCCAAACACAAAAAAGGTATCGGGATAGTTTTGTTTGCCTTATTGGTGGTGCACTGTGTGCTTTTAATCGCCGCACAATTCGGAAAGTTTTACTACGATTTTGATGCGCAAAACACCTACCACCGCGCTAATCTCTATTTGCTCTCCAATCTGATACATGTAGCGATGATGTGCTTGGATATTTACATTCTCATTCGCTACCGCAAAAACTTCAAAAAGCGGGTAGCAATTTCGCTGTGGGTGTACTTACTTGCTCCCCTGTTTGCGATGCTCTTACAGGCTTTTGTTGCCGATGTGCAGTTTATCATCATTGCCACCATCGGCGGTGCCGCTTTTATGTATACCACCATTATGCAAGACCAGGTAGAGCAATACGAGCAACAAAAAGCAGAGAGTAACCGCCTGGAAACCGAGCTGGGTATGGCTTCAAGCATTCAGGCGGATATGCTGCCGAATATTTTCCCGGCGTTCCCCGAGCGCCCGGAGTTTGATGTGTATGCCAGCATGAACCCTGCTAAAGAAGTCGGCGGCGATTTTTACGATTTCTTCTTAATTGATGAAACGCATCTTGGCATTGTGATGGCGGATGTTTCGGGCAAGGGTGTTCCAGCCGCGCTGTTTATGATGGTTTCCAAAATTCTGGTGCAAAACTATGCGATGATGACCGATAGCCCTGCCGCCGCGTTAGAAGCGGTCAATAACCAAATTTGCCTGAACAACCGCGAAGAAATGTTTGTCACCGTGTGGCTGGGTATTTTGGATTTGGAAAGCGGGAAACTCATCTCTGCCAATGCCGGTCACGAATGCCCCGCACTTTACCGACCGGACACAGGTTTTGAACTTGTGCGCGAAAAGCACGGTTTAGTTATCGGCGCCATGCAGGGCATTAAGTATCGCGATTTTGAAATCACTCTGCCGCCCGATTCCAAGCTTTTCCTCTACACCGACGGTGTGCCGGAAGCTACCAATGCCAAGCAACAGCAATTCGGCACCGATGCTATGCTCAAAACATTGCGCGAAGCGCAGAAACAAACACCGCACGAAATTTTGAACCATGTCACCGAGTCGGTCAGCGAGTTTACCCACGGTGCCGACCAATTTGATGACATCACCATGCTTTGCGTGCATTATAAAGGCATGGAAAATCAAGAATAACAAAGCAACAAAAAGCGGCTGTCTCAAATTGCATTGAGACAGCCGCTTTACTATAGTTATTTATTGTTTTTTAAATACCTTTTTCGGGTCTTTAATAAGCAGCACCACCAGCCAGGCAACTAAACCGAGTGCCACGGCACATAAGCCCAAAATGGTATCATTGAGCAAATCCGCCGGAGCCTGTTGAAAAAATGCCGCTTTGAGTTCGGCATATTCAAAGATAGCATCGACCAGCCACATCAAGGAAGCGCCCCAATAAATGGCGGTTAATACTTTAAAAAGATACTTGTCGTTCTCGGCATGAGTGTACCACAGAATGCTTGCCGTAATCGCCGCAAAAACTGTCACTAATAAACACATATTACTCACCTTTTGCTGCAGCGGTTTTTGCCGCCTTCTTAACTTTAGTGCTTACAACGGCAACCACCGCACCCCAAACAGCAGTTACCATAACCGCCATGGAAACGCCGACTGTTGCCATTTCGCGGAACATCTCGGCTTTATCGACCGGGTCGCTCATCGCCGTTAAGAACGGATACCATGGCACCACTTCACCATGCCACACATGCTCAAATGCAAGCAGCAACACGCCGCCCCACAAAAGAGCAGCCAGCCAAGTTAAGTATCTCGACCAAGTATATTTCTTTTGTTTTTCTTCTAAAGCACTGTGCGCGGTGTGCGCCGGTGCTTCTAATTTCATTTCTCTTTTTTTAAGTGCTATTGCAGTTGCAGTCACAACGACCGCTTCTACAGCAGGAACAATAAAACAAGCCATACAGGTGTCCTCCTCATTTAGTTAACTTTATTATATAATAGTTTGCGCAAATATGCAAGCCCTTTGACAAATAAGGATTTGTCGAGCTGTCGCTCAGCAGTCGGCAGCCGGCAGTCGGCAGCCAGCCAAGGGCGGGACACCCGCTCCCGATTTAAATGCGTTGCGTAGCAACGCCACCATTCGCTAACTGCTGACCGCTGACCGCTGACTGCTCAAATAAGGATTTGGGAGCCCGCAAGGGGCTCCGCAAATTCTTATTTGCAAAGCTCCGCCACCACTTCTTCCGCTGTCAGCTTTTCGCAGTCGATAATTCTTTCCGCGTAGCGCTCGTAGAGCGCCTCTCTTTTGTGATACATACTTTCGAGGGTTTCGCCTTCCTCAAGCACAATACCTCTTGTGGTGATGTTTTTGATGCGGGCGCACATCTCTTCGTAGCTGATTTTGAGATACACCACCGTACCGATTTGCGCCAAGTGCCGCATTGCCTTCTCATAATTGACCGCACTGCCGCCCGTAGCAATCACCGTATCGTTGCACACCACCGCGCACAGCCACTTTTCTTCTTCCTGCTCAAAAAAGGCCTTTCCTTTTTTGTTGAGAATTTGCTGCAGGGGCATGCGCAGCTGCTGCTGCAAAACCAAATCTGTATCGACAAAGCGCATGCATAGTGCCTTTGCCGCCAATACCCCGCAGGTGCTTTTGCCGCTGCCGGGCATACCGATTAAAATAATATTATTCGCTGTTTTCACTTTTATTTTACTCCACATAAAATGCTCTGTTAGGCTTAATGGGGTGCGCCGCCGGCACATCCGAGTCGACATAGCCGAGCGCCAAGTGACCGATGCCTTCCCACTCGCCCTCGACACCGAGTTCTTTCAAAAGCGTTTTGTAATCTTCGCTTTCAAATTCCTCTTTAGCGCGGTGAATCCAGATATTTGCCAAGCCCAAGGAATGGGCTGCGAGCATCATATTGCCGAGCATCAAAGAGCCGTCATAAATATAAGTCGGGAAATCTTTTCTGCCGAGCACAATGAGAATAACCGGTGCGCCGTAAAACGGGTCAAAGTCCTCTTTCCAGCCGCCGATAGCGCAATTATCTCTGCTGATTTTGTCGCGCAATTCTTTGTTTGTAACAACAATAACCATTGCCGCCTGTTCGTTCTTGCCGCTTGCCGCCTGCAAGCCGGCTTTCACCACGGTCTTGATTGCCTCTTTTTGCGGCATATCGGGCAAAAATTTTCTGACACTTCTTCTTGTTTCTATTGTTTTTAAGACTTCATTCATTGTTTACACCTCACTAAGTTCGTTGATAATGGTATTGGAAAGCAAACAGCCTTGTGGAGTAAGTGCCACTGCCTGCTGTGTTTCGGCAATCAAACCCTGCTCTGTCATCAATGGCAGTTTTTCTTTTGCTTTTTCACTTAATAATGCTTTTGAGATACCCTGTTTCAAGCGCAAGCCGAGCATAATCTGCTCCTGTCTGTCGCCGCCGCTGCCATCCGGCACCGGTGCAGCACCGGCAATAAAGCTCTCTATGTCGCGCGCGTAGTAAAAGCGCTTACCGCCGACATAGGAATGCGCCGCAGCGCCGATACCCAGGTATTCTTCCAAGCGCCAATACTTGAGGTTGTGGCGGCTCTCCTTGCCGGGCTTTGCAAAGTTGGAAATTTCATATTGCGCAAACCCGCTTGCGTCTAATTCCTCCACCGCCTGCAAATATAAATCGGCAGTCGCATCGTCATCAGGTAAATCCAACCTGTCGCGGTTGCGGTAAAAATATGTACCCTCTTCCAGTTTCAAAATGTAGGCGCTGATATGCTCCACACCCAAATCGGCACAAAAAGTGATGCTTTCACGAAGGCTCTGCGCACTTTGCGCGGGAATACCCAGCATTAAATCTAACGAGATATTGCCAAAGCCTGCCCGCCTTGCCGCTTCCACCGCATCGGAAACCTGCGCCGCGCCGGCGCGCCTTCCCAGCGCCCGCCGCTCGCTCTCGACTGCCGACTGCATGCCGAGACTCAGGCGGTTGGCACCCGCCGCGCGAATGATGCGCAAAAAATCTTCGCTCACATCGGAAGGGTTGCCCTCTACTGTTACTTCTTCCAAGGCATCGCCATAGAGCCGGCGCACAGTGGAAATGAGAGAAGCAATCTGCTTCCCCGCCAACACCGATGGCGTTCCCCCACCGATATAAAGGGTATCGGCAATGTAACTGTGCTCGCGCGCAAAGCACTCTAACTCCCGCTCGACTGCCGCGATGTAAGCCGCTGCCGTATCGGTCTTTGCCAATGAGAAAAAGTCGCAGTAAGGACATTTACTGCGACAGTATGGAATGTGAATGTAGATACCGAGTTGGTTCATGGTAGCCTCGTCAAATAAGGTTTGTCAGTTACTCATTTCATTCGCAGTTGCAAACTGCGTTTGCAGTTGTTCACCACGTTCACAGTTGCACTGTGTGCAGTTGCAATTACCATAACTGCGAGCAGCTGCCGCTCAAACGGCAACAATGAGCGAAGCGAATTACTGTGAGAACGCGAACAACCGGATTTGGCGAGGTCGTAGACCTCGACAAATCCTTAACTGTCATCGTCTAACTTCAATACCGCCATAAACGCCTCTTGCGGAACTTCAACTTTACCGAATTGGCGCATACGCTTTTTACCTTCTTTTTGCTTTTCAAGCAGTTTCTTCTTGCGGGTGATGTCGCCACCGTAGCACTTGGCGAGCACATCCTTGCGCATCGCTTTGACTGTTTCTCTGGCGATAACCTTGCCGCCGATAGCAACCTGAACGGGGATTTCAAACATCTGCCGCGGAATATTTGCCTTGAGCTTTTCGGCAATTCTGCGCGCTCTCGGGTATGCCTTGTCGGCGTGGAGAATGTAACTGAGTGCATCGACCATATCGCCGTTGAGCAGCACATCGAGTTTGACCAAATTGCTGCGCTCGTAGCCCTTAATCTCGTAGTCCAGGCTCGCGTAACCTCTGGTGCGCGATTTTAAGGTGTCAAAGAAATCGTAGATAATTTCATTGAGCGGCATGCGATAGGTGATATCCACCCTTTCGGGGG
>SVOD01000122.1 GCA_015066575.1 Oscillospiraceae bacterium
GCCTTATCAAGCCCCTGCAGCGCCTCCGAAAAAGAAAAAATTGCCTGTTTGGGCAATTGTATTGATTGTTATCGGTGCTCTCGTCATTGCAGGGACTGTATGTACGCTCATCATCGGTCATTTATTTATCAAAGGTGTCTCTGAAGCAGTTGAGGAATACGATGTGGAGAGCCAGCTCAATGAATGGTCAAAGGAATTTGAAGATTATACCACGGAGGAAAGCACTACTCCCTCCAATAAGGACTCTCAAAAGGATTTCTCCAAAGTAGAAAGACCGGAATTGAAAGATTTCTCTTGGTACAAAGGGCTTACCCAAAGCATCCCTGCCGGTGCTTCCACATTGATGACAGATACCGACCAAATCAGCGGCAGGTGGAAGGCTTACTATGTCATTGACGGAAAGGGTTACGAACTCAATAACATCGAAATCAGCAGTAAAGATAATAAAATAACGGTCACGATTGACCCCTACGAACATCTTGTAGACGGCGAGTGGGTATACAACAGCACTGCCGAAAAATACGATTACAGCGGTGAAATTAGTAACGGCGGCATTTATGCCACTTCCGACAAAAACGGTGCTATCACCTTCTTTGCATTTTATGAAAAAGACGGTGCGCAGTACGGCTTCGGCAGTACCATGCTCCAGAGCGGAGAAATGGTTGATATCGCTTTAGTCAGACCGTAAACCCGGATTAGAACAGCTTATGATACATCAAAAAACAGGCAGCGAAAAATCGTTGCCTGTTTTTGATGTATCGCCTATTTCCTACTCTTTTTTATCTTCTTTTGCAATTTCAAGGCATTGGAAACAACCACTGCTCCGATTGTCAACGCGGTTGACGCGGCGATGATAATTTTTTTCTTCTTGAGCAGTTCTTTTTCTTTTTCTTCCAACTTCATGGTATCGAAATTGACTTTCGGCGCATTGACTTTTGCCTGCACATTATCCACTTTTATTTCCATGATAATACCTCTTTAAGACAATGAATTCATATATTTTACCGCATTCGTTGCCGCCACGGCACCGTCTGCCGTAGCCGTCACTAACTGCCGCACTTCTTTGGCGCGGTTATCGCCTGCCACAAAGATGCCTTCTGCGGCGGTGATGCAATCCTCACCCGCTTCGGCATAGCCCTCGGCATCAAGTGAGAGCACATCGGCAAATGCTTGGTTTTCGGGAATTCTGCCTACTGCAATAAACAGACAATCCACTGCAAGCGTTTGGGTATTCCCCTCTTTATCGCTGACTTCTACACCGACAACTTTATTCTCAATTACGAGCGAAGAAACGGTGCTGTTTAAGACAAAGTGCACATTCTCTTTTTCTTTTAGTTTTTGCACGGTGGCACTGTCCGCGCGGAATTCCTCTCTGCGGTGAATGAGGTAAACATCCGCAGCAATATCGGCAAGGTAAACAGCATCATCTATCGCCGTATTGCCGCCGCCGACAACCGCCACGGCTTTGTTGCGGTAAAAGGCGCCGTCACACGTTGCGCAGTAGGACACGCCCTTGCCCACCATATCGTCTTCCCGCTCCACACCTAATTTGCGGTTTTCGGCACCTGTCGCAATAATCACAGCCTGCGCTTCATATGCGCCCTTTGCCGTTTTTACAACTTTTTTATCACCCGCGCTCTCAATGGAAAGCGCGCGTTCAAATTTCAGTTGTGCGCCCAAGTTAGTTGCCTGCGTATACAATTTCATGGCAAACTCAAAGCCGCTGATATGCTCCTCTACCGGGTAATTCTCTATATCGGGCGTGTTGACGATTTGCCCGCCATAGGAATTTGCCTCTAAAAGCAATACGGTTTTTGCCGCGCGCCGCGCATAAATCGCCGCGCTCAGCCCGGCAGGACCGGCGCCGATAATAACAATATCATACATTCTCTTATTCCTTTCCCTTTTCTTTTTGTGCAAGAATGTTTCTAAGTAACTGCTCGGTGAGGTCGTTGAGTATCTGTGTTTCCTCTTCGGTCAGTTGCACAAACTCCGCCATTTTTTCTTTCACTTTTATTGCTTGCTGTTCAACCTCTATGCCTTTCGGGGTTAGCGTAATAATCAGGTTTCTCTCATCGCTTTGCGAGCGGCGGCGCTCAATAAAACCCTTGGCTTCCAATTTCTTTAAAATAGGTGAGAGTGTAGAAGGGTCCAACATCAGCACTTTTGTCATTTCCTTCAAATTCGAACTGCCTACAAGCCAAAAATAGCGCATAACCACAAACTGGGTGTAGGTTAAATCAAACTCTTTAAGCAATTCGGTATATTTGCAGGTAATCTCTTTCCCGCACAGGTAAAACCTGAAATAAAGTTGTTCTTGTGTAATTGGGTATTTTTGCTCTTCCATAGTAATTTCAAATTGTTCTTAATAATCTGTTGTATTCTTTTCTTGACAGCCGCAAAGCGGTTGCCCGATTACTTTGCAATCATTTCCAAATCTCCGGCAGCATCACAGCGAATGATTTTGCCGCCCTTGACCTCAATATTGTATGTGATGGTTTTAGCGCCGGCTGCCTGTTGCGGCTTGTAATCAAATTCAAGCTGCGTCACCCCGTCTTTAAGCGGCACAAAATCAAAATGCTGCTCCTTGCCGGCAACGGTGTTTTCTTTTTCTTTGACAATGCCTTTGCTGCGCATTGTGTAGCTCCAGTCGCTTTTGTCACCCATTTTCAGGCGAATTTTCGAGTCCGCCGTACCGAGAATGTCGGCTTGTGCATCGTCTTGCGGCGCCGCGAGCGGCTCCTGCGCTTTTTCACCGAGTTTTTTCATCCCGTAACCGATTGCTAACGCCGCGCCGGCAGTCAATGCCGCCGAAAGCAATCTGCCTTTCATACTCATCGTGCTTTATCCTTTCTCAAAAACTGCGGGCTTTGTGCCAAAAGCACTGCCGCAAACATCACTACACAGCCGAGCACCTCTCTACCGGAGAGCCACTCGCCGAATATCACCCAGCCGCCCAACACGGCAAACACGCTTTCCAGGCTCATCACAATGGAAGCAACGGCAGGCTCGGTGTTTTTTTGACCGATAATTTGCAATGTATAGGCAACACCGCTTGACAACACGCCGACATAAAGGATGGGCAGCCAGGCATCGGTTATTACCTGTAACGGGGTCTTGGGCTCAAATATCAAGCCCGCAACCAAACTCAAAATACCTGCCACAAAGAACTGCACGCAAGAGAGCATCACCCCGTCCGTCTTAACGCCAAGCGTATCCACGGTAATGATATGCGCCGTAAATGCCAGCGCACAAATAAACATCAGTACATCGCCCAAGTATATGCCGCCGAAGCCATTTTTTAAGCAAAGCAGCCATAATGCAACCACTGCCAAAACAGCAGCAAGCCAAACAACCGGCGGCACTTTTTTCTTAAAAAACAATCCGCAAATCGGCACCAAAACCACATACATTGCCGTTAAAAAGCCGGAGCGCCCCGGAATATTATTGACCTGCGGCGGGTAAACGCTAATCCCGTATTGCTGCAAATTCATTGCCACAAAGAGCACAAAACCGCAAATAACGCCGCTAATGAGCAGTGTTTTTAAATCCGCTTTGCTCTGCTTTTGTTTTGAAAACCGGCTGCGCAGTGTCAGAAATACCAAAAGTACCGCCGCGCCCACCAAAGAGCGCAAGGCACTGAAGGTAAACGGCGGAATGCTCTGTGCCGCATCCGCCTGTGCCACAAATGCCGTTCCCCAAATGAAAGCGGCAACGATGAGCAGAACGGTGCCTGTATACTTTTTCATAAACCCCTGAATACCTGTTTTATGAAGCCTTGGTTTGCGAAGTCGGCTCTTGCGGAATAATCATCTGCTTTCGGAATTCCTCCAAACCGTCCTCTTTTACTTCGATTTTATAATGTGCATTATAATATTCTTCGAGTAAAATCGACATCGTTGCGAATTCCCACTGTTGCACATCGCTGTCATTGTAAAACTGCGTGTTTTTTTGGCGCGGGCTGACCACATAAACGATTTCCGCAACCGTCTTGCCGTCTTTTTGATAAGTCGAATAAAGAATATCGCCCGCCTGACAAGAATCCGCCATCAGCGCATCGGCAATCACATTGTTGCTGATTTTGCCGATTTTTTGCAGGCTTGCATTTTGATACAGCGACTTATCTTCTTTTGCGTAGTTTTCATCCCCGGAGTATTCGTTACACAGCGCCTGAAATTCTTTCGGGCTGCCGGCACTCTTGAGTGCGGCAATTTTTGATTCATTTTCGCTGTTGACAAGCATTGTGTAATAGCGGAAACTGACCACATCAATCTCATCTCTATGCGCCTGATAGGTTTTTTCAAACACTGAGGTATTACCGCCGATGTATTTATTAAACATCGCTTTGCTCTCGGTGATTTTTTTGTAAAATTCCTGCGCTTGGTAATACAGTGTCAAGTATTCCTCCAATGTCTTTTTACTGATTTGCGCGCCATAGGTTTCGAGCATATATTCTTTTGTGCTTTTTGCGCCCTTTTCCTTATCTATCGTTGCCAATTCATTTTCCGCTTTTGAACGCACTTCATCGGTATATGTGTAATCGCCTTTGGCGGCGGTATCTTGCATGACAAGCAGATATTTTAAAGTGTTTTCGGTCACATACTCAAAGTAATCGCCCCAATTATCAAAAGATTTTTCCTCTGCCTCATAATCAAATTTCTGCTCATACGGGCTCTTGTATATATCAAACCCGTATGCTTTCCAATCTTGCGCAGTCATGGTGTTGTAATAATAGGTGCAGGTAAACAAATCTTTTTTTACCGCATACTCACCTACTTGATACACCGGCAAATTCGGGCTGTAATTGATCAACCATATCACCACACCGACAATACCGACAATAATCAGTGCCGCTGCTGTACCGATATAGGCTGCTTTTGTGCTTGCCTTTTTGCGCTCCTCTTTGAGCGCCTTGGAATTTTGCTTTGCCATATTAGTCCTTTACGAATTCAGAATAAATCGCATTGAGCGTTTTTGCATAGTCAGCTTCATTGATGCCGATGATAATGGAAAGTTCGCTGGAACCCTGGTCAATCATTTTGATGTTAACGCCTGCCTTCCCCATTGCGGTAAAGACTCTGCCTGCCGTACCGACCTGCTGCACCATAGAGCGACCGACAACGGCGATAAGCGCCAAGCCGTCTTCCACATTAATAAAATCGGCTTTGGTCTTACGGAACATTTCATTGACCACATCTTCACGAATGCCTTCAATCTCGGCGGTGTCGACCACCACGCTCATCGTATCAATTCCGGAAGGTAAATGTTCAAAGCAAATATCATGGTTTTCAATCACTTTGAGAATTTTTTTGCCGAACCCCACTTCGGAATTCATCATACTTTTTTCAATATTAATAATGGAGAAACCAACTTTACCGGCTACACCCGTGATAATATCTTCGTTGGGCTTGTCGGCAAAGGGAACAATCATGGTGCCCTCTTCTTCGGGGGCATTGGTATTGCGAATATTAATCGGGATGCGCGCCTCGCGTACCGGAAAAATCGCCTCATCGTGCAAAACGGTAGCGCCCATATAGGAAAGCTCGCGCAGTTCCGAATAGGTAATGACTTTTATTACCTTAGGGTTTTTGACAATGCGCGGGTCTGCCATGAGCATACCGGAAACATCAGTCCAGTTTTCGTAAACTTCCGCATCTACAGCTCTGGCAACAATACTGCCGGTGATGTCGCTGCCGCCTCTGGAAAAGGTCTTAATTGTCCCGTTGGGCATCGAGCCGTAGAAGCCGGGAATGACTGCTCTTTCATGCTCGCTCAAAATTTCTGCAAGCACATCGTTGGTATGGTCGGCGTCAAAAGTGCCGTTTTCTTTAAAAAAGATACCGTTTTCCGCATCAATAAAGTCATAGCCGAGGTACTCCGCCAAAACCATGGAATTTAAGTATTCACCGCGTGAAGCCGTGTAATCTTCACCCACATGGTGCGAAATGGCAAATTTGATTTTTTCAAACTCCTCTTTAAGTGAAAAATCCAACCCCAGTTCACTGATAATTTCATTGTATCGCTGCTCTATTTTGGCAAAAATCGGCTCAATATCCTGTTTCTTTCTTGCCGCTTGGAAGCAAGCGTAGAGCATATCGGTCACCTTGACATCCTGCGCATCACGCTTGCCGGGTGCGGAAGCGACCACATAACGCCTTTCCGGGTCCGCTTTAATAATTGCGGCTACCTTTTTAAACTGCGCGGCGCTGGCTAAAGAACTACCGCCGAATTTCACTGTTTTGACTGCCATAAGTCTTAACCCCTCTATTCATCAATTGCATAATTTACTATATATATTTAAATTATAATAAAAATACACTGTTTTATATTACCATTTATATGCAACAATGTCAAATAAGGATTTGTCGCGCTCTCCGAGCGCGCAAATCCTTATTTGAGTGTTCAGTGTTCAGTGTTTAGTGTTCAGTAGCAAAAGGGCGAAGAAATGCTAACGCATTGCAAGGCGTTTTAACGCAATATTATGGAAAAAGAGGCAACCAAAACCTATTTGGG